>JAKSDL010000321.1 GCA_022360105.1 Pseudomonadota bacterium
AAGTTGAACGGCACGATAAACAGGTTTTTCAGGTTGTGTGGATCGCTGTATTTTGCGATATCCAAAAAACTCTGTAATTGTTCAGTTACTTCGGGAAGAGAAGGCAGCAACCTGTTTGTTGCATCCTTTTGGTTTCCTTCTTCCTTGGCGGTGTTTAGCAGGTTGTGTTTCATGATTTCAAGTTCCCCGGCTATATTATGTCCAATTAACCGGCATGCCTTCCGTAATATCTTTTTATTCATCAATCTTAGCAACACCGGCAAAGAGCAGCTTTCAATTTCGGAATTGGGGGTGCTATTCCGGCTACCGGTAACTGTGTGACGACTTTCAACAGTGGGTTCATTTTCAAAGATATCCTTTAGCACCGAAGGTAAAACGGGATGACGATAAAATCGTTTGACCCTGCTTCGGCTGATGGTCTTATTTAGTCTACCAACATTTGAGTGGGTAAAAACAAAGAATTGAATGTCCCGGTCAGTTTGATTCTTGAGTTCCAGGGTTTTATCGGCCAGCAACAAACCATCGGTGTTGGCATCGATATGTAAGTCTGATAACACATAGTTTAATTCGGCATGATAGCTGTTCAGCAAATCTTCAGCTCTCCGATACGTTCCTGCTGTCAACAATTGGCAAGGAATGCTGTTTTGCCTGAAATAGTCTTCTACCGAATTAGCCAACGTTTTTAAAATCAGCGGGTCGTCATCGACAATTAGAAGAGTGACAGTTTTATGTTCCGGGATCTTGGCAAGACTTTCCCCTATTTTGCCTTCATTAAGCGGAACGTTGCTTATGAAACAAACAAGGTTAGCCAGATTTAACGGTTTGGGAGCAAAATGTTTGACTCCCAAATCAAGCGCTTTCTTTTTATCTTCATCGATAATGCGGTTGGTATGAACCAGGCAATTTAGGTTCGGGTATTTTTCTTTCACGATCGTCAAAAAGTCATAACCGTTCTGAGTATCGTTTAAATCGATGTCAACAATAGCATGTCCGATTTCTCCGTTTTCCATCAATGCCAATGCATCGTCGACCGTTGTGGCGTCGTACAGGATTACCTTTTTTGACAATGCGGGTTCCGAATTGATTAAATTCCTGACACCTGCCCGGTACAAGACTTCATCTTCCAGCAAAATGATTGGAATAAGCTCCTTGTTCCGACTGATACGTTTAACAGCCCGGTTGACATCCGTATCGCGGGGAGCTGGCATTTGGTCGATCCCCAAACGCATAGGCAGATGAGCGGTATTGACAGGTTCACGTGTATCGGATGACACAATTTGTGTAATGAATTCAACACCCTTTCCGTTTTCCTTGTTTCTTGCCGTTATCGTTCCTTTGTGAAGGTTTACGATTTTTTGAGCGGACGCCAGGCCCAGTCCCGTGCCTTTCTTTTTTCCGTGTGTATAAAAGGTGTTAAACAGCTTGTTGACCGTTCCTCTTTCGAAAGGAGGTCCATTGTTCCCGATAGTGATTTCAATCATGTTTCGACCGTTGAGCACGACATCCTGTGATATCACGACGATTGTTCCCTCCCGTCGCTCATTCCCCTCCGTAATAGCTTCAATGGCGTTGGAAATGATGTTTCCGAATACCCTTGCCATGCGTTCTTCATCGACAAGGGGCATAAATCGCGCTGACAATCGATAATCAAAGGAGATTCTGCTGCTGGGGAAATCCTGTTGGGACTGCCTGATAACGTAGTCAAAAATACGATACAGCGAACATGGCTCTGTGGATAGTTCCACTTCGCGGCTGTAGTCCAGGATATCGTTGATCATGCTTTCCACATGTTTGATAGACTTTTCGACTTCGCATTTAGCCGAATTCAGTCCATCCGAATCCGATTGCAACCTGTCCAACGAATCCAATATAAAGCACATCTGGGAGAAAGGTTTGCGAACATCATGGGCAAGTACCTGTGTAGCGCGAACGATACCTTTTTGCAGCTCAAGTTCCTTTTCTTTTTGTTGAACCTCGACAAGAGTGTATATTACCTCATTAAAATGGGTAACAAACCTTCTCAATGGCCCTTTTATTTTGTTTATATTTATTGGTTCATTAACTCCCGAAGATAATTCCGACAATTTGCCCAGGAAAAGGGAAAAAGGCCCGACATAGTATTCGGAGAACATTTTAACCACAATACTCAGCAGGGTAATTATGGCAATAGTCCCTAACACCAATGCATAGAAGATTTTTTCAAAATTGCGTGAAATGTTGTCGGTTTTCAGGCTGAAGTAAATAGAGCTGTTATAAACACCATCCGGGTAATAATCTAACTGGCCCATGGCAGGATTGATGGACAGGGAAAAGTATTTATCTTTGCGATTTGTGTATATCTTGAAGTAAAAATTCCTGTTCTGGATATGCGTTATCTTTTTTTCCAGGATGAGTTTGTTAAAATCACGATTAATAAATGTTTCTCCTATTTTGTTTTCGTGATTCGACAGCAAGATTCTGTTTTGAGTATCAACGACGTACACAAAATCCAACCTGTTTAAAAAAACAAGGGGGTTTTCAATTACATCCAATTGAATGCGAGCGAGATTTTGGAAAAGAAGCGGTTCGCTTGAAAAGTTGGAGATATTGTTGGCAACACCGTTGAATTCGGAAATCAGATTATCTTTTGTGAATTGTTTTATCGAGTTAAAAACGAATAACGCCACTAAAACGATTACAATCCATAAGGTAAAAACAGCGATGTAATAGGGGTGTTTTTTTGTGGATATATGTTTATTTCTATCATTCAAGATAAATCCCCTCCAGGTAATAAATAAAGGGGTGCACGTTTCTATTGTTTATCCTGACAACGAGGTATTGCCCCCCGGTAATTGGAAAATATGTTTTCTCAAAATCATAGATGGCTAAATATAGATCCCTGGTATTGTTTATTTTTACGGTTTTTTTGTGACCTCCAAATGAAATGAAGGTTAGTTGATTGATATTGTTTCTTTTTGCACTATTCAGAACGTCTTCCAATGCAACAACATTCAATCCCGGATGTTTTTGAATTTTGACACTTGGATAGTAACCACGGTTTAACGGAATGCCAACCTTGGGATGTTTTACAAGTTTTAACAACCTGCTTTTATTAAATTTAATTATCTCCCCGTTTTTTGACAGTAACACCAGCTCTTTGGTGAATGAATCTCCAAAAATCACTGTACGCATATACCAGGGATAAGCCGATACATTTCGTATATTTTTATAAACGAGCTTTATCGGACCATCAAATCGAACCGGTATTTCTTTACCTTTCGAATATCTGGCAATCATTCCACTGTGTTCGGTGATGTTTTTTAATTTTTCCAGGAAAAAATAGTTATCTTTCGTAAGAACCATAATATTCTTTTCCTGAACCCTCAACGACTTCATGACAGCAGTTAAGAGAATCCCCGAAAAATCACTCGATCTGCCATTCAAAAAGTTCGGATCTATTGAATTAGGGAATGTTGTTAATTCTTTTAATTTGCCAAACTCACACAACAAGTCAATTTTCCTTCTTGGGTAAATAATCCGTAAAAGATAATCCCGTTCGATCGGATTGCTATAGTACTTTTGACTCTCTTTGATGTTGTAAGAACTGCAATTTAAAGATGGAATGGTATCTGAGTTTGCAGAAGCGTAATTCGCAAATAGGAAGGCGATAACAATTAAGATTCGTTTCACTTTTTCTCTTTTTTAGTAAGAATGATACAGAATTCGATTTTACGGCGATTGCCGCAGGTTGTATTCAAATTTACGTGGCAAATTGAGAAAGCTTAATCTCATTTGACTTGATAAATGATGCGTTTTGCGTCAGATGTTAAATAGTTTTAACTTGGTGTAAAACGTGGATTTACTTATACCAAGCAATTTTGAGGCTTTTACTCCGCTGTTGTTACATGATTTCATTGCTTCTTTAAAAACTTCTTTTTCGAGGGATGTTATAAAGTTGCCAAAATCGACGTTTTTTCTGTTTCTGATATCCTTGACAATATCAGATAGAGCAGTTTCCAATTCAACAAATGGCTTCCCATCTTTGTACGCTTGACTGTCGGCTGAATTGCAGGTGATCGTATCCGGTAGCGAGTCAGCGTTATAGCTTGTACCGTCAAAACCAAGAATCAGGAG
>JAKSDL010000237.1 GCA_022360105.1 Pseudomonadota bacterium
AATAATCCTAAAATCCACGACCGGCGTTATTGCAATAACTTCTAGTCATTAGTAAAACAACTATATAAATTATACAACTATTTTGTTGTGTAGTCAAGTTTAAATCTAGAAAATATGTAAAAGTTTTTTATTTGAAAAACAAAATTAACATAAGTATAGATGGGCAATTGAGTTGTAGAATGGTAATTTTTTAGGAATAATCTTTTGCCAGGATGAGCCATTATTTATTGTTATGTCTTTGCTTTGTTCACAAGTTTGGGTATGGCCTTGCGAAGTTTCTTAAGGAAAAGCAAGACTGCCTTGCTGCTTTTACCTGTGCGTTTGGCGTTTTTTCCTACATACCCAAAGAAATGTTTATTTGGGTCAGTCTGTGATAAGGTATTATTTCCTTTCCCAAACACTAACCTCAGTTCTGGTATGCTGGAACTTACGCTTAGTCTCACGGATGACCATTTCCAGTTCCGTCGGTTCGCCAAGCTGTGTGAAATGTGAGTCCAGCACATTGCCGAGAGCTTCCAGTGTGGTATACGGCTCACCATCTTTACGATATCCACCCAGCCAGTTTTCCTTCGCGGTAAACTCCTGGTCCCACGAGTAGGGCGATGCGATTATCAGCAGCCCGCCCGGGTTGATCCGGCTATGGATCATCTCAAGGAATCGTTTCGGATATGCCAGCCGGTCTATCAGGTTGCTTGCCAGTACAAGGTCATATCCGGCATATAGCGGCTTCAGGTTACAAGCATCCGCCTGATAAAGCTCGACCTTCTTTGCAGCTTCTTCCAGCCCCAGATCAGCCAGCCTAACCTCATGGTAGCTTTCCAGCTCACCTTCCTCTGTTCTGGTAAACCGCAAATAGCCTTCCTCTTTCAGCTCAACGCCCGGCTTGATAATACGAGCTGAGAAGTCCAGCCCGGTAACGCCGGCAAACTCTTGTGCCAGCTCGAAACTGGCACGTCCAACCGCGCAGCCCAGATCGAGCGCTTTGCTTTTGGTCTTACCTTCCATCTGTTCAAGGCAAAACTCGGCAATTTGTTTTGGATAATTTGGTACGCCATAATAGGTATCACCAAAATGGAACTCGCAATATTGCGTAATGATCGGGTCGCTCTCGTAAACATCGGCCTTGACTACCACATCCTTTTCACTTTCGATGTACCGCAGCCCGGCATGCTGATAGAAATGCCTCCTGAACGCATACCGGCTGTCACGTATAGCTTCGTTGCCGGTCGATATCCACGAGCCGCCTTTCATCAGGTTATGGCGGCTGTCAAAGGTCGGCACAGAAAAGTCATCGTATATGGGGTGAATATCAAAACCTCGGAAGCCTGTTATAGGCGTTTCAGTCCATTGCCAGACATTGCCCACGATATCATAAAAATCGCCAAACGCATATTTATCTACCGCACAGGAGGAGGCATAATATTCCAGATTGATATTTCCGGGCGCTTTGTCCCAGTACGGCTGGTCGGTATCCATCTGTCTATCTCGAAGGTAATACCATTCATCCTCTGTTGGCAGCCGCAGCTTTTTGTCGGTCGATTCACTTTTCCAGTTACAAAATGCCTTGGCTTCCAGCTGGTTAACCTCAACCGGCCAGTTCCAGGGCATATCAATTTCTTCAGCTACACAACGCAGCTTATAGCTGCCGTCCGCACTTCGCCAGAACCGCGGCATTTCAGCCTGTTCATATTCTTTCCAGCTCCAGCCTTCTTCCGTCCAGTATTTCTGATGCTTATACCCGCCTGCTTTGATAAACTCCAGGTATTCGCCATTGCTCACCAGGTATTTACTCGCCTTAAATGAGTCAATCTCTGCCGCGTGACTGCCATATTCATTGTCCCAGCCGTACAGCCCGTTGTCGAAGCTCTTGCCCAGCGTAATCGTTCCCGCCTGCACATCGATTAGCTCATTTGCCGGAGCATCGCCGCTTTCTCTACATATCTCCCATAGCGGATGCGGTCGCACATGCCCCAGCGGCAACTGTCTGACCAAAACCGATGAGGTCTCCAGATGTATGCGAGAATGTTCGATCCCCATCATTATCGCCCACCACGGACTCTCCCAATCGATAGGCATCGTTAGTGGCATAGTCCTTATCAACCTGTCAACCAGATTACGCACCTGGTTGCGATAGCCCTGTACTGCTTCAACTTCCGGCCAGTCATAATGTGAAGAATCAAGATCGTCCCAGCTCATCTCATCGACTCCCACGGCAAACATAGATTCAAACTTCGGGTTGATACGCTTATCAATAACCTTCGCCATGATCAGCTTATTGACATAAAACGCAGCTGTATGACCAAAATAAAATATCAGCGGATGCCGCAACGGATCAGCCCGCATATAGTACGTATCATCATACTTGAGCATCTCCAGAAGTGCTTCATCTATATCGAATGATTTATGAAAATATTCCAGTATCTCCTGCCGCTTCTCCTCGGCATTGCCGCTATTAAGCACGACAGTTTTAGTTTTACGTAAATCTATTTCCGTTCGCCAGTTATCTGTTGGTCGCTGCTGCATGTTTTATTCCCATTTTTTGCGTTAGGACTGTGTATCTATTTGAATTAAATTTCAGCTGTTTTTACTCTATTATTAACGCTTGATACTAATCAAGTCAATTTCGTTTTGCAAATTAAAATA
>JAKSDL010000865.1 GCA_022360105.1 Pseudomonadota bacterium
AGTTGGGTGTTCAAGTAAATGTGGTTAAAGACAGACAGGCATTTGTGGATAAAGTTGCCCCGGTCTGGAAAAAATACCGGAAAAAAATCGGTGAAGACCTGTTCGACTCTATCGTCAATATCAAATAAATCGAGATGTTAATCAGGTATCAGCGGTGGGCGGAAGCGTCGTGTGTTTTCGCGCTCCGTTGATAACCGGCATACAGGGCTCATTATCAATGTTAGGTTCTTGACAGGGCTTTTTGATTGAGTACAAACAATTGATTCTGTCTGATCTACTGTGGACATATCCGGACTGGAAAACACATGATTTATGCCTTTTAACTTTCAATTTCGAGGCGAGGTTATGCTTAAAAAAATTCTATCAATTATCGATAATTATTTTGAAGAATTCATAGTTGTCATATTATGCAGTACACTTGTTCTGTCATTAACCTATACCGTAGTTGTAAGGTACGCGTTTCATACCCCTCTGCTTTCTGAAATCTCCCATATGGCAGAAGAAGTTGCTGCCTTTGCTTTTGTCTGGCTGCTATACTTTGGAGCCGTTTTAGCCACAAAAAAAGGACAGCATTTCAGCATTACAGTGCAGTTCAAACTACTGCCTGAAAAATTTCAGCGATATGCATTTATACCAGGATACGTTGGGTGGATGCTGTTCAATCTGCTCATCATAAAACTGGGAATGCAACTGGTTGATTTTTCTTCTGAGGAGAGCCTGGCAATGGAAATTCCAATGAAATTTATCTATTTTATTATCCCTCTGTCCTTTTCTTTAATAACGATCCGAATGATACAGCATGTAATCAAGACTATACGGGCAAATAGCATAGAGGAGGATAATCATGCCTGAATTATCCATGATTCAAGTTATATTCGGTAGTTTGATATTGTGCCTGCTGCTGGGAATACCCATCGGGTTTTCACTGGGCATTGCGTCGCTGATGGCTTTGCTTTTAACGCCGATACCGCTGATTTACATGGCGGAAACCTTTTACTCCGGTGCGGACATATTTCCTCTCCTGGCAATCCCTGGATTTATTCTGGCCGGTAATTTAATGGAAAAAAGTGGTATTACTGAAAAAGTCATTAATGTTGTTTATGAGCTGTTCGGTAATGTGCCCGGTGGGCTGGCTGTTGTTACCATGATTTCCTGCATGTTTTTCGCTGCGCTTTCAGGCTCGGGGCCGGCCACCACGGCAGCCATCGGTGCCATCATGATCCCTGCCATGGTCAATTCCGGATATCCCAAACGTTTTGGTGCGGCCGTCTCATCGACAGGTGGAACGATTGGAATCCTCATCCCGCCCAGCAACCCAATGATCATGTACGGTATTGTTGCAAATGTGTCGATTGCAGGTCTGTTTGCAGCAGGTGTAGTACCCGGACTCATTTTAGGTGGAGCCCTTTCCATACAGTGTTTGATCACGGGGAAAATAAAAGGATATCATTCCAGTGGAAAGAAATTCTCCATAGTGAAAGTATTAAAAAGTATCTGGGAAGGTAAACTGGCACTTATGATGCCGGTCATTGTTCTGGGAAGTATTTACGGAGGCCTTGCTACTCCCACCGAAGCCTCCATGTTGGCAGTGGTTTATGCTTTCCTTCTGGGATTCTTCATTTATCGGCAGCTCACCCTCAAAGATATCTACGATTCAATGCTCACTGCAGGAATGCTGACAGGTGCGATTCTGATTATCATGGGACCGGCTATGGCATTCGGTAAAATACTGACAATGTATGAAATACCCGGCCAGATTGCCGGGCATATTCTGTCGATTTCAGACAATAAATACATGATTCTCATTTTTATCTGTATTTTCCTGATTTTTGTGGAAACGTTTATGGAGACACTGAGCACCATTGTGCTTCTCACCCCTATTTTTCTGCCCATTCTCGCTGAAATAGGGGTAGACCCGGTTCATTTCGGAATTTTATTTGTTATTATTTCTGAAATCGGATTTCTGACACCTCCGTTAGGCGTCAACCTCTATGTTTCTTCAGCCATATCCGAATTAAGCTTGGAGGAGGTCAGTAAAGGGGTAATCCCATTTATTCTGATGATGATAGCCGTTGTTGTCTTGTTGATTTTTATTCCTGAACTGTGCACCTGGGGATATTACCTGGTTAGCGGAAAATAATTTTATAAAATGATAGAGGTGATTTTATGCCATTTGGATATAATGGAAAAATATTACACATCAATTTAACTGATAACAGCTGGGAAGTCGAAGAACCCGATGAGAACTGGTACAAAACTTATGTGGGGGGGACAGCCCTGGCGACTTATTACCTTTTGAAACATCTCAAACCTTCGGTAGATCCACTTTCAGAAGAAAATATTCTGGTCTTTGCCTGCAGTGTGGTAACCGGGGCACCACTGTCTGGCTACAGCCGGTACACGATAGCCGCGAAGTCACCCCTGACCCATGCACTGGGGAGGACAGAGGCGGGTGGGTTCTTTGGACCGGAGCTGAAGTTTGCAGGGTTTGACGCCGTTGTGATAAGAGGAAGAGCACCAAAACCGGTTTATTTATACATCAACAACGGAGACGTAGAAGTCCGGGATGCTTCTAATATCTGGGGACAGGACAACTGGGTCACCTTTGAAAAAATTAGAGAGGAAATCGGTGAAAAAAGAGTCAGGGTCGCATCGATTGGTCCGGCCGGAGAGCGAATGATTCCCTATGCCTGTGTTCAAAACGACCTCGAGCACTACAATGGCCGTACCGGGATGGGTGCTGTCATGGGATCGAAGAATCTCAAAGCTGTTGCGGCTCGCGGACGAAAAAAAATCAAGATGGCAGATCCTCAGAGGGTTAAGGAAATCCGTACCTGGCATAATCACCGGATCAAAGTTCATCCGCCTAATGTAGGTCTGTCGAAAGTTGGAACGTCCCTTCTGGTAAAAGGATTAAACGATACTGGCATGCTTCCGACACGTAATTTCCGGTCCGGTGTATTTGAAGGCGCTGACAATCTTAACCACGAAACGTTCCATAATACCATATTTGACTCCAGCAGTACCTGTTATGCCTGTGCGGTTCGATGCAAACGAAGGGTTTCACTAAAGGATAAAAAGTACCCGCTCGACAAGCGGTTTGGCGGACCCGAATATGAAACCATTGCCGGCCTGGGATCAATGTGTGGAATTGATAACCTGCCTGCCGTTGCCAGGGGCAATCAGCTGTGCAATCTATTAGGGCTTGATACTATTTCAACGGCTTCGGTCATTGCATTTGCTTTCGAATGTTTTGAAAATGGAATTATTTCTGATAAAGATACATGCGGCCGAACGCTGAACTGGGGAGATGCCGATGCCATGATCTGGCTGATCGAAGAGATTGCAAACCGGCGTGGGATTGGTGAAATTCTCGCCCTTGGGGTCAAAAAAGCGGCTGAAAAGATAGGCAACGGGGCTGAAAAGTATGCCTTTCACATCAAAGGGCAGGAGCTGCCCCTGCATGATGGTCGTGGAAAAACCGGCATGGGAATGGGGTTTGCGGTGTCACCAACCGGAGCAGAACATATAGAGTCACCCCATGATGTTGCGTTTCAGGGTGAAGGGGTAACCAAATTAAACCCCCTTGGAATTTATGAATCAGTCGAACCCCTTGAAACCAATGCACAGAAGGTGAGGTTTTTTGTTAATGGGCAGAAAACCTGGCAAATAAATAATAACTACGGTATCTGCAATTTCTGTTCCGTACCGATTCATGCCATGACGTTCCAGATGTTGGTTGAATCGATCCGTGCTATCACTGGATGGGATACGAATCTTTACGATATGATGAACGTGTCCGAACGAAGTAACGTCATGTCAAGAGTATTCAATAATCGGGAAGGTCTCAAGCCTGGAGATGACAAAGTGATTCGTCGCTGGCATCAACCGATGCCAAACGGTCCTCTCAAGGGGCAATATATCGACCCGGATGAGTTTAAGGAAGCCATCAATCTATATTACGAAATGAGTGGTTGGGACAAAGATGGCATACCTACTAAAGGTAAGTTGGTGGAAATGAATCTGGAATGGCTAATTGATGAAGGTTAAAGTTAAACTATTCACATCACTTCGAAGAAGTGATGTTGAGGGAGCGAAGGTCATTAATCTGCCTATCGGCGCTACCGTTAGTGAACTTTTA
>JAKSDL010000336.1 GCA_022360105.1 Pseudomonadota bacterium
AGACTTAGCGGGAATCAGTTTAATTACTGGAATTAGCAAATCAAATTTCAATCGTTCAATCACGCCAACGATTACTGGTAAAGAGAATTCAGTAACGGTTCGTATTTTTCTTCGACTATTTTTCTGCGAGTTTTCATGGTGGGAGTCAATTCGCCGGTTTCCACCTCCAGGGGTGCTGGCAAAAGGGCAAATTTTTTGATGGTTTCAAAACGGGCGAGTTTGGCGTTTGTCCGGTCTACAATACCTTGAACTTCCTTTTTTAGTGCCTCAAGCTCGGTAAAAGCACTATATGTCAATCCGACGTGTCCATTATTTTGACCCCATATTTCCACATTTTCAGGACAGATAGATATTAACGCCGTCAAATAATTCCTGCGATCACCATGCACGATGGCTCGTTCAATCAACTGATGATTCATAAGACCCTGTTCAATATTTGAGGGTGTCACGTTCTTGCCGCCGGAGGTTACGATAATATCCTTTTTCCTGCCTGTGATCCAGAGATAGCCATCTTCATCGATACGTCCCAGGTCTCCGGTGTATATCCATCCGTCTTCCGAAAGTGTCTGCTTTGTCAGTTCGGGTTGATTGAGATATTCCTTAAAAACAATATCACCCTTCACCATAATTTCACCGTCAGCCGCAATTTTTAAATCCACCCCCGGAAGTGCCTTACCAACCGAACCGAAACGGTAATCCCGTGATGTGCATAAGGTACAGAAGCAAGAGAGCTCGGTTTGCCCATAGGCTTCCCAGATCAACATTCCACAGGCATGAAAAAATTCGATAATTTCACGTGCAATTGGTGCAGATGAGGATAAAAAACTGCGGACCTTTCCGCCGAAAATTTGTCGGATTTTTCTCAATACCAGTAAATCTGCAAGTCGGAACTGCAAGGCTAATCCCAAGGGGATGGTTTGATTCTCTTGAAGGAGTCTGCTGACTCGAGTTCCCGTTTTTTCCGCCCAGTAAAACAGTTTTTGTTTCAAAGGCGATGCATTGGCAACTTCGGACTGAATTTTCGCATAGGCTTTTTCAAAAACGCGGGGCACACTTCCAAAAAAAGTGGGTTGAATCTCCACTATATCTTCCAGAATTTTGGTGATGTCCTGAACATAAGCCGCCGCAATGCCTCTGCTGATACGCATGTACTGACCGCCTACGCGCTCCCCCACGTGGGATAAAGGAAGAAAAAACATCATAGTATTACCTATATCCTTCTCTAGGAACACTTTCTCAAGCATGTTTAACTGTGCCAGGACGTTTTTGTGAGAAAGGCAGGCTCCTTTTGGAGGGCCTGTTGTCCCGGATGTGTAGACGATGATCGCTGTATTATCCGGATTTATCTTAGATTCACGTTCAGCGATGCTCCCGGGTTCGCTGGCAATATGTTGTTTTCCAAGGGAAAGCAGATCTTCAAAGGACAGGACTTTATCAGATTCAACCCGACCCTTCCATAAAACAATGGTTTTCAACTTCGGGAGTTCAGGGAAGTGATGCTCAATTTTTTGCAACTGCTGCTCGCTTTCGATAAATAAAACCCCGGACCCGGAATCGGAAAGGATATATTTACACTGTTCTGCGGACAGTGTTTGATATATCCCCACACTTACACCGCCAATTCTGGTAATGCCAAGATCGGCCAGAGTCCATTCCAGCATGGTATTTCCAAGAATAGACACCCGATCCCCGGACTTCACCCCCAAATTCAGCAATCCTCCGGCAATCAAATCTACTTTTTTATCAACTTCCGACCAGGTAACCTCCTCCCATTTCCTGTTTTTCTTCACCAAAAAAGCTTTTTTACCCGCATCCTTTTGACACCTGTCCCTGACCAGTTCAGCAAGATTTTCCATAGACTTATCCGTTAATTTAGGTGATATATATCTGAAATTTAAAATAATACAAGTATTGCCTGAAACCGATTAAACAATATCAGAATCAAAAAAAAATGCAACCTGCTGGGATTACAAGAAAAATGTAAATCAGGTGACATTAAATCAGGTGACATGATACCAATTTACAAAAACAAATATACTGTCACCTGATTTTATGATGTTAAGGTCACTTCCCTTGAAGCCTTGAAGAGCAACTTGACAAGATAAGTCAAAAGAAGACTTGACCCCTTCACCCCTTCATGACCCCTTCACCCTTCACCAAAAAAAGATGCTCATAAGCTGCCAATCTATGTCCTTACTCGATGTCATGATCAAAGGCTTTAGATCAAACTTCAAAACCCGTGAAAACCCGGGAATGAGAGACGTATGTGATGAATCAGGAGAGTGCTCCAAACACCACATATGCAGTGTTTGGAGACAAGGCAGGCTAGGTTGCTAATTCAGTTGCAGTGGTCGTTTTGATCCGTCTTTTCTGTAAAAACCAGATAAATCCCAGCAATAGGAGAGCTGGAATAAACATGACGTGTTTAGGGGGACGCTGTGCTTCCACTCGAAGGTTTTCAATTTTCCATTCAAAACTCAGCCCCAG
>JAKSDL010000773.1 GCA_022360105.1 Pseudomonadota bacterium
CAGTTGAACAAGAATACTGATATGCACTCGCAGGGTTTCGGAAGTGATCGTTGTTGGTTTAGTCGCAGGCTTTTTAACCGATTCTGATTTGTCCTGGGATTGGTTTGCAGGTGTTAGTTCCGGAGACCTTTCAGGGGGGTTAGTCGTTTCAGGAATTTTTGATTGATCAGTGATTTCGGGGGGAACTTCCTTTTTGACAATCTCGCTTGAAGTTTCCTCTTTTTGCTTAATCTGATCCTTTTGAATCACTGACACCTTGAAATCTTCAAGATTATATAAAATGCCTATCAGATCCGGTTCAACAATAGTGGAATAAAGCACGCAAAGAGAAATGACCGGTGTTTCGATGTTGGCTAAAAGATCTCCACACCCTTCAATGGACGTACTGATATCTATAATGATACCGCTGTCTTCCATCATAGTGATCAGATCAAAAGGGGTTTTGTTTTGCCTATGTACATCCTGGATTAAGTCAAAATCCAGAATATACAACTGTTTTCCTCCTTGCTGTACATCCTTGATATCATGCTCATTCAATGTGAAACCAATATCCAATCTTGGATGTTGAATAACAAATTTCACGGACCCGGTTTTTGAAGGATTCTCTTCCGACTCTCTGGAAGAAGCTGCATTAAGCCTGATTATGTGCTCGGAGATATCTTCGTCGTTGCTTTCTAAAGGATTATCAATGAGTTCTCCCAGGCGATCATATGCAGCCAGCAATACATTTATCAGGTTTGATGTCGGTATAATCTGTTCTGTTCGTATCAGATGAAGGAGGTTTTCTATTTTGTGGGCAAGTTCCTTAATCGTATTAAGCCCTAAGAATCCGCCACCGCCTTTAATAGAATGGGCTGCCCTAAAAACCTTGTTAACGAGGTCTTCATCAAATTGCTCTCCCTGTTTTTCCAGTTCCAGCAGATCGGATTCGATCGACTCCAGATGTTCTTTTGATTCCTCTATATACAATGACAGGGTTTCGTCATCCATAAGGCTTGTCATGATCTAATCTCCAGATGTGTTTCTATGATAACAATGGTTTCAGGATGGTTCATCAGCAGTCGAAATATCGAAATATTTGTCCAGCCTCATCAGGTTGATGACCTTGTATATTTCAGACCTGACATTGATGAGTTCCAAATTTGAATTTCTGGATTTCAGTGAATTATGCGTGGCAGCCAATAATCCTAAACCAATGGAATCGATGATTTCGGTTTCAGACATATCGATAATAATTCGTTCAGCTCCTTCTTCAAACACCTGGCGCAATTTCTCCTTTAATTCTTGAGAGTTCTTTGCGTTGATTGAAGGGCCGACTTTTAAAGTGACACAGGTTCCATTTTTTATTAAATCACTCATACCTGTTTCTCCTTCTAAATTAAATCAAAGGGATATGGATAGTTCAGCTAAAACTGCCTTGATCGTATCCGTATCAAAGGGCTTGCTTATGATGCGATTTATTCCCGCTGCTGTTAATTCATTTTTATCTTTACCTTCTTCCTGGGTTGTTACCATGACAATAGGAAGATCTGAAAGAGAATACTGTTCCCTAATTTTTTTGGAAAGCTCGATTCCCGTGATTTTCGGCATGTTTAAATCAGTGAATACCACTCTCGGTTTATTTTCTGACAACCAAAACAGGGATACCTCCGGTTTTTCAAACAATACCGGTTCAAAACCCAGCTCGTTAATAACGCGACGATAAACACTCAAAATCATTTTCGAGTCGTCCACGGCACAGATAAAAGGCCTGGTTGCCGTATCTTGTCGTGTTAATGACATCTGTTTTATGCGGTCAGCAAGTTCTAATTTTCCTTTATCAGCCAGGTAGGTAAGGAAAAAGTCCCTGATGCTCTGATGCACCTTAAGGGCTATATATTCGGTTGAAATACGATTAAAAAAAGGCAGGTCCAACAAAGATAAAAGTAGCTCGGCCGCTTCGGCATCAACAATTGCTTTGATAATGCGAACCGCCTCTGCATCTTGACTCTGAACCATATTTTTAATGCCCGTGATCAGTTTTTGGTCAAGATTTTTTTCAATGGCTTTGGCTGCCGCGAGCCGAATAGTGTCGTCTTTATCAGTTAACCCGGTTGCCAACAGGTAGTCTCCTTTCAAACTGGGCAAATGTGCTAAGGCTTCAAAAGCGGCAAATCGGACATTGGCATTTTCGGGTTCTGTATTGAGAAGTTGTCGAATCGCTTTAACAGATGATTCATCAGCAATTTCCAGGAGAACGTTAAGTACATGGATTTGAAGATCCGGATTATTTTTTTGCAAAGCTTTGGTTAGCGAAGGTATAGCTTTGCTTCCAAGGCGTGAGAGTTTGCTTTTACCCAGAATACGAGTCTCTGCGTTGGGAGATTCCAGGGATTTGGGCAGATAATCAAAGGATTGTTCCGTGTCCAGGTTTGTTAATATATCAAAGATTTTTTCATCAAGCTTGGAAGAATTTCCAAAGATATTGGCTAATTCTTCCAGTGCTTTACTGGTTCCGATTTTTCCTAAAGAAATGACAGCTTCGTTTTGTATGGATTCAATGGAACCCGGAATAACTTCCGCCAGGGATGCTACTGCATTTTCATCTTTCAAGTTTCCCAATGTTTTCAGGATGGCCAGTTGAAGATCA
>JAKSDL010000647.1 GCA_022360105.1 Pseudomonadota bacterium
AAAAAACCGGTAGCGGGTCTCCATCATTCAATTGATTGATAGCCCTAAAATATTGATACGCTTGAATAGCAAGAGGCTGCCAGTTGCGATAAGGGACTCCGCCCCTCATCGATCGGAATTCGAGGATGGCTCCGGTCTGGCCGTTCAATAAATCGTCAAAGGTGTCACCTAAACCACCAAAACCGCGCAAACGATGTCCCAGATTTTCTCTCGAATCCATGTAAGTTGCCTTATGTTGACTGCCGCTAAAGAAATAGACCTCATTAGCCCGCTTGGTTAACAGATCCCGGCCACGCGCAATATTGCTTAACCAATTGGCCCGGGTTATTGGAATGGTGATGCGTTGTCCATGGGCCAAATTCATGTCATCGTGAATTTCTCGGTTGATAACAGGTTGATTTCTATCCAAATTGTTCATGACGTCATCACAAACATATGTGACCCATGCATCACGGTTAGCTGAATAATAATTTTTTTCACCGTCATCCAACTGATTAAACATAGCTCCAAAATCTGTTCGGGCCATGACAAAAGCCATATATTTTGCCGTAATTAGAGACCCTGGACTTGATCCCGTAACCAAGTATTGTGCAATCAAAGTTAACAAACCCTGAAGTTTTGCACTTGGCGTATGATTTCCCCAGGCAGGATCGTCCGTATTCGCATTTTGACGAGCTGTATTCACTTTTGATCGGTAAAATGCCGGGGCCTGTCCTAAAAATTCATCTCCTGATGTACTGTTTGCAGTCCCAAGTGATTGATAGAGCTTGGTGATCCGATCCATCCTGACACCGGCAGTCACTTGCGGATTGGCAGCAATATTTTGACCAGATGTCGTTATTTTGAAGTTTGATTTTGAAAGATTAATGTTCTGTCCAGTTAGATGATTATTTCGCAGATCACCGCCATTGGTATTTCTCATCCCATTCAGGTTCCCTACAAAGTTTTCCAGATTTGTCATCACATTAGTTAGCCGAGCAGTGCCAAGAGGATCCCGAGCTTCTTCTACTTGATCAACGACGTATTCAATTTCATTACCATCTGTTTCCATTTGCCAGCCATCGCCCCTGAACAGAAGAGTTTTTTTGGCATATTCTACCGGATCTTGACCAAACCATCTTGTTTTGTGAATGTTCCAATTTGTCTGGAACTCAAAACCGACTGCTCTTTGCACAACAGATGAAGTACTGGAATACTCATGGTTGTTTACAATTTCATCTGCATTATTGCGGAGCTTTAGTCGCTGTGCCTTCGCTCCCATAGAATCAGCCTCATTCTCCAACTGCTGGTTATCATTCATGGGAGTTCTTTTGAACTGCCTGGTAGGATTGACTCGACCTTGCATTTGCTGCACAGCATGCCAACCCTCATGAGGTAAGTGTTTGTTTTGCCCTGGCCCCAGGTGAATTTGATTACCTTGGGTATAGGCAAGCGCACCAATTTGAGCCGGTTTTTTTGAATTATAGTGTACCCTTACCGAAGATAAATCGAATCCCGAAAGATTTTCCAATCCACGCTTCAGTCGGTCCGGCATCCCGGTTCTATTTAGAGCTATTTTTTTTGCATGGTGGTTGTTTACGTCTTTCGATCGTTCTGTAGGAGCAAAGAAACATTGAATTGGTTCGGACCGGCGCAGACTACAACTCGATTTATCTACTTGATTGTCGGGTGACTCAAAGTCATTTTTATCGGAACGTCGCTTTTTTGTTTGCATGGCTGATTTCAATTACTATTGTTGTTTCCTTTTGTCTTGAACGGTGTTTCTAAATGTGATTTTGACGTCGCTGACATTATATCTTTTAAATCTGCCAATCCCAAGCTTAAATTGTGATAAAAAGATAATAATTAAAATAACTATTCACCACGAAGACACGAAGTTCACGAAGCAAAGATTAAAAATGAGGTAGAATCCGCCAGCGGCAAAGGTTTTTTTTCAGATTCCTGGGGATGTTATGTGCAAAAAATATCAATCAACGATATATGAGATTTCAAGACTATTTTCACAACACTCTCTGATTCTTGGGCTTAAAGCCCTTTAAATGAAAAACTTCGTGTCTTCGTGGTGAATAAATACAAAACAAGTTACTATTAACATGTTTAGAAATGTATTCTACTATCAGTTACTAACCTGAAACGATGGATGATTCGCCAAACAGCAGGTAAACAATATCATTCCAACGATCCTATTCCAGCAATCCCTTTCCAACTTGCCATAGTCATGTTAGACCCAACCCTACAAAAAAAACTTTTTGAGTTTTACCCGGTTTTATCCAAAATAGATAAAGATCTCCTTTCACAAACATTGTCCAAGGCACAGACTGTCTCCCTTACATCCGGAACGATCGTTTTTGAAGAGCTGCAACCCTGCAACGCGTTTCCTTTTATCTTGTCGGGTGAACTGCGTGTGTTCAAACAGGCATTGAACGGCAGAGAACTTTCTCTTTACACAGTTTCTCCCGGTGATGCCTGTGTGGTTTCGGCCGGCTGTTTGCTTGGTGATGAGCCCTATAATGCTGTGGGTCAGGTGAAAAAGGAAGTCACTTTAGTGATGATGCCCACAGAAGAGTTTGAAAAGTTGTTAAGTATTCGGTCGTTTCGTGAATATATCTTCTCCCTGTTTTCCAAACGCGTTTTAGAGTTGATGCAACTGGTGAATGAGGTCGCTTTTGAGAAACTGGACAGACGTTTGGCTACCTTTCTGCTTAAGAAGGAAAGCCCAATTCGTATGTCTCACCAGGAATTGGCTGACGAGCTTGGCACTGTTCGAGAAATCATTACCCGTTTGCTAAAAAATTTTGCTGATGACAGGTTAATTGCCATTGGCAGAGAGCAGATAAGCATACTGGATTCAAGTCGCTTGAAACAAGTACTCGAAAACGATTTTCCCTCTGCGTAACCTAAGTCACATAATCACATCCTTTCTCCTGCTAGACTCCAATTCAAATGTATCTTTGGTTGCAGAATGGTGGATCCGCTACGCTTGATCCAATGTCTTTCAGTTAAAAGAGGTTGACCAGTTAGGTGCCATTCTTAGCGTAGTGAAGAATCTCTCGGGGAGCTCTGACAGATCCTTCACATTCGTCCAGGATGACGTTCAGTCCCATTTCTCTTAACTAAATGACATTACGTTTGATCCGCCCTGTAGTATTTTCCCAGAGAATAGGACCATATTTCCGCAAAACCGGGAAATACTCATCAATCTCAAAATTTTACAGTCACATCGTAATTTAATAGTCATCAACATGAAAAAACCAACCTCAATCAGTTTTAACATCAGGCAGGCTTTGCCAGGAGAATATGAATCTTTAGGAAGGCTTTCCGTTCAAGTGTATGAAGCACTTCCCGGGATGCCTGATTCCAGGGAACAACCGGATTATTATTCAATGCTGCTGGATGTAAAGTCGCGTGCTGAAAGACCGACTGTAGAAATTCTGGTTGCGGTTTCTCAAGCTGGAAATCTTATGGGAGGAGTAACATTCATAGGAGACATGAAATATTACGATTCCGGAGGTTCTGCCAACAGCGTTTTAAACAGTTCCGGCATCAGGCTGTTAGCAGTAGATCAATCTGTAAGGAATTTGGGTGTTGGCAGAGCATTGACTGTTGCGTGCATGCAACGCGCAAAAGCGTTAGGATCTGACAAAGTCATCCTCCACACAACCAGGGCCATGACCATTGCCTGGAAACTCTATGAAAAAATGGGATATCAGCGTTTCCCCGAGCTGGATTTTTTGCAAGGAGAGTTGGAAGTGTATGGGTTTAGCTATGATTTGAAACATTTTTAGGTTACTTCAGTTGATCATTCTTAAAAGAACGAACTCCCTTTCAAAATTCCTCACACAATTCTGCCAATTCACCTCAATCAGAAGCCTTAACTAACGTCGCCAGCAAAGCCGATCCTTGACTTTTTGCAGAGGTTGAGGTTCTAATGATGCTACGCCTGTATACTGTAGATCTGCAAACGATAACTCTTCACATGGCACCCAAATGAATCCCATAATTTACGAGTTCACCTATTTGGATGGTATTGAAAACCTCAGCTATTTTCCTAATTTTATATTCATACTGTTGGCCTTATTGCTGATTTGGATTGGCAAAAAACTGTTTGATCTCTTCACTCCCTATTCATTGGAATATCAACTAGTTAAAGCAGATAACAAGGCAATTGCCGTTGCATTTGTAGGCTACCTTGGTGGTGTTGTCGTGGTTCTGGAAGCTGCACTGGAAGGCTACCATGAATCTGTTGTCGGTAACCTGATCGAAGTATCGATTTGGGGAGTGATCGGCATCTTGCTTTTAAACATTGCCGGAAAAATGAACGATCGTTTGATACTGCGAACATTTGAAAATAAAAAGGAACTGCTGGAGGAAGAAAACATAGCTGTTGGTATCGCTATTGCCGGGAGCTACATGGGAAGTGCCATGATCATTCGTAGTGTCATTATCGGCGAACCCATAGGCTGGGTATTTGAAATTTCCCTCACTATTTTCTATTTTCTGCTTGGGCAACTTTCTTTTTATCTGTTTAGCCTGCTTTATCAGAAAATCACCCAATATGATTTCCACAGAGAAATTGATGAAGGCAATGCGGCAGCAGGCATTTCCTTCGCATTTAATTTAACGGCAATCGGTATTCTGCTTTCAATTCCCATCAAAACCTCTTATTCCCTGGTTGTCTTCATCGCCTGGTTTGTTTTGGGAAGCACGGTGCTGGCTTTTTTCCGTTTTATCGTCGACAGAATTATCATCCCTTCAGAAAAACTGGATGAGGAAATCCATCAGGACCAAAACTGGGGCATAGCGTTATTGGAAGGTTGCTTTGCAATCGCAGCAGTGGTGATATTATATATAATATTTGTCAAACCCATATAAATCTCTTTATAGTTTCAGGTTGTATCAAGAATGAGTAGCTCAGAACCAATTTCTTTGGATGCCTTTCGCAAGAAAAAACAGAAAGAAGAGGCTGAAAAACCTTACCCGGGCACACTGGTCTGGCTGCATTGCCCCAGCTGTGAAACTGTTGAGTATACTGAAATTGTGGCACCTCACGGTCGAACACATAAATGTGGGACTGCTGTTGAGGAGCTTGAAGTTTCCCTGGATTTGCGTGCTGAATATACAATCACTCAATTCAACCTGAAAAGGATCAGCCAGTTACTGGAAAAAAATAAGGAATCCAAACTTCGCAAACTCATTTCCAAATCTCTGGACAATGCCCTACTAGCTCTGAAGCAATCCGAGGAAACCTACGTCTCCCGGCTGCATTTAGCTGCGGGCTGCCAAATTCCCGTTTATCCGGGTGATATCGAATCACTTCGAGACCAACTCCCCATCGTAGAAACCAATAAACTCGGCCTTCTGATTTCTGAATTCCGTTTCGAGCCGGAAAAAAGATTTGCGGATCAAAAAAAAATATAGCGATTCGATTTCAAATCTATTATAATATCGCTATCTGACCTTGTATTTCCAATACTTAGAAAAGAAACTACAATCGTCGGCACTTATAATCAATGACCCGGTGTGGTGTATCTGTTTAAGCCAGGATATCAACCGGTGGAGAGTTTAAACCATACGATTTTCGACTCAAACATATGACTGTGAAATCAAATCAGACTTTAAATGCCTTATCCAAAATCATTTGCGAATGCGCAAAAGATGTTCTGGATTCCGTTACCGGAAAAGATATCAGTTATGCCAAGACAATTCAGAAAGTGCCGGTAATTCATTTAAGACCGGACATTGGTTGTTTTGTATTATTCAGTGGTGATTACTCTGGCTTGATGATTATGAATTTCACTGCCGAATCTGCCATGTCGATCTACAAAAATCAAATGATGCAGATGGGGATCCCGGAGGAAGAGCTAGCTATTGAATACACTGCTGATGAGGTTGTGGATGGCATTGGTGAGATTATCAATCAGATTATCGGTACTGTTCGCAGGCGGATTGAAGATCAATATGAACTGGTAGCGACCAATACTCAGCCCAAGGCCATTGCGCTGACAACATCCATTGTTTTAACAATCGATGCCCCGGAAGTTGAGAAGGATCTATGCCGCAAACTGTCTTTTAAAATCGAAGGACAGCCATTTCATATTGAAGTTTCAATGGAAAAAACAGAGTTTGTTTCCCTGGACGGGAAAAACATTCACCAACGCTCAGAAGACGAAACGCCCACCACTTCAAAAGACATCAAGATGGAAACATACCAGGAGGCGGCAAATGCCCAGGCCAATGCAGCCAGTAAACCTGTTAGCAACCAGGATATTGATTTTGACGCCTTGTTAAAAGATAATACCTGACCTGTTAATTCACTGCATATTGCAAAATTCTGAACGATTTAATATCCAGACTTTTCGTAGCGTCTGAATATTCAATTCCCAAAATTGTTTCCGTCGTAACTGTCACACGAAGCGTTGTGACAGTATATTCAATAGCCAAGAGATTGGTACTGGTTGAAAACAGCTTTTGTTCATCTGCCGTAAGCTGCAACCCTGCGAGTTCCAGCGCCTTTTCCCACTCCGTATTTCCCCGGTTGTAGAGCGGCGGTGAATACCTGGGGTCCGGGTCTGACGCATCACTCCCCTCTTCCTGCTCTTCATCTTCCATGGTACTATCCCTCTCTTCCAGGATTTCCCTGATAGTAGCAGCTTCATCGTAAACATTAGGGTACTTTTCAGCATCCTTGAATATGAGCAGGAACTCTTCAACTTCAGCCGGAGAAGATAAATTCAGATCTATCGAAATTTTGTTGGAGTCTTTTTCTATCGCAAAAATCCGAAACCGTTCTTTTAAATCCTTCTGACTGAAACCCAACTCCTGGACCGGTGGAATGAGTTTGACTTCCGAAAGGCTGTCCAACTCTCGGTTTTTCACCTCAAATTCCGGATTTGTATCAGTGTAATCCTCATTATTGTATAAAAACTCCGCATCGGCCTCATCATCGGAGTCAATCCAGTCATTCAGTGCACTAAGTACCGGGATAACATCTTCCAGGCTGCTCTCTATAGCCAACGGATCGCTTGCTTCCTGATACTGGTTATAAATGTTTAAAAACACCGTAGGCCAGGGGTCGTCTGCTCGAAATCGTCGGTTCAAATTAAAATAATGGTCGATCGGCTGGATTTTTTTTATCTGAAAATACTGATTTTCATTTAGAGGCACAGGAACATCTTTCCACTGATCCTCGTTGTTTAAAACAAAAAGCAAACCCTTGGTCTTAATAGACATGATAATTGCCCTGAACACAGAACGTGAAAGTGTTTCTGATTGAAAGCGTTGTAAGGTATTTGCCAGGTGAACTGTTTCAACCGTGCGATTTTCAAAGGTGTGCATCAGGGCAATCGATAGCAGTAAAATCACGGACATGGCCATGATTAATGCCACTCCCCGTGATCTGCTCTTTTTTAATTTTGTTGTCCCCATTCGACGTATTGCCCCATGTATGGTTGGATATTGACAGTCATATCGGAGGTCAGGCTTTCTCCATTGTCACTTTCAATTTTAAGCTCAACGATTACCCCGGCCGGAATTTTATCAGCAGCAAGTCCTGTCGTTACAAAACTACTGGAGTCCCATTCGTCGGAGGCTTCTTCTGCAGTAGATTTAAAATACTTCACATCAAAGGAAACAATCTTGTTGGAAAGGGTGTGTGTAATGCTGCGTTCTCCTGCAGTGATATCCGCATCAACAAAGAACTCTTCTCTTCTTTTAAACTTGAACGCCCCACCCTCTTCCTCTTCCAGATAATAGCTGACTTCATGTAGCTCAGGATCCTGCTCGGTTGTCAGGTTCCTGTGAAATCGGGAGATGTTGTTAACGTGCATGTGAAGGTTGTCTTTGCTGTAATCACCTCCGGATTCATCGACTCCGTAAATACCGGATTTCCTGCCATCCTGCTGCTTTTGAGGATCTTCCATAAATTTATCCAGGTAGACAACAGCCTGGACATCATTTCTGATAATCTGCTCAAGGATGCGTAATTCCTGGCGCAATTTTAGAATCGTTTCCAATCTTTGTGACTGCCGGCTGAACTGAAAAAACGAATTCATTAAAATTCCGGCTATTGCCGCAAACAAGCTCAGGGCAATCAACAGTTCCATTAAAGAAAAGCCACGTTGTCCACTAACATCCTTCATCTTATTTGACCTCACCGAGAACAGACGCTTCAAAGAATTGTTCCTCCGCGTCTTTTTTTGGTCGCCAATAGATCCTGTAAGTCACTTTCATCACCGGCACGATGCCCATAAAATCTTCTTTTGTAACCTCCCGTTGCCAGCGGTCTCCAGCCAGGATGTGATCCTCCGGAAAGACACCATCTCCGGCGCTGATTGGTTCATTTGAATACAAGCGTTCTGTTTTAAGCAGTTCGTTGATCACTTCCTTTTGCACAGTGGAAAGTTTGCGGGTTTTTTCCAGGAAATAGACGGTCTCCCCCTGGGATTGAATAATCACGGTGAGAAGAATGGCCAGTAGAGAAAAAGCCACCAGCACTTCCAAGAGGGTAAATCCTTTGAATTCCGAGCGTGATTTCATTTTTTGGTTGTAACGATTATCGGCTTAGAGCGGTTTTTCGTGGCTAATGGAGATATCGCCCATGATGTTTTCAATAGTTAGTGCAATGGTGGTGTCTTCGTCCTTGAGATTCAACGTAAACAGATCGATGAACCCGGAAGAATCGATGCGAAAGATGTATTGCTGGCCAAAAATTTTGTCAAATTCCAGTTTTTCACCACCAAATCTTCTTACAGTGGTTTCTTCTTCAATCTCTGTAGAAATCTTGGTGAATTCGATTGGTGGCGTGAGCTTGATCGGAGTTCGATATTTTTCGTGAGGATCCGTAACGGATGAATCTTGAGGATCGGTTGTGAAAACCTGGTATTCAGATTTTTTTGTATCAAAAACCAATTGGTAGTTTTCACTTTTAAGGATTGCCTGCAATCTCAACTCATCGATGATTGCTGCAATTCTGTGGGTTTCCTTTTCCAGATTGCTTTCAAATAAATTTGAAAAATTCGGAAGGGAAACACCAAGCAGAATGATCATTATCAACATCACCACGGTGAGTTCCAGCATGGTGAAGCCGGAACCCGGGTTTTTGTGCCTCGGCATATTAGTCCAGCTCAATATCGGCATTCAAACCTTCGCCACCTTCCTGTTTATCGGCGCCCAAACTTTTGATAACAAAAGTCCCTCCATCAGACTGATAATAATAATCATTTTCCCAAGGATCTTTAGGAACACTCTTACTGGTTAAATATGGCCCTCTCCAGTTATTTGGCACCACACCCAGGTCCGGTTTTGAGACCAGGGATTGCAGCCCCTGGTCTGACGAAGGAAAGGTGGAATTATCCAGCCGGTATAGCTCCAAAGCTGACTTCAGGCTCTTCATTTGAATTTTGGCCTGATCTGTTTTTGCCGTATCCAGCCTGCTAAGCAACTCAGGTCCGGCTACCGCGATTAACAATGCCATGATTGCCACAACAATCAAAATTTCGATAAAACTAAACCCGTCCTGGTTTTTTCCTGTCCCGTTTGTTTCAAGGTTTTTTATTTTCATTGTCTTCCTGCTTTAGATGGTCATTGACGTGATTCGAATCGAGGTGCTCTAATCCAATTAGAACAACACTTAAGCCGAATGTATTTGAGGTCGACCCAGTTGCGAACCCTTGGTTTGCGACTATTTGAGTTTTTCCTTCGCCGTTTTTAACTGATGTTTACCTGCGAAAAATTCTAATAAAATATAGGTAAAAGCTCAAGGAAGGAACCTAGGAAACTGCAAGCCACATAATAAAATTGATACAATGGTGTCAAATTTTGTTCTGATCTCAAAACCTGGGATTCAGTATCTTGAGGTCTGAACAGGATCGTTTAGCCGTCGACTCGAATAAAAATTCCGTATCAATTTTATAAACGGCGAGCCAATTGCATTTATCCAGTAACACAGCGTTGGCATCAACAGATTCGGGCGTTTTTGTAACCTTGCTGCTACATGACCATCGCAACAACCTATTAACAAAAGCAATCCACTAGATCCACATGTTGATAAATCCACCATTCCTCCTAAAATTAGCCGTTTTGGTAATTTTTACCCAGTTTTCTATACAACCACTGACCTTGGCCCAAAACCTTGATTATTTGGAAGATGAAGGGGAAAGTCTGTGGGAAGAACAACAGTTTCTTGATGTAACCGGTGAAGAATTCACTACGGAAGATGCTCAATATGTGGGTGAAGAAGAGGTAAAGGAAGCCCGGGAAGCCGCTGAAAGAGCGGGGC
The DNA here is from genome assembly GCA_022360105.1 of Pseudomonadota bacterium. The sequence goes on from JAKSDL010000647.1 coordinate 10,277, forward strand.
TACCCTCAGTGGATCTGGCTGCAGCACTGGCAAGAGACCAGGAAATGCTGCCGGATAATATTATGTACGGGATTGGAACAGGGGCTTTGATTGGAGGTTGGTTTGCTTTGGTTGAAGGCGGAGATTCCAGGGAAAATGTCCGATTTTTAACAGTCGGCACACTAGCTGGTGCGCTGCTGGGAGTTGCTATTGGTAACAAAGCGTTGTTTTTGAGCCAGGCTCCTACGGCGGATTCATCAATGGGAATTGCTTCGAATGAAACTAATGCAACTCCCGATGAGACTGAAAAGATACAACCCAGTTTTCAGATCACGCCTAAAATGGCAAAATTCAATCTAAAAATAAGTTTTTAACTTGCCAGTATCGATTCCAGATCCTCTTTTTCCTGAATTAGTGATTCCCATTCGGCAAGGGCTGATTCCAATTGTTTTTCCAGTAGGTTCTTAGCTGCCAGTTCCTCTTCCAGTCTGTTTTTGTTTTTCTCCTGATAAATTGTCGTATCTGCAAGTCTGGCATCTGCTTCTTCTATTCGCTGTTCCAGAACAGCTATGTTTTTTTCCTGTTTGGCAATCTGTTTACCCAGGCGAGTGACTTTTTTTGACACTTCACGCCACTCTTTGTTTTGAAGGTTTTCAGTTTTTTTTAAGCTTTGTTTTCTCTTTTCCAGGCTTTGCGCGGAACGGTCGAAATAGTCTATGCCTTTGATCTGCAGAAACTCCTGGTAGGTTCCTTTGAACAGATCATGTCCGTCGTGTCTTAATTCCAGAATCGAGGTAGCAAATTGTTCGATGAATCTTCTATCGTGACTCACACACACAATGCTGCCCTTGTAATTTTGCAAGGCTATGCTCAGAGCTTCCAGAGATTCGATGTCCATATGGTTGGTTGGTTCATCCAGCAGCAACAGGTTTGGTTTTTGCA
>JAKSDL010000802.1 GCA_022360105.1 Pseudomonadota bacterium
AATCATTGTCAATGGCAGGGAAGAAACGCTTCCCCGCAGGGCAGCAATCAATTCATTTGGAGCAGGTGGTGCCAATGCTCATCTGATTGTGGAGGAATGGCAGGAAATTGAATATGAATCTGACAGTCAAGGCGATGAAGAATTTATTTTTGCCCTTTCTGCCAGGGATCAACAGCAACTGCATGCCTATCTGGAGAGAATTATCACACATATTACGCCATGGTGCAGGGAAAAGGGCGCTGCTATCCGTCCGGTGTCTCTTCAGGATTTTATTTATACCTTGCAGGTTGGTCGGGAACCGATGACCGAAAGGGTGGCATTTTTAGCTAAAAGTTTTCAGGAGGTATTAGATAGCTGCCAAGTCATTGTGAATAGCCGGGATAGTGACGAGCTTCCCGGCGTTTTCATGGGAAGTGTGTCTGCTGATCAAAACGGTTTGGAATGGCTGGCGGATGAAGGGTTGCTGGCTACTGTTCAGAACCAGGTCATGACTCAGAAAGATCTGCACCAGATTGCCAGATTTTGGGTGAAAGGTTTGGATATCAACTGGCAGAAGCTTTACCTGAACAGGCGACCGAAAAGGGTCTCTTTGCCTACTTATCCTTTTAAGCGACAGCGATGCTGGGTCGATACGATTCCGGAAACAGGAGAAAAAACAAATACCGGTATCGCATTCGGCACAAACGGTGGTGCTGATCCGATGACTATTACTATCCTTCAACGCGTTGCTGTTTTTCTTGGGCTTTCCATGGCGGATGTAAAACCGGAGCTCAAGTTTGATCAGTTTGGATTTGATTCCATCAAAGCCGTGAAACTGAAGTACGATCTGGAAAAACAGTTGGGAGTGGAAATTCCCACGTCGGTAATCAGCAGCAGCAAGACAGTTGGCGATGTCGTGCACCATGTCAGAACGTTAAAATCGAGTGACGAGAACCGTCCATCACCAGGTAACGGAGAACAGATTTTAGAGGAATTCCTGAAAGACCAATCAGATCTGTCTTCTGTCTCCGACAACGAAGTGGATCAGATGTTTTTAAGCCTGTTGGATAAGATTGAGGATAAAGGATTTGAGATGTGATGAGTCAGGTCCGGATTGCTTGATTTATATCCATAGCAAAAGGTAGGGCGGGTTCTTTGCTGCGAGTCTCGCGAATGCAGCTGAATCTTGAATGAAGCGGATTACAAACGGTAGGGCGGCCCTACGTGGCCGCCGAAGAATTGGATTGAGAGAATAAATAAAAAAGTTAAATGAGTTTGTACATATAAGTTAAGTTGAATGCAAGTTTTGCCAGGCTTTAGCGTAACAAAAGTTCGTCGGCGGGGATGCAACCCTGCCCTACCGTTCAGCCTGAATGTCCCAAAGGTCTGAAGTAAAATAGATTGTAGGGTGGATCAAGCGAAGCGGAACCACCATTAAAAAAAATCAAATAGTTACAGTTGACAACAAAACAACCTGAGGCCTAATCGCCCCGATAACCGATAACCGATAACCGATAACCGATAACCGATAACCGATAACCGATAAAATGATCAAACGAGAACGATTTTTGAGCCTGTCACTGGAAGAGAAAAAGCAGTTCCTGCTCAAACTCAAAGCCAAGGTCCGGGAACACACTGCAGCAGGCAAGTTAGATAATACCGGTAAAGAAGTTGTTTCAGGGAAAGATCGCAAAGATGAGACCGACTGCCAGCCATTTCCACTGACGGATATTCAGGAGTCCTTTCTGGTGGGGAAGTACGCCGGACAGGATGGTATTGGGGTTGGCTGCCATATTTATATGGAATTTGAAGAAATCGATCTGGATATCGGTCGTTTGAATGAGAGTTGGAATCGCCTGGTTAGCCACCATGACATGCTTCGGGCTGTTATCCATAAACAAGGTCAGCAGCGGATTCTAAAGGAAACAAACAAGGTTCAATTCAAAGTAAATGATCTGCAATCCTTGGATGTAACAACTGCTGAAAACAAACTGGAGTCGATTCGTGCTCAAATGTCCCATAAGAGATACCCAGTCGATGAGTGGCCATTATTCGAAATCCGGGTCAGCCTGCTCAGCTTTTCCAGGTATATCATTCATCTCAGCATTGATGAATGGATCGTTGACTATGCCAGCCTCACGCTTATTCTGGAACAATGGTATGGATTATATCATCAGCCGGATTATCAATTGCCGAAACTCACCCATTCGTTTCGTGATTTCGTGCTGGCCAACAAGGAAGAGGAAAACACCCCCCGTTTCAAAAAACATCTGGATTATTGGAAAGATAAACTCGAACGGATTCCGGGCGGTCCTACTTTGCCGGTTGCTAATAGCCCATCTTTGGAAGCCGACTTGGCCAATTCCACTTACAAAAGGCTTGCTGGGAACCTGAAAAGTGACCTTTGGCAGGCTTTGAAGGCGAAAAGCCATGATTTCGGGGTATCGCCTACGATTGCCATGCTTGAGCTTTTCCTGGAATTGATAGCCCACTGGAGCGATTCCAGACATTTTGCGCTGGTTCTGACATTTTTTAATCGCTTACCGGTTTTTGAAGGGATCGATGACCTCGTCGGACCTTTCATGTCGACCAATATTTTTATTTTTGATGATAGAGACGAAAAACCATTCAGTGAAAAACTCAAGCAGACCCAGTCCCAGGTCTGGAATGATATGGACCACAGTTCGGTTAGTGGTATCCGCGCATTACGAGAATTAAAGCTGGGTGGCAGTCTGGATTTTGATCTTAGTCTGCCGGTGGTCTTTACCAGTAATCTCGCTAATCAACGGGGTGAAGAGCGACCAAGTTGGTTTGATAAAGCAAGCTACATATTAACCCAAACTCCAAATGTATACCTGGACCATCAGTTATCTGAAAAGAACGGTAACCTTACTTACAGCTGGGATATTGCCGAAGCGGTTTTTGCCCCGGGTATGGCGGAAGCCATGTTTGAGGACTACACAAGTCTGTTAAACAGGATGGCGACTTCAGATCATTACTGGTCAGCCACCTCCTTAAGTGATCTTCTAACCGCATCGGAGACCATCACTGAATTCCAACAGGGCAAAATGGTTACATTTGATCCTAAACTTCCCGAAGAATTGATCATAAAAGAAGCAAATGGATCTTCCGACCAACCATTTCCTCTTTCGGATCAGCAACAGGCTTATTTATATGGAAGGCTTAGTGGTATCGGATCTGAAGTGAGTTGCCAGGTCTATCAGGAACTGGAAGTAGAATATCTTGATCTTGAGCGCTTGGAGAGTGCATGGAAGCAACTGGTGGACCATCATGATATGCTGCGGACAGCTGTCTATTCGAACGGCACCCAGCAAATCCTACCTTCATCTTCAGGTCATCAGATTCAGGTTACGGACCTGAACTCACTGGATTCCGGTCAACGTCAGGAAGCCCTGGGGCAATTGCGGCAAACCAAAAAGGAAGCAGTATTTCCGCTGGATCAGGCACCATTTTGTGAACTCAGTATTACTAAAATTGATAACCGACTGTCTGTTATTCATATTCGGATCGATATGCTGGTGGCCGATGGTAACTCCATTCAACTGGTGTTTAAGCAGTTATTTGAATTGTACAATAATCCGCAAAAAAGATTGTCAAAGACTACCGTATCATTTCGGGACTATATGCTCCTGCATCAGGAGTACAAGCAAACAGCCGGGTACAAACAATCACTGGAGTATTGGAAAAACAAAATGCAACGCCTGCCTTCGGGATCAGATCTACCAATTCAATCAGGTGCTTCCGGCGCTACCTTTAATCATTATCGATTGAACGGTTCGTTGAAACAGTGGCATGTGATCCGGGATAAGGCAAAGGAACTGGGGGTAACACCGGGCAATATCCTGCTGACAGTCTATAACAAAGTGCTGCTTGCTTTTGGTGACAATGAACCTTTTACAACAGTAGTCGTGAATTGGAATCGCCTGGCATCTCATCAGGATATTCCAAAACTTGTGGGTGATTTTACAGCACTCTGTTGGGTGGAATGCAGACCTAATGAGCTATCTCTTGCAGAAAACATCAGGCAGGTGCACCGGGAAATCGAAAACGATCTGGCGTGTCGTCCTGTAAGCGGGTTGGCAGCCTTGAGGCGTTTGAATATGAACCAGGAACAAAACACGAAATCGTTCCCTATCGTATTCACAGACTTTATGGAGCACAACGGATTTGTTCCGCCAGTTCCTTTTAAAATGGGTTATGGTGCATCCAAAACACCACAGGTGAACCTGGACAATATCAGTTACGTGGATGGCGACACCCTCTTCTTCTCATGGGATGCCAACACAGAGATTATTGATAAGGAATTGATCACACAAGCTTTTGCTGCTTATTGCCAGATTCTGGAATGTCTGGTTGAGGATAAAAAGACCTGGGATGCAACGGATCTAATTTGCCATGCAGGTGTCAATTTACCCGGTAGACATCCGGAAACAAATCAAACCAGAATTGCTTCAGCGGCTGATTTGACAAAGCTTGAGCGATGGAACGATACAGCGGTCGATTATCCGCTGGATAGTTGTATGCACCAGTTCATCGAAGACCAGGTTAAAAAATCCGGTTCTGCCACAGCCCTGGTCTATGAGGACCAGATTCTGAGTTACCGGGAATTGAATGAAAGGGCAAACCAGGTAGCTCATTATCTGATTAAACTTGGAGTAGGACCGGACAGCATTGTGGGAGTGATGATGACTCGCTCCCTGGAAATGGTTATTGGTATGCTTGGCATTCTCAAAGCAGGTGGAGCTTACTTGCCACTCGATCCCACCTACCCTGAAGATCGTTTGAAGTTCCTGATTGAGGATGCAGGTGCAACAATTGTTCTCAGTCAAAAAGTATACCAGTCACGGGTTGAATTGTTTGATGTCCAGCACCTGCTGCTTGATTGTCCCGATAATTCTCTTGCTATTCAATCCATAGACAACCCGGCCTGTCGCACTGAGCCTCATCACCTGGCGTATGTGATTTACACTTCAGGTTCAACAGGCAAGCCAAAGGGTTGTATGCTGCCTCATGTGGCTATTTGTAATCGCATTCTGTGGATGCAGGAGGCCTATCAATTAACTGCCAATGACAGGGTCCTGCAAAAAACACCATTTACCTTTGATGTGTCTGTCTGGGAATTTTTCTGGCCTTTGATGACAGGAGCTACGATGGTTATCGCTCGTCCGGAAGGGCACAAGGATACAGGGTATTTGGCGGAACTGATTCAGGCACAAGGTGTTACTACCTGCCATTTTGTGCCCTCCATGCTGAATTTCTTTGTGAAGGATGTTAAGGCCAGTCATTGCAAATCCCTGCGCCAGGTTTTTACCAGCGGTGAAGCATTGTCATATAATCTCACGTTGCAATTTCTCAACGATTTTGATGCCAGGCTTCATAACTTGTACGGCCCCACCGAAGCTGCTGTAGATGTCAGTTACTGGGAGTGTCATGATCGCGAGGATAAAAAAATCCCTATTGGCAAACCGATCGCCAATATTCAGTTGCTTGTGCTTGATGAAAATCTCAATCAAGTGGCCGTGGGTGAAAAAGGGGAGCTTCATATCGCAGGTGTCGGATTGGCCAGGGGATACCTGGGCAGACCGGAGTTAACCGAACAGATTTTTATCAGGCATCCCTTTAGTGATAATCCCAACGCCCGACTATACAAAACCGGGGATGAAGTTAGATATCTGGAAGACGGAAACATCGAATACCTGGGACGTCTTGATTTTCAGGTGAAACTCAGGGGTTTCAGAATAGAACTGGGAGAGATCGAAAATGTACTGACCGAACATCCGGTAATCAATCAGGCAATTGCCATGGTGCAGGACAAAGAGACCGACGATCCCAGGTTGGTTACATACCTGGTTACCAAACGAGGCGAATCGATTACCTCCAAAGAGGTTAGAAACTATGTGAAGTCAAAATTACCGGAGTACTTTGTACCGAATGTAGTTGCCATGCTGGATGAGTTTCCGGTTACGCATCATGGCAAGGTGGATCGAAAACTACTTCCCTGGCCTGTAAACAGGGCTACAACGGCCATAACCAAGTCAGATAATAAAACGATTGAAGAATCTTCATCACAAGAAACCGATTCAAAACCTGTTGTGATCGATTCGGTGGAAGAGATTTCCAGGAAAGTAACCGCAGAATTGAAATCGATCCTGACTCTGGATGAAATCAACATCGAAGAAGACTTTTTTGATTATGGCGTGACATCACTAACGCTGGTGAATCTCTCACAACAGATTCAGAACTGGTATGAAATCACCATTCCCATTGAGGTTTATCTAGACAACCCCACTATCTGCAGTCTCTCCAAGTACCTGCATGAACAATTAAAAGAAAAAGCACCATTGGCAGCAGCACAGCAGGTTGAACGATCTGAACCGGCTGTTCGGGAAAACAAAACCCAAAACACTGTAACAAATGAGTCGGTTGGATCGGAACGGTATATCGAGCTTCAATCCGTTGGGTTTTCCGGGCAGGCGTATTTGGATAGAGCCCCTTCACGGGGATTCGCCAGTGGTAGCGTCAGCCTTGAGCAGATCAGTCGTTTGCTTTCCCTGTTAAGCGAAAAAATGATCAAGGAAAAACCCAGGTATCTATATCCCTCTGCCGGTGGATTAAACGCCGTACAGCTTTACCTGGCAGTAAAAGAAAATGGTATAGAAGGCCTTGGGGCCGGTACATACTATTACGATCCTCGCCAGCACTCCCTGTTTTCGATTACTGATGACAATGCCTTTAAGCAGGCAGCATTTAATGGCTATTACCATTTTGCTTTAGAGCAGTCCGGATTTGCAGTCTTTTTCATTGCTCAATTAAACGCCATTCTTCCTGTGTATGCGGATACCAGCAAGCTCCTGGTGACCCTCGATAGTGGTTATATGGAGCAATTGTTAATGAGTCGCAAGCAGGAATGCGGTGTGGGACTGATGCCGGTAGAAGGTTTGGATTTTGAACGGATCAAAGGATCATTTAAGTTGGATGACGGGCACATGTATGTTCATTGCCTGCTTGGCGGATCTGCTACTGACAAGGTCTTCGAAGAACCTTCCCCGGGATTGAAAGATTATCTCAATCAGAAACAAACCGGATTGAGAGATCACATCGTAAACACGGATGATCGCTCCTACCTCGATACCAGGGATAGCGAGAAGAAAATGGCCAAATTCAAATTTATGCTGAAAGAAGAGCATATCGCCTTTGAAAA
>JAKSDL010000017.1 GCA_022360105.1 Pseudomonadota bacterium
GCCTACATTGATATTTAAAGCATCAGCACCTGCCGTTACCAGTTCTTTTGCAAAGGTGCGAAGTTCTTTTCTGCCAACTCCACCAGGCATTAGGTCATTTCCATTGATGCGAACAATAAGCGGAAAATCATCTCCAGTAGCCTTTTTAATGGCTTTCATCACTTCCAAGCCGAACTTCATGCGGTTTTCAAATGAACCACCCCATTCATCTTCACGAATATTGGTAAGGGGGGATAAAAAGGAACTGATTAAATAACCTGTTCCTGCCAAGACCTCTACGGCATCGTATCCCGCTTTTTTGACCCTGAGAGCCGCTGCCGCAAAATCTTCAATAATCGTTATAATTTCATCGTGCTCCAGAGCCCTGGGGACTTCCCGGGTCATTCGGGCTTCGATGGCTGAAGGAGCCACGGCTGCTTCTCCGATCATAAAGGAAAAGCTGTTCTTTCCACCATGATTGATCTGTACAGCCGCCAGTGCCCCATTATCTTTGATGGCACTGGCAAGCCTACTGAGACCGGGAATATACTCATCTTTGTGAGCTCCAATGTTGGTAGAACCGGCTGAGAGTTTATCGATGGTGGCGTATCCAACAGCAATCATGGCAGCACCACCTTTGGCTCTTTCTGCATAGAAGTCTACCAACTGGTCTGTCACTTCGTAGTCTACCGCCATATTCAAGTGCATGGCGGGAAGGTAAATTCTGTTTTTTAAAGTGAGATTGCCGATTTGAATAGGTTGCAGAATAGGGTCGTTCATATATCTCCTTGCGAACTCAAATTAGTTTATACTTCCTGTGAAAATCCATTTTCATTTAACGATCAATCAAACTAGCATATTCAGTCGGAGCTGTTAAGCCGACACATGGCTTGACCGCCGATTCATCGGGCATCATCCTGATTTAAATGAGGTTACCTCCGTCACAAACAATGCAGCTTCCGGTTGTAAAGGATGATGTATCGGAAGCCAGATATAGCACTGCGCCGGCCATCTCTTCGGGTTCTGCATGCCTGTTTAAGGGAATGCCTTTCAATGCATATTCGTAAATATCTTTATTATCAAACAAGGCTCCGGCAAATTTGGTTTTGGTCAGGCCGGGAAGCAGGGCGTTGACCCGAATGTTGAATCCCGCCAACTCCTTGGCGAAAGCTTTTGTCATCGAAACCAACCCTGCCTTGGTGATGGAATAGACTCCCTGAAAAGGGGCTGGAGACTCGGCTGTGATAGAAGCTACGTTAATAATTGATCCTTTTCCTGCCTGCATCATGAGCTTTGCAGCATATTTAATCATAAAAAAGGGTCCTTTTAGATTAACCCCGGTGGTTTTGTCCCAGATTCCCTCATCCACATCTACCATATTGCCGAAGAAAGGATTGGTAGCTGCATTGTTGACCAGGATATCCAGTTTTCCATGCTTGCTCTCCACTCCCTGAAACAGGGCCTCAATTTGATCCATTTTACCCATATGGCACGCAACGGCTTCTGCACGACCTCCTGCAGCAATAATCTTGTCAGCGACCTGCTGCAATCCTTCAATCTTTCTGCTTACTAAGATACAGTGTGCTCCGTAAGCTGCCAGGTTCTCAGCAATCGCTTCACCAATTCCCCTGCTGGCTCCAGTGATAAGGGCTACTTTTTCCTTAAGCGAAAAATCGATCATGTTTACTCTCCGAAATAGTTATTGATGAAAATAACAGATGTTTGGTTTGGAAGATGGTTTTTATTAAAAAACGAATAATATCCAAAGTGTTGCGGAAGATAATATTAAACCGGAAGCTGGCCAATCTTCATAAATATTGGGTTGGTTCGTCAAGGAAAAATCGAGCAAGCGTTCTATTTTTTCTTGATTATTTTCCGACTTAAGAGTAGTAACCAATTATTATACAACGACAACAAAACTTAGCTTGGGGATAAGATGGAAGGAAAAGCGGGTCGACTCAAAGGAAAAATATCAATTATTACAGGAGCTGCCAGCGGTATCGGTCAGGCGACAGCTGAGTTATTTGCAGAAGAAGGCGCACAGCTGGCACTTGCGGATGTAAATGAAACTGATTTGGATTCACTAATAACAAAGTTGAGAGGTCAGGGTGCCAGTGTGATTGGTGTAAAAACCGACGTTTCCGATGAAGAGCAGGTATCCAATTTGGTTTCAGTTTGTTTGAAAGAGTATGGCAGGATCGATATTGCTTGCAACAATGCAGGAATAACCGGTGATCTTAGCAAGGTTAATCTTGACGAACAGGAAACGGATAATTGGATGCAGGTATACGGCATCAACATGCTTGGAGCGGTCTATATGATTAAATATGTATGCAAACCAATGATAGAACAGGGAGCAGGGGCAATCGTCAATACCTCCTCTGTGGCCGGCATTAGGTCCGGCGCCGGACCTAATGCCTACAGCGCCAGCAAGGCTGCTTTAATAAATTTTACACAAACCTCAGCCTGCGATCTGGGGAGCCATAACATCAGGGTGAATGCGGTATGTCCCGGGTTGATAGAAACAGGAATGACCAAACCTGTGTTTGATTATGCCAGACAAGCGGGAAAGGAAGAAAAACTGGGTGGTCGGGCTGAGTTGAAGCGTTATGGACATCCCAAAGAGGTAGCCAATGCGATTTTATTTTTTGCCTGTGACGATTCCAGTTTTATTACCGGCCAGGTGTTACCTGTAGACGGCGGAAATACCGCGTCTTTGAATATGCCGGGGATGAAATTTTAGTTTCAGGAAGTAAGGAAGGGAGAGGTTGAAGACCGAAGGTTTTAAGGATGGGCAATGTCCTACCCATCCTTTCTTAATTTCTATTTAATCGTTCGTACATTTTTTGATTGTTTTTATAGATATTCAGATATTCTTTGTACATCTCGTCGTAGATCTTGCGATTTTCGGCTCGTGGTTTAAATACTTCATCGATTTGTATGCATTTGGCAACATCACCAAAGGATAAATAATTCAATGCAACTCCTGCCAAGAAGGCTGCTCCCCTGGCATTAGCCTGAATCGGGTCTTTTACTTGTTTAATTTCCTTGTTCAGAACATCCGCGATGATCTGGCACCAGACTTTGGAGTTGGCCCCTCCACCGACAAAATGGATACTTTCCATCTGACGTTTGATGAACTTCTCTACATAAAACAGAACCCATTTCAGATTATAGGCTACTCCTTCCAGCACGGCGCGGATAATGTCCCCCCGGGTTGATGACAGGGAAAGGTTGTGTAATCCGGAACGAATGGTATTGTTTTCGACCGGTGTTCTCTCTCCGTTTAACCAGGGAGTGAACAACACTTTGTTGGCTCCGGCAGGGATTTTATCAGCAATTCGATCAAAAATTTTATAAACATCCGGAACTGATTCCTCTTTTAACAGTTCGTCCTTGTGATATAGGATATTGTCCCGAAGGAATGTGAGACAAGCGCCGGCCGCTTCCTGCTCGTTGGAGACCAGGTATCGATTTGGTATCGGGCAGGGGAGGGATGCTATGGAATGAAAAATGTCCGTCTTTTTGAATGGCACATGGGCATTCAACCAGGAAGATGTGCCGATATAGATATGCCCCACATAATCATCTACGGCCCCTGATCCCAGGGCTGCGGCTTGCAGGTCGGGAGTCCCCATGATAACCGGTACATCCCCGCGTAACCCCAATTCATCAGCTATTTCTTTTTTGACAGGACCCAGTATATCAATCGATTGTTTTAAATCCGGCAGTTTCTCCCTTTCAAGGTTCGCATATTTTAGCAGCTTTTTATGATAGTCGATTTTTGTCAGATTGCGGTTATCCGTTACCCAGTGCAATGTTATTGAATCATAGGAAGCTGCAAATTTCCCGGTAAAACAAAGATTCACGAAATCTTTGGGTTCGAGAAATTTATATGTCTTCTTGTAGATCTCCGGGAGTTGGTCCTTGACATATAGAATATGTCCTACGGGGTCTTTTCCTGTAAGTGCGGGAGCACCGCCGGTTATACGTATCCAGTTATAAAGTTTTCGGACATCATAACCTTCGAGATTGATCAGACCGCCGGCAGCTTCATTTACCTGTTTCTCACCTCTTGAATCCATCCAGATGATGGCATTCATCAGCGGTTGGCCGTCTTTATCCACAGGCACTGTGCCGGACCATTGGGTGGAGGCACAAATGGCAACTATGCTTTCTCTTGGTACCAATTCTTTATCCAACAAGCGCTTACTCGTTGTCATGATTGCTTTCCACCAATCATGAGGATCTTGTTCCACACCTCCATTTTTCAAATGGTGAACCGGCACCTCTTCAAAATCAAAGTCGATTATCTCTCCATAAATACTAGCTAAAGCTGTTTTGCTGCCGGATGTCCCCAAATCGATAACCAGAACGTACTTGTCATTAGCTGCAGGCATACCCCTTACTCCCTGTGTTTAGAATGGGTTTTTATACTGATCGGTCAATAAAGTATGAAAAAATTGGATTAAGAGCGATGTAATTATTGGCTTTTAAAAATTTCCAAGATTGTATGGTATGCCACTAATAAAACAATAGAAGAACAATCGTCAAGCAGGGTGAAAGAACCCAGAGGGTTTTGAATTGTATCTGAACGGAAATGGATTGGGCGTATTTTCACAATATATGGGATATGAAAACAGATGTCCCCAAATGAAAAACAACAGAGGGATAATAAGTTGGGGAAATAAATCTATGGGGGCGGCCTTCACCAATTCTATGGCGTACGGGGGTAGCCGGGAATAATACCATCCGTGATATTATATTAGTAAGTCCCGGGTTGAAAGGCTCTATGCCCCCACAGTCTTATCTTGGCACCTGAAAATACCTGATGGCACTGGTCTGGTACCTGTTTTTGCGGGTAGCTTGTGTATTTTATAGTATCGCTCCGGAGGACGGCAACCTCCTTGTTACGCTCAATGCATAACCAACTTAAAACAGCTTCCTTCTCCTCCTTATGAACCGTCCTCCAGTTGTTGTGCTTTTCCTCCCTTTGCACTTTCCAACAAATCGATTTTTTTCGATCTATCGAATTCAACTGGACCTATTTTTACAATCTGTTTGGAACACTGTCAAGGAATATCGAACGTTCGTTAGGTTTTTTGCCTAAAAATACAATTCAAAAAAGCTGTTTAATAATAGCTATTTACAACTTATTCAACGGTGTTTTTCCAAAATCGAATTGATGGCTTTTTCGATTATTTGAACGGCACCGATCAGCAAAGCAAATCGTTTATCTTTGGTTTGTCCGTGATAGTAACGGTAATAGATTTGCTGAGCGATGGTCGCAACTCGAAAGAGGTTGCAACACTGGTAGAAGCTGAAATCGTTCACTGAAAGACCGGATTTTTTTAGATAGTAAGCCAGGAGTTGGTCCCTGGTTAGTGCTCCTTCCAAATTTGATGGCTGAAAGCGAATGAGCTGCATTTCATCTGAATCATCCCGATTGACCCAATAGGCCAGGGTAGCTCCCAGATCCATCAGCGGATCACCAATGGTGGTCAATTCCCAATCCAGAACACCAACAATCTTTAAAGGGTCTGAAGGATCGAGAACGATATTGTCCAATTTATAATCATTATGAATAATGCCCGGTTTTTCACTGTCCGTTGGCTGGTTATCGTACAACCAGGTCATGATCTTTTCGAAATCCGGTGCGTCAGGTGTTTTTGCAGCCTTGTACCTCTTGCTCCAACCTTCAACCTGTCTGTTGATATAACCCTGCGGTTTTCCAAGATCGCCCAGACCGATTTTTTTATAATCGATGTTGTGCAGTTCCAGCATCACATCGATCATATTTTTACAAAGCTGCTCCATATCCGTGGGAGAGTAGTGCATGCCCTGGGGCAGATCCTTCCTGAGAATGATCCCTTCAATTCGATTCATAACATAGAAGGAACAACCAATGATCGACTCGTCCTCCGTATAGGCCAGTGGCTGGGGGCAATATGGAAATGATTCATGCAGGGTGGAAAGGATTTTATATTCCCTGCCCATGTCATGAGCTGTTTTGGCTTTGGTTCCAAAAGGGGGCCTTCTCAGAACCAGCCTGGTTTCTCCTACCTCTATTAAATAGGTAA
>JAKSDL010000509.1 GCA_022360105.1 Pseudomonadota bacterium
ATCTTTACCAGCGATAACGGCCCGGACAGCCATGGTGGTACGGACCAGAAATTCTTCAATTCAACCGGCGGACTCAGAGGCCACAAACGAGACCTGTATGAAGGAGGCATTCGTGCTCCATTTATCGTATCCTGGCCGGCCCAAATCCGACCCGGTCAGAAATCTGACCTTATCTCAGCTCATTGGGACATGATGAAGACCTTTGCCGAGATTTCTAATGCCAAACCTGCCGAAGATGCCGACGGAGTAAGCATGCTGCCAACACTGACCGGAACAGGAAAACAAAAGGACCGTGAAGCTCTGTATTGGGAATTCAAAGGTCAGCAGGCAATAAGAATGGGCAAATGGAAGGCATACCGAGGTAATCTGAAAAAGAACCCGGACGCACCATTTGAGCTTTACAATCTGGAAACTGACCCTGGTGAGACCAAAAATGTAGCAACCCAGAACCCACAAATCATTACCCGAATAAAACAAATTGCAAATACATCCAGAACTCCATCGCATAAGCCGCAATGGAACTGGTAGAACCATTTAAAAGTTAAGAATAATACGAAACGCAGGTTATTAGTACCTGCGTTTTGTTATTTTTTAATTTTGATAGTTGGCTCCCCTTCCAGATAGCCAAGCGAAATCAAAAACTTATCAACTTCCAGCAGGGTTTCCTTAAACTTATCTTTATTGAAAAAACCATGCTTCTGATCTTTATATAAATGCAAATCGCATCGATTGCCGGCATCTTCCATCAGTTTCTTATATTTCCTTGCGGTTTTAACCGGGATAAGATGATCTTTGGTGCCTAGAAAAACAATTGTCGGCGGCGTATCTTTATCGATATTGTGCATTGGAGAAAATTCTTTCCAATACTCCTTTACCCTATCATGGCCATAGCCGATAGGTCCATTATCATAAACAGGATTAAACAGCACCAGCGCATTGGGCACACCACTTATCTTAGTGTCTTCACCTTCCTCGTTAAAGCCTTTGACTGTACCCGTCGCTGCTGCTACATGGCCGCCGGCAGAACCGCCGCCTGCTATCAGCTTGTCAGGGTCTATACCCAACTCTTTGGCGTGATTTCTAACCCATCGAATTGCAGACTTACCATCTTTTACACATTCCTGCGGGCTTGTCCCATGAACGTTTTTGATGCGGTAATCGGGACAGATTGCAACCATACCGCGGGATACCAGGTATTCAGCCTGAGGGTGAAAGTGAGTTCTTGTTCCGGTTACCCAACCACCACCAAAGAAAAAGACAATCACAGGCTTTTTATCTTCTTTTTTATGCTCCTCAGGGTAAAAAATATCAAGCCTAAGCTCAACTTGCTCACCTGCGGCATTTTTTGCATTTTTATAAACCACTGTTTCATCAGACTTTATCTCGTCTTGG
>JAKSDL010000636.1 GCA_022360105.1 Pseudomonadota bacterium
ATTCCGGATTGGCATGTGCCAAATCTCCAATGGTTACGATGTTTAACCTCCTAAGCTTGGGTGCTGTACGGAACCCTACCATAAAAAGTTCCCGTACAGGCAGCGGCCAAAACTTTTCTTCCATTTCGCCGGGAAATAATGTGTGCACCTCATCCGGCTTTTTAAACTCGGATGCTACCTTGGCAAGAAGCTTATTGCAGGAAATCCCGATATTCACTGTAAAACCCAGTTCCTTTTTAATCCGGTTTTTGATGGTGTGAGCTGTTTTAACCGGGTCTTTGGCATAGCGCTCCGAATGGGTTACATCCAGGAAACATTCATCTATAGAGTATCTTTCCACAATAGGAGAGTACTGCTTTAAAATCTCTACCATGGCGTTGGAGCATTCCATATAGAGGCCATAATTTGTAGGCGCAATGACGAGATTACCGCATTTGTTTTTTGCTTCCCACAACCCGTTTCCTGTGTGTATGCCATATTTTTTTGCAGGAATGGACTTTGCCAGCACAATGCCGTGCCTTTTAGCGCTGTCTCCACCCACAACACTGGGAATTTTTCGAAGATCCTGCATATCACCATGCTGCAGACGATACACGGCCTCCCAGCTTAAATAAGCTGAATTGACATCAATATGAAAGATGATCCGGTCTGTTTCCTTTTTTTCCATAGTGATCTCTCCTTGCACTTGAGAATACATTTTTATTATACAAGAACACATGTTTGAGATAAAGAAGAAGTTTTTACCATATGAAATCATCCCAAAAAAAATAAAAAACAGTTGAGAGGAACATATGTTCTGTTATATAATATGAACAGGACAACGATAAATATGACTGTAAATATATGGGAGGTGAAAAAGTTGGTAAAAGCACGTAAATATCGTACATACCTAAACAAAAAACAACAAGCAATTGACCGGACAATGAAAACCTGTGGGAAAATGATGTTTGATGAGGTGGTCCCACCTGATACCGAACTCGCAGAAAGAGTCGCAGCTCGTGTTCCGGTCGGCAGACTGGGCAGGCCCTCGGATATTTCGCGGGCTACAAAATTTTTCCTCGCTGATGATGCGGATTTCATTACCGGCCAGACCCTCTTC
>JAKSDL010000823.1 GCA_022360105.1 Pseudomonadota bacterium
GCTGGAAACCCAGATTTCTCCAGCTTGATCAGGAGGACATATTGTCTTGGATTCAGGGTCAACAATTTGAATTTGAACATCCTGAAGGGGCTGACCACAACTAACCAGCTTTTGGCTTTTGAGATCTTCATTGCTTAACGTTTGAATTCTACGCTGTTTTAATCTGGTTTGATCGAAGCAACCAAAAATCGGATCGTGATATTTATTTCCACCCGATACAAACAGGGTGCTTTCAGCCAAGCCATAGCAGGGATAAAAGGCTTCATAGTTGAATCCCCGGGAGGAAAACTTATCCGCAAACTGCAGCAGGGTGTCGGGATTGATAAAATCAGCACCAATAAATGCCAAATCCCACGATTCCAGGTTTAGGGACTTTACCTGTTCATCTGTAATTTTCCTGAGGCAAAGATCAAACGCGAAATTGATCCCTCCGCTGGTCGTTCCGCCATAATCAGAAACTGCCCGAAGCCAGCGATATGGTTTCTGAATGAAGTCCACCGGAGACATTAATGTGCAGGGGAATCCTGCATAGATGGGCTGCAAAATACCTCCAATCAGGCCCATATCATGGTAAGGAGGCAGCCAGAT
Source organism: Pseudomonadota bacterium (assembly GCA_022360105.1). The sequence continues at coordinate 589 of JAKSDL010000823.1, forward strand.
AACTCCCTGGCTGTTTTTGTGATGGCCATAATACTTGTCAATCAAAAACAGGTTTTCCAACAGGTTGCCGTGGGAAACAATCACGCCTTTTGGCACTGAGGTTGACCCGGAAGTATATTGAAGAAATGCTGTGGTATCACGGTTGATCAAGTCATGGTCAAGACAGAACTCCTGCTGAACCCGTAAATCATCTGTAGAAACCCAATTTAGTGTGTGGAGAATGGAGTCGGGTTTAATTTTTGGCAGTAACAAATTGACAATGGGGCTGATCGACAGGGCAAACTTTGATTGAGAATCTTCAGCAATTAAATCCAGTCTTTGCATATGGATAGAGGCAGTAGGCGGGTAAGCAGGTACGGCAATGACACCGGCATACAGACATCCCAGGTAGGCAGCGATATAATCCAGTCCCGGTGGATACAATAACATGGCCCGTTCACCAAACGCATGATGAGCCTGAAAATTTGCCGCAATAGCTTGTGCCTTCTCATCCAGTTCCCGATAGGTGATCCTGTTTTCCACTGGATCTGCATCGCCATTAAAGTTCAGGTAAACGAATGCAAGTTGATTCGGGATGTTTTCCGCTCGATTTCTGAGGATTTCGACAAAACTGGAAGATCCTGATTTCTGTTTTTCCTCTATTGAGAGTTTCATGTATCCATAAAATGTGTAGTTTTCGGAATATTAGTTTCCCTGTGCATGCAAAGCTGCTCCTAA
>JAKSDL010000553.1 GCA_022360105.1 Pseudomonadota bacterium
ATTCCGGAAACATTTTTTCCACGACCACCATTAACCTTTACAATTGGTGTGATGAAACATGCTGAAGATCGAGAACTGGCCGACTACTACCTGGATTTTATCCTGTCGGACGAGGGCCAGCATTTTTTTGAAAAGGCCGGATTCATACCGGCCCTATCCGCTACCGGACAACGATTGATAGAAACATTAGAGGTGAAAGATGTCTAAACCACTTGCAAACATAGAGGTTAAGCAGGGAGAGTCTTCGACCCTGGTAAAAAAAATGATTTCACTTCGTTGGTGGCGTAGAACAGTACAAGCTGCTTCACTTGTGTTCATGGGCCAATGGTCGTTTTACGGCATATTTCGTTGCCCTTTTCTCATTCCGTATGTGGGATGCCAGAACTGTCCGATTATTACCTGTCACGGCCGAATATTCGCTCTGTTCTGGGGAGGTTGGGTTGCCATTCCCTTGTCGGCCATTCTATTCGGTCGCGTATTCTGTGGCTGGATCTGTCCGGGGGGATTGCTCAACCAGTTGATGGGGAAAGTGGCCCTTTTGCGCCATCGCATGCGCGACTCGTTGCATCACATCGCCTCCTGTTTCAAATATGTCGGTTTGGCCAGCGTCTTGTATCTTTTCCTGGTCAGAGGCCTACAGCGTGAGATTATTCCCATTCGTATCGGCGATTTTTTCAATTCGGTTTGGCTGACTTTTGCCCATGCAAACGGTTACTGGCTTGTCCGGACCGGCTTGATTCTGGTGATACTCAGTTGCGGGCTTCTCATTGCCAATTTCTGGTGCCGATTTGTTTGCCCGACCGGTGGATTATTGGGTCTGTTCAGGCATGTCTCGATCTTGAGGGTATTTAAAACCTCCCAGTGCAACGATTGCAATAAATGTTTGAATGTCTGTGAAATGAGAACCAGGCCCGCCGAATCAAACTGCACCAATTGTTGTGATTGTCTGGCAATCTGTCCCCAGGATGCCATTAAGATTGGACATCGCAGAAAACAGGTAACATGAAAGAGATGCATTGGCACAATTTGGTAAACCATCACCCTTGCTTCAACGTCAAATGCATACGTCGCTCGGGTCGAATTCATCTGCCCATCGCACCATCGTGCAATCTCCATTGCGCCTACTGCAGAAGAGACTTTGCCTGCGTCAACGAATCCAGACCGGGTGTGAGCAACGGGGTGTTAACGCCGGAAAAAGCCGTTGCTCATCTGGACAGGTCGTTGGCAGAGTTGCCCCATATCAGTGTAGTTGGCATCGCAGGTCCGGGAGATGCCTTTGCCGAGCCGGAGTTGACTTTGAAGACCTTTGAATTGATACGACAAAAGCACCCGAAGCTTATGTTGTGCCTTTCCTCCAACGGTTTAAATATTCAAGCGTACATCAATGATCTGGAAGCGCTGGCAGCCAGGTTTGTCACATTGACGGTTAACGCCATCGATCCTGTGATCGGACAGAAGATCTACGAACATGTGACATGGAACGGAAAACGGATCACCGGTGAGAAAGCAGCTCAACTACTGATTGAAAACCAGCTGGCGGCTATTCGCTTGTTAAAGGCCAAGGGATTTGTGGTGAAGATCAATTCGGTTGTCATCCCCGGTATTAATGACTGTCATGTGCCGTTTCTGGCAAAAGTCCTGGGCGGAATGAAGATAGACTTTTTGAATCTATTGCCCCTGATTCCCGTTTCAGGGACAAAA
>JAKSDL010000510.1 GCA_022360105.1 Pseudomonadota bacterium
ACATGGTCATGATCGTTCCGGTTTACGAGCAGGCTATTGAAGGGGTTTATTATAACACCGCTGCCGTAATCGATGCAGACGGCTCCTACCTGGGTAAGATGAGAAAGGTGCAGATTCCTCACACCTGGCCGGGATTCTGGGAGAAATTTTATTTCAAACCGGGCAATCTCGGGTTTCCTGTTTTTCAAACTGCCTATGCGAAAATAGGTATTTTTATTTGCTATGACAGACATTTCCCCGAATGCGCCAGGGTGCTGGCCTTAAAAGGTGCGGAAATCTTATTTAATCCTTCGGCAACGGTCACTGGAAAATCCAAATATCTCTGGGAACTGGAACAACCGGCCCAGGCTGTGGCGAATGGTGTGTTTATCGGTGCCAACAATAGAGTAGGACTGGAAAAACCCTGGGAGTTCGGTGAGTTTTATGGGTCGAGTTATTTTGTAGATCCTCGTGGTCAGATTCTGGTGAAAGGCAGCGAGACAGAAGATGAAGTTGTGGTGGCGGATCTGGATCTGGAAGTGATCCGGGAAGTGCGTGATGGCTGGCAGTTTTTCCGGGACAGACGGCCGGAGATGTATACTGAGATTTGCCAACATCTACCCTGATTTCAGGCTAACCATTGGCCGTCAGGTACCAAGCTTATAACGGCCGATAAAATCTAACAATTTCACTTGTAAAGGTTCAGATGAGTAAAGAAGAAATCTTAAAAAACAATCTCGATTATACCCTGTTTTCCTGGTCTCCCCAGGCCGGGTTGAACCCGGTGAACGCTGAACGGGCGGACGGTGTTTATGTATATGATCGTGACGGCAAAAGCTATATCGATTTTTCATCCCAATTGATGAACGTGAATATCGGTCATGGCAATAAAAAGGTCGCAGAAGCCGTTGCCAGGCAGATGAGCGAATTAAGTTATGTGTATCCGGGTATGGCAACCGAAGCCAGGGGGTTGTTAGGTAAGAAGCTGGCAGAGGTGGCACCGGGCACCTTGAAAAAGACCTTTTTCACTAACGCCGGAGCGGAAGCAATTGAAAATGCTATCAAGCTGGCTCGAATGGTAACCGGCAGACACAAAATTATTGCCAAATACAGATCTTATCACGGGGCGACGTACGGTGCCTGTACCGTTGGTGGTGATCCCAGGAGATTTCCCATGGATCGCGACAGAATGCCGGGAGTAGTGCATGTAGAAGATCCCTATTGTTATCGCTGTCCCTGGTCTCAGAAGATCGAATCCTGTAATCGCGAGTGTGTGGAGCATATCGAACGGGTGATTCAGTTTGAGGATCCGGGCAGTGTGGCGGCTATCTTAATTGAAGGTGAATCCGGTTCATCCGGTTGTATCAAATATCCGCCGGATTACTGGCAGAAACTAAAGAAAATTGCCGATCAATACGGTATTCTGTTAATTTCCGATGAAGTAATGAGCGGATTTGGTCGGTGCGGACAGTGGTTTGCCATTCAAAACAGCGGCGTGGAACCGGATATGATCTGTATTGCTAAAGGTCTGACCGCTGGTTACGTCCCGCTGGGTGGTGTAATTGTTTCCGAAGCCATTGCCAACTCATTCAATGAAACACCAATGATGATCGGCCTTACCTATTCGGGGCACGCTGTGGGTTGTGCTGCAGGTGTCGCCTGTATGGAGGTATATGAAGAGCAAAATTTGATTGAGAAAGCAAGAACCACCGGCGCTTATATCGATCAGCAGGTAGCCAAGCTGCAGGAAAAACATCCTTCATTGGGAGATTTCAGAAATACCGGTATGCTGGGCTGTATCGAGCTGGTAAAGAATCGTGAAACCAGGGAACCCATGGCACCTTGGAATGCCAAGGCGGCGGATATGGCGGTGATGTCCAAAGTAGCTGCCAAAATCAAAGAGCTGGGAATGTTCACTTTTGTGCGCTGGAACTGGATTTTCGTGGCACCGCCCCCGACCATCACCAATGACGAAGTGGATGAAGGCCTGGACATCATCTCCAAAGCCATCGCCATCGCCGACGAGCATGTAACCTAAACAAAAAAGGTGGATCAGGCATAAAACCAGATCCACCTTTTTTAATCAGTTTTATGAATTTGGATAGGTTGTAGGGTGGGTTAAGGAGTGTAACGACGAACCCACCAGCGTGATTACTAACCCACCAACGTAACTTGAAAGACCTTTTCAAAGTCTCAAAGAAGCGACAGCAAGAATGATGGGCAACAAAGTTGCCCATCCTACAAAACCGAAAGCCAAGCTTTCTCAACCCAAAAATCTGAAATCTCAGATCATAAATCTAAAATGCCCCTAAAGGGCTTCCAAATGCTTCTTCCGTTTCTTAGCCAGCATTTTCAATGCTCTTGAAACTTCAGACAGGGCTTTGATCTTCTCCGCTGCATCAAGGTAGTATTGTTGCGCTCTCTGTTCCAGCTTTTTTGCGGTTTCCAGACAATCCGCACCTTTCATGTCATCGGGTGCACCGTGCTCATAATCATAGGCTTCACTACTGAAATCACTGATACCTTCCAGGATCATCTCTGTGACATTTTCCCGGCGAACCCGCTGAACGGTTTTTTGATTTTTTTTGCAATCCGCAGCAATCTGTTCAAAAACAGTTTTATATGCAGCGCATTCAACATTGTTTACGGCAGAGGTGTAAAAGGCCTCGTCTTTTGCTTCCAGGTCCTCGGCAAACGTCAAAATACTGCCAAAATTGTTTAACTGCATCGTATCCTCCTGAAACAGGGATTGACCCGACATCGGGCCAGATCCCATAGTGGCATGACTCTTAGAACCACCGTTCAATAACAACTTTCATGTCGGTGAAGAATTGAAATATCTCTCTTCCGTGGCCCTTGATATCGCCAAAGAAAGAGTTGCCGTATCCTCCGAAGGGGAAGAAACTCATGGGAGCGGCAATACCGATATTCACACCGATCATGCTTGGATTCGCCTTGTACTTGAATTCCCGGGCCACTGCCCCATTCTGGGTGTAAATACAGGATGCATTGGCGTATTTTCTGGTGTTCACCAGTTCAACCACTTCATCAAGATTTTGCGGGTTGACCATGCTGACCACCGGACCGAAGATCTCATCGCTGGCGATACTCATTTCCGGTTTCACTTTATCGAAAATGGTTGGACCCACAAAGTAGCCATTGGGATACTCATCCACTTTGCAATCCCGTCCGTCAAGCAGCAGCTCTGCTCCCTCCTCAACTCCTTTGTTAATATAACCCAGGATTTTCTCTTTGTGGGGAGCGCTTCCTACCGGACCCATGGCCACGCTTTCATCCAGTCCGTTACCGATTTTCATGGCTTTGGCCGCGGCAACAAATTTCTCTCTCACTTCATCGATCACATTGCCAACCGGGGCCAGGATAGAGCCTGAAAGACAGCGCTGACCTGCACAACCAAAGAATGATGTGATGAGAGAAGGCATAGCCTGGTCGATATCAGCATCAGGCATGATAGTGACAACGTTTTTGGCACCACCCAGGGATTGCACACGCTTACCTGTCTCCCCGCAGCGTTGGTAGATATATTTCGCGGTGGGAGTTGATCCTACAAAGGAAATACCCTTGATATCCGGATGATCCAACAGACCGTTCACCACATCTTTGGAGCCGTGAACCATATTGACCACACCCTCCGGAAACCCGACCTCTTCCACGATTTCAAAAATCTTGGTTTGGGTCATGGGAACCTGCTCTGAAGGTTTTACAATATAGGTGTTTCCTGTCACCAGTGCATATGGCAGGAACCACCAGGCAACCATTCCGGGGAAGTTGTAGGGGACGATGGCAGCGAAAACGCCGAGCGGCTGTCTGTGTCCATAACAGTCAATATCCTTGGCAATATCCTCCAGGGTATAGCCGGTCATCATGGTGGTTACGCCGGTGGCATGCTCAATGTTCTCAATCATTCTGCGTACTTCGCCACGTGCTTCATCAATGACTTTTCCCTGCTCTGTGGTGAGGACCTGGGCAATTTCCTCAAAATTTTCCTCAAACGCATCTTTTAAGCGAAACAGGTACCTGGCCCTTGTCAGTGGAGGGGTGGTACGCCATTCCCAAAATGCGGCCTTGGCAGCTTGCACCGCCTTATCCACATCCTCACTATTGCCATAAGGAACGGTGGCTATCTTTTCACCAGTTGCCGGATTCCATACATCGCCGGTTACGGTCGAAGTGGAATCGATCCAATCACCGTTCACAAAGTTTTTAATCAACGGAAGTGCCATATTAATCCTCCAGAATAGGTTTTTCAGGGGTTGACAGGAATTAGACTGATAAACTTTGGCAGTTTTGCTGAAATGGACAGGAAAACCCTTCCATCATTCGTTTTTATTGAAAAGAAAGCATAACAGCTGCACACATTGGACATTGTAGGGATGGTTTTATAAAAAGTCAATTTATATTTAGAAAAAAACTACGGAAAAAAGAGAATTTATATTAAAAATCTTCGAAACATATTGAATCGAAGCTTTTTGTTCTTGAAATATTGCTATTTGGTTGTGAATAATTGAGGGAATAGCTTTGAGCAAGCTTCGATATTCGAAGTTTTATTTTTTTTGTGTAAACGCACTAAATTATAGCCTTTAGAACAATTCTACAGATAGAGGTCTACTCATTTATGTTTTTATCTGTTAAGGCTATGGCTATAATTCTGCAGTTTTCGTAATATTTTGCCCTGGCATTAACATCAAAACCCGATAAAAGTGTTGTTAATATTATATAACCCGAGATACCAGCCGGACAACAGAAATTAATAAATGTCATTTATATTTCAAAACAGGATTTGACAGCAAGTATGTGACAAAAATGCAGGGTGGATCAAGTACCTGTAGGGTGGGTTAAGGAGCGTAGCGACGAACCCGCCAATTCGCCATTAAGGATGACAAATCCTGTTTCGGAACCTTAACAATAACATTGAAACCAAGTCAGCCATATGCAAGGAGACAGTGTGCAGACAAAAAAAACCTATAAAAAGAAAAAAATCGATAAAATCGACTGCAAGATGATCGAACTCCTGCAGAAGGATGGCAGAATCTCCAATACGGAGATAGCCAAACAGATCGGCATTTCGGAAGGGACCGTCCGCACCAGGTTAAACCGCTTGATCAAGGAAGAATACATTCAGATTGTGGCTGTCAGCAATCCCATGAAACTCGGTTTTAATATCGTGGGCGCCATCAGGATACATGTGGATACAGTGAAGATGGATCATGTCATCAAGGAGTTGAAAAAACTGAAGGAGTTATGGTTTCTGGTACATACCACGGACGGAACCTGCATCGATTCCGAATTCATTGTCAAATCCCTGGACGATTTGAACGTGCTGCTACTAAACAAAATTAACCAGATCGAGGGAATCATTCGACTGGAAACCTCGATCTTTATGAAGTACATCAGAAGAAGTTACGATTGGGGAACCGCGCTGGATTTGACTTAAACAGGCAAGTGTCTTAAATACCTCACAAATGTGAAACACAATTGTCTAACTTATCATTCCGACTGGTTGTAGGGTGGATCAAGCGCAGCGGATCCACCAATCCAAATACCTTGTTATCCCGGCGTCATAATCTTCGCTTTCAGCTCGGCCAACCCGTCCATAATCAAATCGTGTTTCTTCTCATCGGTGAGCAGGTAAGTCAGCAGAAATTTCGGTAAAGCCGTTCGTACTTTGCTTAACGCCTGTTCTGCAATTTCGACCGAGTTTTTCTCTATTTCAGCATGTTTTTCGATAAAATGGGTCAGGGCGCCCATGTCTTCATGGGTTATGACGGTTGTGCCTTCCAGGCCATCGATAATCAATCCCAGGATCTCCTTATGTTTTTCTGAATCACGCTTGATGGTATCCATCAGGGCCAGAATCAGGGGATTGTCAATCTTCATCATGGTCTTATCGGTCATATTGATAGTGGAGCGCTCAATACCTCGCCATTTTTTAAGCAGGTTTAAAAAATCTTCATTGGATTCGGCTGATTTTGTGATCATATTCTTCTCTCCGATCAGGGTTTTTAATTATATAAAGAGTATAACCCACTTTCTGCAAATTGCGTGCTTTGTTCACCAACCAGCTGAAGAATAATTTGAAGGAGCACAATATTGAGCTTGCAGGGGACAAGGATAATCAAAATCTTGAGTGACAGTCATTCCGGACTCGATCTCATAAGCCTCGCATTTCAAGACTCATTGATGGGTAACGAGTTACCCATCCTACAATCTAGGTAAAGATGCCGTGGGGGCAATAAAAGATGAGGTTGAGGCCAAACAATTGCGGAGGTTTGACCTCGGAAAGAACTTAAATGGACCTAAAACTCGTATGCGCTGCCTGCGTAGGCGATATCATAAAATTCACCGTCGTCGACCTCAGGAACCACATTCGAATCGTAGTGATAGAGTATCATCTTCTTTTTCAGATCAGCCGGCAGGGTTTTAAGCTCTTCCAGCCTGGTGTGCACTCCGCTGGGAAAAGGAGAGGTTTCCGTATCATGAAAGATGTAATCCGACTTCATATAATGCCCTCGAAGCTGTGGAGGAACCATAAACTGGGTGTCGGTCGGAAAAAAGACGATCGTGTCTTCCGTTTCGAAGATTAACCCATAGGAAGGCATGGTGGCGTCACCGGAGACCACATGCATGGATAGCACAATATAAGCCTGCCAGGTTCGTTTACCGTCTTTGAAGGTTAACGGTTCGTTTTCCATCATCTCCTTGGTGTGGAAATAGGTTTCCAGGGTTACTTCCCTTACCTGCTGCAGGGTTAGCAGTCCCGGTTCAGCAGCCTGCCACAGGGCATCCAGAATATCCCGGTGACCGAACATAACCGGTTTGGCCTCTTTAGGTACTTTATAGAGCTGACCCCTGGCCGCTTTATAGGTTATTTTGTCGATGATGTTTTCGCCATCCAGCCAGGCCACCTTCTTTTTTGTAAAAAAAGGATTGAAGAAGGTCTTGAGGGCAATACCTTCTATACCGCCAATATGATCATCGTGGGGATGGGAAACATAATAGGCATCAATATCTTTAAAATCCAGGCCTTCACTGGCCAGGGCATGTCGAACATCACTGCCGAAATCCAGTACTAGTCGATAGGGAGAGTCGTCTCCCCGAATATTTGTTTGATCGAATTCAATTAAAAAATTGGATTGCCATGCCGGGGCATACAGGTGCTCCTTATGCTCTTCACAGTAATCATTTACGTACTTTGCGATTTTATCTTCAGTGCCGCCGCTTTTACCGAATTTTTTGGTGAGTTCGGGTATGAGAGCCTGTAACTTATCAACTGGAATAGCATTTTTAAATTCTCCGACTGAAAAAGCCGAACTGGCACCAATAACAGTTACCTTCATTGATTTCCCCTTGCAATGTTAGTATTGCTGCAGTCACAGCGCATGTCTTCAGGAACAGCGCTGCTCAGCGGTTGTGTGTGATGTGACCACAAATTCAATGGTTATCTATTACAGAATATACTCAATATCGTCAAATTAATAGCTATTTATCGCAAAAACACGTTCGCGAACTATTAGCGACCATATAGATTCTCCTTATACTTCCACTATATCGTATTATAGCGATAAGATTTGAGAAAAGTAAAACGGCACATTTTCCCTCCACCCCGGTGAACCCAATTGGAAACAGGGTCGCGATCTGAAGTTTAGACCGGTGACTTGCAATAGACTATTTCTTTGTTATAAGCAGGGAACCTTCTAACTCTGAATTCAAAATAGCTATTATAATAATCTTATAATTATTTAATAGCTATTATAATAGCTATTTTTTATGGACAACTTTAGTTGTGCTTATTTAAAATGCAAACGCAACAGAAAATCATTTGTCATGGTATTAATCTGAATTTGGGGTAAATAATGTCAACGAAAAGGGCATATTCACGCTACACCAAAGAGGCTGGTTTTTTATTGGGAAGTATGATTAAGCTTCATCGAAAAAAAAGAAAATGGACTCAACAAGAGCTTGCGGAAAGAGCGGGGATTTCAGTGGCTACAATCAAAAAGATAGAAAAAGGAAATCTTACCTGTACTATCGGGATAGTATTTGAAGCTGCGACGCTGGTTGGAATCCGGTTGTTTGAATCGATGGACAACTTGGAAATACAAAAGGAAAGAATCGAAGACAAAATAATGCTTTTACCCAAATCGATTCGCAAACCTAAAAAGGAAGTAGACAATGACTTCTGAAGTTAAGGAATTGTTTGTATGGATCTGGTTGCCCGGAAACACAGAACCTGTTGTAGCAGGAAAGCTTTATAAGGATAGTGGGAATTGTTTCTTTGTTTATGGAAAAAGCTTTCTGGCAAGAGAGAATGCGATTGCCGTCTATGACCGGGAGTTACCACTTGAGACAGGAGAAATTCCGACTGTGTCCGGACTTGAGTTGCCAGGTTGTATCAGAGATTCCTCTTAACCGGAAATACAGATGATCAAGCCAGAAATCACGCTGCTTTTTGGAACGGAAAAGAACTGGAACTCACACCTGCATATGACATTTGCCCCCAGGCTAGAACGGGGAACGAAGCGTCTCAAGCCATGTTGATTTATGAACAACAACGTTTGAGCAGGCTGTCGATCTGTCTGGAAGCTTCCCGGGAATTTTTACTGACAGAAGCAGAGGCCCTGGACATCATTAGAAAACAGGTTAAAATTGTCAGGGAATACTGGTCAAAGGTTTGCGATGAAGCTGAACTAACCGAAATCGACCGCAATTTCCTCCGGGGAAGACAATTTTTAAATCCATTTGTCTTTCAAGGTTTGGAAAACCGGTTAAACATCTAGCCGGTCTGTACCGAAACAAAGAAAAATCATTAAAATGCAAACGTAGTTGAATCTGTTTAGCATAATTGCCCCTGTCTGTTTTCACCACGAAGACACGAAGGACACGAAGCTTTATTAATTGAAGTGACTTCAAACCTAAAAAATCGGTAAAGATTAACCAGGTTTTTTCACTCTCTGGATTTGTGGAAGTCAGTAACAATGGCGGTAAGCCTACCTATGTTTATTCTTTTACTATTCTAAGTCTTTTCTCTGTGACCTCTGTGTCTCTGTGGTGAATAGTTAGGCGAAGCTTACACACAACAGAAAATCTAAAATCTAACCTCATAAATCTCAAATACACTCAATGTCGCTGAGCCGTTTGATTTCCTTCATTAACACTTCCTTTTCCCTTTTCGCCTTGGTCAGTCCAATAGCTTTTTCATAGTGACGAATGGCTTTTTTGACATCTGTTTCTGCGTACAAATACCCCAATAATCCATGATAATAATTACTTTCTGTGAGGCGTAGTTTTTCCACTTCCGGAATGGCTTTGTCGGGGCCAAAAACCCTGGCAATAGCAAATGCCCGGTTCAAGGCGGTGATTGGTGAATATTCGATCAGAATAAGTTGATTGTACAATTGTAAGATATGCTGCCATTTATTTTCGTCCGTTGGTGTTGTGTGCCAATAGGCAATGGCCGCTTCCAGGTGGTATTTTGAAATATCCGAACCTTCGCAGGCGTTTATTAAGTATTGATTACCCCGCGCAATCAATGTTTGGTCCCACAGGTTCCTATCCTGATCTTCAAAAAGAACGATCTGGCCTTCATCATTCGTTCTGGCGTCAAGCCTTGAACTTTGGAAACACATCAGCGCAAGCAACGCATTGATCCGGGGTGTATTGGTCAGCAGGTTTTCAGATAGCACCAATGCCAACCTGATCGCCTCTGAGCAAAGATCTTTTCGGATTATTTGGTCGTTGGTTTTGGAAAAGTAACCTTCGTTAAAGACAAGATAGATCGTCTTGGTAACGGTCTCCAATCTTGATGTGATGTCTCCTTCACTTAATTCATTGATTTGAAAATTATTGTTACGAAGATTGGCTCTTCCCCGTTGCAACCGTTTCTTAATGGTTTCGGTTTTTGCCAGCAATGCATTCGCTATTTCCTCAACACTGAAGCCGCAGAGAATTTGAAGAGAGAGACTTATTTGAACACTGGTTGAATTGGCCGGATTGCATACGGCAAAAATCATTGCCAGTTGGCTGTCTGAGATGATCTGATCATTAAACTCAAATTCCTGCACAAATGGCGCTGGTTTTACAGCTTCTTTGACTTTTTTTTCGAAAACACCAAGGTGCTTGAAATAGTCCTTTGTTTTGTTCTTGGCGACGGTATAAAGCCAGGCTGCGGGATTTTCGGGTATGCCGTTAATCCCCCAGTGTTCGTGCGCTTTTAAGAATGTATCGCTGGCAATATCTTCGGCAATCTCAATCTGTTTTAAACCAAAATGACGACATAACACCGCAATGATTTTGGTATATTCCGTTCGAAACAGATGAGGCAAAAGTTCCTGTTGTGGTGCTGACGTCGTTTCTTCAGGCATTAATCACTCTTCAGCAGTTCTCTGACCTCAATATTGCCACCAATGCTGAAAACCGGATTCTCCTTGGCGATCTGCACTGCTTCATCGATTGATTCTGCTTTTATCACTATATAGCCGCTGACAAACTCCTTGATTTCCGTATATGGCCCGTCGGGCACCACATCATCGGGTTTTACCGTTTTCGAACTTCCAGGTGTCGATAGAAAGGTGTTACCTTTATCGACCAACTTGTTTTGCGCAACGATCCCCGCCAACCAGTTCATTCTTTCCTGCATTTGCTCGGGCGATGGTTTGAAGTCTTTGACATCTTTTATTCTGAAAATTAATGCGAACTCCTTCATAATTTAGCTCCTTAGGCTTCGGTCCAGGTTAAAATTGATTAGCGATCTTTTTGGCTTCTTCGATCTTCATTTTCAGATTTTTTTCAACTTGCTCCGAAGGCAAAAAGTTAGTGCCTTCAATAACCAATGTTTGAAAATCGGTAATTCCCATAAACCCCATCACGGCTCTCAGGAATCGATCCCCCATCTCAAAAGCAGCGTTGGGTCCCTCTGAAAAAATTCCGCCCCTGGCCGAGATATGAATTACTTTTTTATGTTGATCAGCCAGCAGACCCTTTGGGCCCTGTTCAGTGTATGTGTAAGTCACTCCGTTTACTATAATGTGATCCACATAACTTTTCAAAATGGAGGGGACGCTGAAATTCCACATCGGGGCTGCGATGATGTATTTATCAGCTTCTACAAATGTGCGCGAGTATTGATGCATGATACTTTGTTCATCGGTAAACAGATCTCGCACCATACCGCTATCCAGACTTTTTATCTCAGCATCATACAAATCAAGTGTTTCAACATGATCTCCGGGATTATTTTCTTGGTACGTTTCCACAAAAGGTTCGGATAGCCTGAATGTGTAAGAAGACCCTGTTGGTTTTGGATTTGCCTTAATGTAAAGGATTTTTGCCATTTTCTAACCTTTTCGATACGAAGTTGATTGATAAAACAATGTGAAAGAATTTGCTCTTACAAACTAATAACGATTGAGGCTTTTGAAAGGGGACATGGATTGCTTTTTTTCCCAATATCGTTAAAAATCGTTAAAGATTAACCAGGTTTTTCTCTCTCCCTGGGTTTGGCAAAATCAGTAACAATGGCGGTAATCCTGGATATGTTTATTCTTTTGCTATTCTAAGTCTTTTCCCTGTGTCCTCTGTGGTGAATAGTTAAAAATCTTCAATCGAAAATGTAACATGCCAACCAATCCGATTTCTTATCCCGGCAATTCAGTTCGTTCTTCTTTTCTTCTCATTGCAGTAGCTGCGATCCTTGCTTTTTTGTCAGGCTGCAGTGTCACTTCCACTCCGTACCAGCCTAAAACGGAAGGTTTTGGTTATGAGGAAACGCAATTGCAGGAAAACGTGTTTCGCATCTCGTTCAGAGCGAATCAGTTCACGGAAGAAACAGAAATTCTGGACTATCTTTATCTTCGTAGTGCGGAATTAACTAAAAATTCCGGTTTTACTCATTTTGTGCTTGAACAGGACTATGGCAAAACCCAGGTAGACAAGGCATTTGGCCCTCGATTCAGTGTAGGGATGGGATTCTCCTCGGCAAGAAGAAACTCGACAATAGGAGCCAGGATCAATGCTCCCCTGTGGGACACCGAAGAACGGTATCATGTTACTTATCGACTTGGTATCTTTATCATCCGCATGCTGACAACCGAAGAGGCCAAGAACACAAAAGAAGCCTTCGAAGTCGATTACCTTATTGAAAGTATTAAAGAAAAATATCTTCTTTCATAAAACTTGCAGTTAGAGGTGAGTGCAAACCTAACCCCTAACGACTAATCCCTAACCTTATCAAAAGCTGGTGGGATTTTCGAAATTGACATCGAGAAAACTGCCATCGATGTTATTAACCATTTCAACAAACCGGTTGGCGGGGGCTGAAAACATGATCATATCATCCGGGACAAAACGACGGACAAAAACATCCATCAACCCGACAATACACATCGGCTTATCTTTGAACTTCTGGTCATAGGGAACGGAGAAAGCCGATTGACATCCGGAAGCCCCCGGTATTATCGTACCGCTCTCTTCCCGGTCATAACATGCCAGACCCGTCAAATTAGCCAGACCCGTAATATCCGGAAACAGATTGACGACTTCAATCTCCCTGCTTTCATCTATCTTTTCAATTTTTTCAAAGTACACGTATTTTTCAGGTGGCGGATGAATCTCTGACACCCAACCGTCAAAATATGCCTGGGCAAGGGTACGTGTCTTTCTAAATCGTTCGGTTTCGGCGATAAATTCCCCTTGATCGTCTGTTGGTGGCAGAAAACCGCCAAATTCCTGTATTCCGGGGCAGGCTTCTCCACAGTCTGCCGAGAACTGGATTCTCTTTCCCTTTTTTAAAACTCTCGCCCAATACATGAACATACAAATCCATCGATCTTTTTTATTGATGAATGAATTTTCGATATTCTCTGCAGAAAAATACCAACCGGTTGCGGGATATTTAAACGATACAGCTTCGGACAGTTTTTGAAGACTTTCTTTTACGATTGCTGATTTCATTCGGCTTCCTTGTCTGTGTAATTAAATAGATTGTTATTCGGTTGTAGCTATACACACAAAAAAGGTGCCATTGATTTAATTATCTGTATTTATTTGTCTTTCCCTACTATGCTTTGAAAAACCTACGAAATATAATGGAAAAACTCGTCGCATTTCGTATATTTTAAATTTCCACTAAATATCGTGGTAGTGTTTAGGTAACCTGGTCTCAAGCATTCCCAAAGCAATGGAAATGAATAAAAATCGATGCTTTCAGATACTAACATAGAAACCGGAGATAAAACCAGTTTTCTAAACCACTGAATCATCAGTTAAGACGAGTTAATCAGCTCACACATCGCAACTATTTGTAACTTTTTGATGGCAGCGGTGCAAATCTTCAAGCTCCGCAGGAGCGACATATAGTAGCCAGTGGTGTTAACCACTGGTGCCGATAATCCTCCCTGGATTAAGTCCCGTAGGGACGACACAAAGCAATTGTGCAGAAACTACTTTACCCAAAATCTTTTCTCCGTGATCTCCGTCTCTCTGTGGTGCATAACAAAACAACTCACACAGCGACCTATTCTCGTGACAATACAAAAACTTTCAGGAATTGACTGATCGGAGCTGGATTTTGATTTTGACTGCTTCTTCACAATGCCTTTCTTGGGTAGTAAAAGAAAAAGCTACCCAAGAAACGAGGGAGAAGTGTCGTGAAAGACCACTGGAAAAGCTATTCAGGAAACGTCAGCAAAAACTAGGGAGAAAGCTAGGGTGTAAACCAGGGAGAAAATAGTTGATACAAACAAATCAAAAACTCTTTTACTTCCAAAATCTTTTCTCCGTGATCTCCGTGTCTCTGTGGTGAAAAATTCCCTTTAACTTTGAAATCAGATTGTGAGTAGGTGCCTAGGAACAATTGTGGTTCCTCGCACAGCAATCTTTTCCCATGACAATTCAGGAGTTTTTCTGTATTTAATTGTGCGATGTTTTAACAGTATTTTTCCTGCGCGATCAACGCAGTATGAGTTATTAGATAAAAGTTTAAATTCAATTAAACCCAGTAAGTTTTATGATGACACCCGAAGAGCTCAATCTTTTGCTGCAAAAAGGAGAGGGTTACAAACTGGAATTTAAAGAAAATGTCAATGCTGATTTACCCAAGGAACTGGTTGCCTTTGCTAATGCTGCCGGTGGTCGGATTATTATTGGCATTAGTGATGACAATGTGAAGAAGAGCATAAAGGTTAGCAATGCGATTCTCTCAAAAATCCAGGATTATGCAAGGCATTGTGATCCACCGGTCGATGTTGAAGTTGAAACTCATGTGGATTACTTGGTTATTCATGTCAAAGAAGGTGAAAATAAGCCCTATCGTTGTACCAAGGGGTTTTACCTTCGAAACGGTGCCAATTCTGCAAAATTAACAACACGCGAGATTATTCAGATCGTCCAGGAAGAAGGGCGAACCCGATTCGATGATAGTTTGCGTACAGATGTAAATTTTGAGGAGAACTATGACCAGGCACTTTTAAACCGGTTTTTAAAGATCGCCAACGTTTCAAAATCTATCGATGATACTTCCATCCTGAAAAATCTCTCTGTGGTGGAAGTCAGGGAGAGTGTACCCTACTTTAATAATGCCGGTCTTCTTTTTTTCGCCCGGAATCTCACCTATCATTTGTATCATGCCAGTATCGTCTGTGCCTTGTATAAAGGCATAAAAAAGGTAACGATACTGGATCGTAAAGAATTCGCTGAAGATCTGATCAGCAACATTGAGGATACTATCCTCTTTTTGAAAAAACATTTGAACCTCAGAATTGAAATTGAGGGGTTAAGGCACCAGGAAATTTTGGAAATTCCGGAACTGGCTCTTCGGGAGGCTGTCGTTAATGCAGTTTGTCATAGGGACTATTTCGAGAAAGGTGCCAATGTAATGGTTGAAATCTATGATGACCGCGTTGAGATAACCAATCCCGGTGGCTTGCCCAAAACACTGAAGCCTGAAGATTTCGGAAAAAAGAGTGTCTGCAGAAACTCTGTTATAGCATCTTTGTTGCTCAGATCAGAATATATCGAAAAGATGGGTACAGGTATCAGCCGGATAAAGGAGGCGCTGAAGGAAACAAACTGTCCGGCACCGGTTTTTGAATTTGATACCTTCTTCACTATGACGTTTCCAAGGACAGTACAAGAAAAAACTACCCAAGAAACTAAGGAAGAAGTGTCGGTGAAAACGTCGGTGAAAACGTCGGTGAAAACGTCTGAAAAAATATTTAGTCTTCTGAAAGCAAATGGAAACTTAACCATTCCTCAATTGTCAGACCAAATTGGTGTTACAAC
>JAKSDL010000318.1 GCA_022360105.1 Pseudomonadota bacterium
CTACATGTATCTATGCTTCAGCAAAACCCAGGCTTTCACAGCTGCCGATAAATCAACCCCATTTAGTGCTAATTCCGACGGTATGATCATGGGCGAAGGTATCGGGATGCTGTTGTTAAAACGATTGAAAGATGCCGAGAGAGATAACGATCGGATTTATGCTGTCATCAAAGGAATGGGATCTTCCAGTGATGGAAAATTCAAGAGTATTTATGCTCCCAGGGCCAAAGGCCAGGAGTTGGCCCTTAAACGTGCTTATAGAGACGCTGCAATAGATCCGGGCACTATCGGTTTGCTGGAAGCTCACGGAACGGGTACTGCTGCCGGCGATTTGGCTGAAGTAACGGCTTTAAAAAACTTCTTTTCCCAACAGGACAAGGAAAAGCAACATATCGCCATGGGGAGCGTTAAATCACAAATCGGTCATACCAAAAATGCCGCCGGTGCCGCCGGAATAATCAAAATGGCGCTCTCCCTGTATCATAAGACCCTTCCAGCCACTATCAATATTGATGAGCCAAACCGGGATCTTGATCTTGAAAATTCACCCTTCTTTTTAAATACCAAAGTAAGACCCTGGTTCCATTACTCTGATAAACATCCCAGACGAGCCGGTCTTAGTGCGTTTGGTTTTGGGGGCACCAATTTTCACTATATTCTGGAAGAACATCAATCTAAAGCGGAAGGCAACTACCGAATGCATCAGGTCTCATATCCGGTTATTTTGAATGCTAAAACGATCGATGAATTAGTTGCTGCCTGCAAAGAAACCACCGCGCTGTTAAGCGACAAAAAGGCTGACCTAAAACTGGCGCATTTAGTTGATGAACAAAAGAATGCAAAGATACCTCAATCAAATGCCCGACTGGGATTTGTAGCAGTAAACGCCCAGGAAGCCGTTGATTTTCTGACAAAAGCAATTGAAAAATTGGAGTCAGAACCTGATGCAGAGGCCTGGAATACACGAAAAGGTTTGTATTTTCAAAAGAAGGGAATTGATCCTAAAGGCAAGGTGGTTGCCCTTTTTGCTGGGCAGGGATCACCCTATCTGAACATGGGAAAAGAACTGATTAATAACTTCCCCATATTGATGGAAAATCAGCAGTTTATGGATCGATTGTTTATTGAGGACAACCGACCGCCACTATCCTCGATTCTTTATCCGCGACCGGTGTTTGACAAAAAAACCGCGAAGCAGCAGGAAAAGGAGTTAAATTTAACTCAAAACGCGCAACCTTCCATTGGTGTTTTTAGCGCCGGACAATACCAGATTCTCAATCAAGCCGGCTTTAAACCTGACTTCACGGCAGGGCACAGCTTTGGTGAGTTAACCGCACTTTGGGCGGCAGGCGTTCTCAACGACGAGGATTATTTTAAGCTTGCCAAAGCCAGAGGAAAGGCCATGGCCGCCCCGGATGATCCTAATTTTGATGCCGGTGCCATGGTGGCGGTTATGGGAGATGTTAAAAACCTTGCAGATGATATCAAAGATTTCAAGGGGGTGACCATTGCCAACTATAACTCAAAGAGCCAGGTCGTTATCGCAGGCCCCACGGAAGAAGTCAAAAAAGCGCAAGAAGCAATTAAGGATAAATATCGAACAATACTATTAGGAGTTTCTGCAGCCTTTCACACCGAGTTGGTAGGACATGCCCAGAAACCGTTTGCAGAAGATATTGAAAAAGCAAGTTTCAAAAAACCGGCGTGTAAAGTGTATTCCAATGCTTCAGCCAAACCTTATCCGCAAACACCAAAATCGATTCAAAAAACCTTAAAGGATCATATCCTTAACTCAGTCCAGTTCAAACAGGAAATAGAAAATATATACGATGATGGTGGCAGGATTTTTGTAGAATTCGGGCCTCAAAGCATTCTAACCCGACTGGTAGACAATATTTTAGAAGGGAAATCTTATATATCTGTGGCACTAAACGCAAATGCAAAAAAAGAGAGCGATCGTCAATTTAGAGAAGGTATTGTCAAACTCAAAGTGGCCGGTCTTTCTTTATCCGACTTCGACCCCTATCAATATAAGCCCGCTGTTTCGGACAAGAAGAAAAATGCGCTTACTCTGAAAATCAGTGGAACCAATTACGTGAGTGAGAAAACCAGAAGAGTGTTTGAAGATGCCTTACAGGATGGCTTTAAGATTAAGCAGGCTGAAGCAGTCACCAGTCTGACGACTCAAAACAATCCCCAAAAACCCATAATGAGTAATTCAGAAAACGAAACAAACAAAAAAGTGTCAGTGACACCGCAAGGTGATAGTCTGACATATGCGATGCAGAGTCTGGAAAGAGGACTGGCAAACTTTTACAATCACCAGAATGAAACATTGCGTATTCACGAGCAGTTCCTGAATAATCAATCGGAATATTCCAGAAGTTTCTTCCAGATTATGCAGCAACAGGCTCAAACCGGAGCTCCTACGTTGAGCAAGGATGTGTCGCAAAGTATCGGTCAATTTCACTCTCACCAGGCCGAAACCTTACGTGTACATGAGCAGTATCTAAGGCATCAAACAGAATATTCAAAGCATTCATTTGAACTGATCAGACAGCAACAGGCGGCTTTTACCGGTGGTTCTCAAATAGCAGCACCCCAGTCCGTGACCATCACAGATTATCAACCGCCTGCTTACTCTGCTCCGACTCCACCTAAAATAGAACAAATTCAACCCATTACACCGCAGCCTGTTCAACCGGCAGCAACACCACCTGCTCAACCAGTTCCTCCTGTGCAGACTGTTGAAGAGCCGGTAGTTGAATCGATCAGTGCTGATACGTTGACCAAGGCTTTGTTGGAGGTGGTTGCTGAAAAAACGGGTTACCAGTCCGACATGTTGGAATTAAGCATGGACATGGAGGCAGATCTTGGGATCGATTCCATCAAGCGTGTTGAAATCCTGAACGGCATCCAGGAACAATTACCCGAACTGCCTCAGCTTAACCCGGAAGAATTGGCAGAACTCAGAACACTGGAACAGATCGCAGACTATATGAAGACTCACGCGGGTGGATTTGAACCCGCAAAATCACAACCGGAACCGGAACCACAGGTAGCCCAGGCGCCTGCTCCTGCAGCTGACAGGAATGGATTTGTTGGTGTTTTGCTGAATGTAATCAGTGAAAAAACCGGCTATCAGGCCGATATGCTTGAAATGGATATGGATATGGAAGCAGACCTGGGAATCGATTCGATTAAACGCGTCGAAATCCTGAACGGGTTGCAGGAACAAATGCCGGATATGCCATCTGTCAATCCGGAAGAGCTTGCAGAATTAAGGACATTACAGCAAATTGCAGACTACGTGATGGGCAAATCTGTGATAGAGGAAGCTTCCGCTCCCGTGCAATCTGCTCCACAAGCTGATCAGACCAGTGGACTGGAAATATTGACTAAAGCCTTATTGGAAGTTGTCAGCGAAAAAACAGGATATCTGGAAGATATGCTTGAGCTTTCCATGGACCTGGAAGCGGACCTTGGCATTGACTCCATTAAAAGGGTGGAGATTTTAAACGGTATTCAGGAAAAGCTACCGGATATGCCGGAGACAAACCCCGAAGAGCTTGCTGAACTGCGTACCTTGGAACAGATTGTTAATAAAATGATTCAGGCTGGAAGTCCGATCACTGCGGCTAAAACTGAAAATGTAAAAAAAAAACAAGTAATCGCCAACACGGCATCGATCGCAGGTTAGTTAAATCTATCCCACTTGCAAGGCCGGACAGCTCTGCTGTTCGGTTCCCTTCTGAACACATCTGTCTGATTACCGACGATGGTACTTCACTGACGGCTAACGTTGCTAAAATACTCAATCAACTGGGTTGGAGCAGAGTGGTTGTTTTGGAATTTCCTGCTGCCATTGTGACCCAATCCGGGAGGCCGGATAACCTTGATAAAGTCGTTCTTTCAGACACCAAGGAAGAAACACTTATTCAGGTGCTTTCTGATATCAAGAAAAGACATGGATCGATCGGAGGATTCGTTCATCTTCATCCCGTAAATGACAAACCATCCGGAATTGATTCTGTCTTTAAGCATTCTGAAAAAGAGATTCTCAAAACGGTCTTTTTCCTGGCCAAACATCTCAAAAACGAATTGGTAGAGGCCTCTCAATCCGGCCGCAGCTGTTTTCTATCGCTGACTCGAATGAATGGCAAGTTGGGTTTTGCTGACCCTTCCGCTTACAGTGTGATCGCAGGTGGACTTTCGGGATTGATAAAAACAGTCCGGATCGAATGGGGTTCTGTTTTTTGCCGGTCTCTTGACTTTGAACCAAAAGCATCGCATCAGTTCATCATGAATTCCTTGAAAGATGAACTGGTTGATCCTGATTTGCGATTAACAGAAATTGCTTACTCCACCTCAGGTCGTTCTACCTTATCGGCTGATGTAGAGAATTTCGACATTGAACAGATCGCCACCGAAGCTATCGACAGCAGTTCCGTATTCCTGGTAGCAGGTGGTGCAAAAGGCGTAACGGCATCTTGTATCAAGCAGCTGGCTCAGCGTTTCCAACCTTCATTTATACTTTTGGGAAGAAGTGATAACTCGATACCGGAACCGGATTGGAGCCGTGGAGTCGATGACGAAACGGAGCTTAAAATGCGTTGCATGGAAGCATTCAAAGCTGAGGGGGAGAAACCCACACCTGTAAAAATTACCAATCGATTAAAGCCGATTCTCGCTCAAAGAGAAATCAACCAAACCATTTCCGACCTTCAGGCTGCGGGTTCCACAGTTGAATATTTCAGTGCCGATATTCTGGATACAGCGAGTCTTAAAAAGAAACTACAGGTAGTAGTAAAAAACCTTGGCAATATTACCGGTATTGTCCATGGCGCTGGCGTCTTGGCCGATAAGCTTATCACGGAAAAAACTGTAAAAGACTATCAAATGGTGTTTGATACCAAAGTCGAAGGCTTGCAGTCTTTGATTCAGGCTGTCGACAATAACAAGTTAAAACACTTGGTATTGTTTTCATCAGCAGCCGGATTTTACGGCAATGAAGCACAATCAGATTATGCTGTTGCCAACGAGATCCTGAATAAATTTGCCCATCATTTCAAGCAAAAGCATGCCGGATGTCACGTGGTTTCCTTTAACTGGGGACCTTGGGATGGAGGCATGGTAACGCCGCAATTGAAGAGGATGTTTGAAGAAAGAAAGATCAAGGTAATACCACCTGAAGTTGGATCATCCATCATGGCGGATGAATTGGCACTCAAAGATAAATCCGCTGTTCAGCTTGTAGTAGGGAGTTCCATGGTAATTCCGAGGGATGCCGGGCCGGAACTTTGTTCATACAATCTTTCCCGCAGCCTGAGCCTGGAAGATAATCCTTTTCTAACTCACCACGTCATAGGCAACGAGCCTGTTTTACCCATAATTTGTGCACTTTCCTGGATGGCAGACAGTTGCGAAAAACTGTATCCGGGTTATCAATTTGTCGCTTGCAAAGAAACCAAGGTTTTAAAGGGTATTGTCTTCAATGAATCCGCACCTCAGGAATATCAGGTTACAATCGATGAGCTGGATAAGTCGGAACCGGGAAGGATTTTGTTTCAGGTTCAGGTATCAAGTGAAAAAGCCGGCAAAACCGTTTTTCACTACAGTTCGAAAATTCGCCTTGCCCGGAAACATCAGCAACCGCTTTCATTAAACAGCTTCAATTTGAATGATTCAACGGTAAAAGCAGGAGCTGATTTCTACTCTGACGGTACCCTCTTTCATGATCCAATTTTCCAGATTGTAACCCGACAACAAAATATTGACAAAAAGCGTTTAACCCTGGCTTGTCAAGCGCCAAAACTGACTCGTCGTCAAAAAGGCCAATTCCACTCTGATACCTTCAACTCATTTGCCGACGACGTGCTATTGCAGGCGCTTTTAATTTGGGTTCGCAACAGCTTTCAGGCAGCCAGTTTGCCATTGAGCATTGGCGAAGGAAATCTCTACGCGACTACACCTTTTGATGAGCCGTTTTTTGTCACCATGGATGTAACTTCAGCATCGGAAAACAAACTGGTAGCAACTGTTTGCAGCCATGATGAACAAGGAAGAGTTTATACTCAATTAAAGAACGCGGAAGTGATTATCAGCAAAGCGTTGAATGATAAGTTCATGAAAAACTAGGGAACCAGCTATATCGGCAATGAAAAACCCTATTTAGAAATCAGGCTTTGCTGCTTTTTTGGGACGCGAGTACATCACGCTCACAATTATCTTATAAGACATTGTTTTTATGAGGTAATGACACAGAATTACTGCTAGCTTTTCTCATGACTTTTCCCCGGTTCCTGTGTTAGGATTGGCTATAACACGGGGAAAAATGTTTATGCAAGCAGTCATACAACCTGTAAACCCTTTGTCAGCAGTATGTTACAGGTATGTTTTTTGCTTTTACATTATCAAGAAGAATTCCCATTAAGATACCCGTACAAAACCCACAAAAAAAGGATACAACGTGAGCGTTGGTAAAATGACAGGTCCCAAAAAAGCTGCAATCTTATTGCTGGCTTTAGGAGAAGAAGGGGCTTCTGAAATTTTAAAAAACCTGGAAGATCGTGAAATCCAGCAAGTCGGATACTACATGGCCCGGTTTACCGATGTATCTCCTGAGGAATTGGATAATGTATTGGAGGAATTCTATCGGAAAGCTGCTATGCAAGATCAAGGCGTTACCATTAATGCCAGTGGTGACTTTGTTAAAAACGCACTGACCAAGGCATTGGGAGATGACAAGGCAAAAACCCTGGTGGATAATCTGCAGTCCTCCGCCGATGAAGGCTCACTTGATTCGTTGAAATGGTTAGAGCCTAAAATGGTTGCCAGTCATATCATGAATGAGCATCCCCAGACCATTGCTTTAATCCTGGCCCACCTTGAAGAACCTGAACAGACAGCCCAGGTGCTAAAGGAACTTCCGGAAAATTTGCAGGCTGATGTAACCTACCGCATGGCGATTCTGGAATCTATTCCACCTGGTGTTATTCGTGAGATTGAAGAGGTACTCTCCAAGGAATTGAAGGCTTCCGGTGCATCTTCCGCAGCGAAAGTCGGAGGCGTTGAAGCCGTGGCAGAAATGCTGAATACCATGGACAAAACTACTGAAAGTCGGATTCTGGCAACGATCGAGGAATCCAACCCAGACCTGGCCGAACAGATCAGGGAATTGATGTTTACCTTTGAAGATCTGGTACTTGTCGATCCGACTGGTATGCAGACTATTCTTAAGGAAATCCCACAGGCAGACTTGGTGCTCTCTCTCAAAACCGCTTCGGACGCTGTTAAAGAGCACATATACAGTAATATGTCGGAACGTGCTGCAGATATGGTCCGGGATGACCTTGATGCATTGGGCCCCGTTCGGGTGGCAGATGTGGATGTTGCACAGCAAAAGATAGTAAAGATCGCAAGAAAACTGGAAGAGGAAGGAAAGATTATCATCACCGGTGGAAGTGGAGGAGATGTTATTTGATTCAAGTTGCAGGCTTAATCATCCTGAGAAATGCCTGCACCTTTTCCTGATCAACTCCTGCCAATTCAATTATTTTCAACCTGTTTTTCTCCCCCTGCACAATCCTCACATTTGATTTAGCTGCTTGGAATTCCTTTGATAAAAACTTCTGAATCTCCTTATTTGCGGCGCCATCAACAGGTGGTGACGATACTTTCAGCTTTATCCATGTGGATCCGTTTCGCTCAATTATTCCATCCCAGGCTGTTTTTGAGCTTTTTGGTTGAGCATAAATCTGGAGACGGACATTGCCCCCGGCAATCTGAAAATGCCTTGTCATGTTTATCTGATTAAATCCATTAAATGTTGCACTCCTTTCACCGGGTGCAACTTGATGCCTTTTGCTTTCAGCCCGGTGGATTTGTCTCGCACATCCGGATAAAAAACCGATTTGAAGCCACATCGTTCACTTTCATTCAACCTGCTGTCCAAGGACGATACCGCTCTGAATTCCCCGGTAAGCGCTACTTCACCACAAAATACGGCATCCCTGGGCAATGGGATGTTTAAATGGCTGGAAAGTATAGCAGCTATTAGGCATAGGTCGATAGCCGGCTCCATCACACGAATACCGCCGGCCAAGTTGACATAAATATCGTTTCTGCTGAAATCCAAGGCCAAATGTTTTTCCAGTACTGCCAAAATTACCTGGAGTCGATTCCTGTCCGTGCCCACAGTGGTTCTGGCGGGATAATTCTGCTGGGTATCACCAACCAGAACCTGAACCTCAAGAAACAAGGTTCGGGTGCCTTCGTTAGCTGCAAAAATTGCTGTTCCGGGGTGGCTTGAGGAAAACCTTTCAGCAAACATTTTGCCTGGTTTGGCTACTTCAGACAGACCTTTTTCCGTCATTTTAAACAGACCAATTTCATTGATATTCCCAAATCGATTTTTCACACTGCGCAACACCCGGTGTTGATCTTTCTTTTCTCCTTCCAGGTATAAAACATAGTCCACCATATGTTCCAGTGTTCGCGGACCTGCAATATCGCCATCCTTGGTGACATGCCCAATCAGCATGACAGAGGTTTCTGTTTTTTTTGCGTATTGCATTAAAGCCGATGCGGTCTCACGGACCTGGGAAACGCTTCCTGCGCTGGCCGTTAGATTTTCCGTATAAAGAGTCTGAATGGAGTCGATAACTATAAATTCGGGTTTTGTCTGCTGCAAACATCCCAGGATTTGCTCCAGGTTCGATTCGATGAGGATAGCTATGTTTTTCTGATCGATCACCAAACGATTAGCTCTCTGTTTAATCTGTGCAGCAGATTCTTCTCCCGACACATAAAGGACCTGTTTTTCTAACTTTGTCAGCCTGGCCAGCAACTGCAAAATGAGGGTTGATTTTCCCACTCCCGGTGTTCCCCCAAGCAGACCAATAGAACCTTTTACAAAGCCGCCTCCGATAACACGGTCAAACTCCTTAACTTCAGTGAACCAGCGTTCTTCGTTGTCATTGATTCTCACCCCGTCCAATTGTTGCAACGATGATTCTGATGACACCCACCCTTTTCCGGTGGAGTGAGATGAGAATTCCTTGAGACTGTCCCATTCGCCACAATTTGTGCATCTTCCCGCCCATTTTAAAGACCTTGCACCACAAGCTTCACAAAGGTACTCCAACTGCTTTTTACCCACGTTTTGACTCGATTTAGGTTGATTTCGTCACAATACTTCAAGTAAAGTGTAGCTTTAATAAAGACGCGCAGAAGAAGAGTTGACAGACGATTTATTAACTTCAGCCTGCCACACAATCCAATTCTACATCGGTTGATCAGGCATCTACAGTGAATAAAAAAAACCACAGGTCCAATCTTGCCTCTCTTTTTCTGGATATCAATCATAACCATTAAATCCGATTACGACCAGCGATTTGCTTTTGCGAGCTAAGACAGGCGGATAAAGGAGTCAGCCGGAGTTATTACGGAATTTTACGCACCAAAATGGCTAAAAAGAAAAAACAGAAGAAAGCCGGTATCGAGAAACGGCGAAAAAACAAACAACAACGAAAAACAGCAACAAAACGGCGAGAACTTGCTAAACAACCCGTTCAAAAAAAGATCTCACCTGCGAAGCTTAAACAGAACCTGAAAAACATTCCAAGTCTGATATTTGAACCGGAGCTGGAAGAATTGGCTTTCTCGCCTGATCAGATAAAGGAAGCACAATCCCAGCAGGAAAAGGTTCCTGAACAAATCGGTTTTTTGGCATCACCTGAATTTACCGAAAAGTTAAAAACCCAGCTTGACTCTATGAAAGAACGATTTGAGCAGCAGGGCGATACCAATAAAACCATGATGGCGCATGCTATTATTTACTTCATGGAACAGGAAAACGCGCCTCCATTCCTGAATCAGATCGTTGTTGCAATGTACTTCAACGCTTTGCATCAAATTGAGAACGACGAGCCACTCACACTCAAAGAACTCAATGGCCAATTAAGAGAATATGACAAGGAATGGTCCGAGTATTTGCAGGAAAAAGCAGAGGTATTGTCGTCATTGGAATCAGCAGAACAAGTTGAAGAAGAGGATGATGCCTCCGAGGCAGCCTTGGAGCCTTCGGTATTTGAAAGCGTTGTGGAAGAGTTTGTGAATTATTTGGAAACGGAACAATCTTTTGAAGATGAACAACGCGAACGTATGCAAGAAGACGTTGAGGTCTTTGTTAACGATTATTTTGAAGACAAGGGCATTACAGAACTTGATTCTCTTCGATCCCGAAAAGTTAAGACATTCCTGGAAAGCTGGTTTATTACCAACATGCATCCCACAAAGGAGGACCTGGAGACGATGATCGATTCGCTGGACTCCTTTTTTAACTTCACTGTACAAAAAGAAAAAATATCGCCAGAAAAAGGAAAAGAGATTCTGGAGCTACTTCAAGACAAGGAGACGTTTCTGTCTAACCTGAATATCTAGCAAATTATGGCGAGCCCTAAAATCCTGATTGTAGAGGATAGTCGTTCATTCAGGAACATATTAAAACACCTGTTAAAAACTGTTGACGCTGTAATTACAGAAGCTGCCAACGGTAAATCCGGTCTACGAAAAGCACAAACAGAGGAATTCGACCTGATCATTTCCGATGTTGATATGCCCGTTATGAGCGGGCTTGAAATGTGCAGGGCTTTGAAAGATGACATGAAGACCAGAAGTATTCCTGTCATTCTTTTGAGTTCAATGGAAAAGGAAGTAGATGTAGACAAAGGCTTTGAAGTAGGGGCTTCCGCTTACCTTGGAAAATCCACCGCAGAAAAATACCTCATGCAAACCATCGATGATGTTTTGCATCGCTCCGTGTTTAATCGTGATCGTACCGTTCTTGTTGTAGACGATTCGAAGACCATTTTAAAGCTTGTCGAAAGCGGTCTTTCCAAGTCCGGTTTTCAGGTGGTCTCGGCATTGAACGGAAAAATAGCCCTGGATCTCTTGAAAAACATGAAGCCGGATCTGATCATCAGTGATCTGGATATGCCGGTGATGGACGGGTTCGAATTTCGTAATCGCATCATAGAGAAACAGAAACTGGCAAAAATCCCTTTTATCGTCATGAGCGCCAACAGTGACAGGGCCTCCATGCGGAATATGGTGGAAAAAGGAGCTGCGGCGTATCTTGTCAAACCCTTCAACATGGAGCAGTTGGTCATCCTGACGGAAAAACTGCTTTCCAATCAATTCCAGTTATTGCTTAAAGACAGACAACGCCTTGTTTCAGAAAGAAAAGCAATGCTTGGGAGCATAACAGCCCTGGCACACGCCCTTGAAGCCAGAGACCCATATACAAGAGGACACTCGGAAAATGTTTCTCGATTTGTGGCCTCCATCGCTGAAGTAATGAACGCCTCCAAGGAAGAAATCCAGGCGCTAAGAATTGGCGCCGGGTTGCATGACATTGGCAAAATCGGTATTCCGGACAGTCTTTTGCTTAAAAACAGCCAGTTAACCAAAACTGAAAAGAAAATTTTTGAGCAGCACCCCGTCATTGGCAGCAATATTCTGCAACCTATTCCCAGCTTGAAACAGATAATTCCCATCGTCTTGTATCATCACGAACGATATGATGGACTTGGCTATCCGAATAAACTAAAAGGCAGGGGAATTCCGATCTGGGCCAGGATCACAGCTGTCGCCGATACCTATGACGCCTTAACGACAGATCGTCCTTATCGAAAAGGGTTTCCAAAAGAAGTGGCACTGCAGATCATTCGGGAAATTCGTGGTACTCAGCTTTGCCCGGAATGTGTAGACGCCTTGTTGGAAACCATGAAATAATAGCTTCATCGGTTGTTTTTCAAACCACACATTCCAATCCAAATTGAAAAAGAGGTGCCATGTCTTCTCCATCTATATCCCGCCTTCTCTCTGGTTCTGTCAGCTTCATATTGCTTTTGACACTGTTTGGCTCACCACTTTCAGCCAAAACCAAGAAGCAAACCAACTATACCGACAACCCTGTAATTGCCAGGGTGGACTCTCAACCTTTGCGCATATCCGACATAGAAGATAAGCAGATCAACGACCTGAGAAAGCAATTGTTTGAAATATTAGATATTCAATTGAAAAAAGCTGCTGTAGAAAAACTTGCGCAAAAAAACAAGACCTATGCTGATATGCCCAATTTCCGGGTCAAGGACAAGGAAATCAGAACTATGTATGAGACCAACGGATTGAGTGCCAAAGGGTCATATGAGCAGTTCTATCCAATGATTAAGCAATATCTGCTGCAGAAAAAGGAGATGGATCATATCGATCGTCTATACACAAAAGCGGTTAAGGCCGGTTTGATCGTTTCATACCTGGAATCTCCCAATGATTTTCTGGTCAAGGTGCCAGTGGAGACAGCTTATTTATGGGGAAACAAACGTGCAAAAATAATGTTTCTTGAATTCTCCGATTACCAGTGTCCATTCTGCACCAGGGTCCAGCCGACAATCGGTATGCTGCGAAAAAAGTATGGGAGCAAAGTCGTTTTTGGATATCGACATTCCCCCCTCCCCTTTCATAAAGAAGCAGACGAAGCAGCGATAGCAGCGGAATGCGCCAGGGACCAGGGTAAATTTTCAGAATATCACGCTTTGTTGTTCAACAATCCCAGGAATCAGTTTTCTGATGATCTAAAACGTTTCGCTAAACAGCTTAAAATAAAGGATCAAGCACTATTTGAGAAATGTTTGGACAAGGAAAAATATCGTTCTCGCTTAAATCGTGATCTGAAGGTTGCGTCTGAAGCCGGAATCAGGGGCACTCCTGGATTTGTAATTGGGAAGTACAATCCAAAGACCGGTATTGTAGCTGGAGAAGTATTGGCAGGTGCGCAACCACAAAACGTTTTTATTGAAACAATTGATAAATATCTGGCTAAAACCAATTAACCGGATCGTTCCTTAGTTCCCGACAAGCCGGTCAATCCGGCTTCACTCCCTTCTATGATATGGCATCCCGGTACCTTAACCAATTTATCTTTCAAACACCTGCCAAAATAAACACCTTCCTATTCATCCAAAAGAAAAGAGCTGATGGTTATCATGAACTGTTGATGGATCTGATTCCGGTATCCTTTTATGACACTATCCACCTGGAAAAGACCGCAAGCGGTATCCTAGAGTTTTCATCCAATATGCAGGGCATTCCGGCGGAGGAGAATCTGGTGGTTAAGGCTGTACGCCTGTTGGAAAAAGCCGTTGACAGACATTTCTCTTTAAAAATCACTTTAGATAAAAAGATCCCATCCGGAGCAGGTTTAGGAGGGGGAAGCGGAAATGCGGCAGGTGTACTGAAGGTTCTGAATCGATGGTATGAGATAGGCTTGCCTGACAAAGTATTGAGCGATCTGGCATTGAAACTTGGGGCCGATGTACCTTTTTTTCTGAATCCTCGACCTTCCCACGCAACAGGTGTCGGAGAAAATTTAAACGTGATTCCGCAGTTTAAACCGCTCGAAATAATCCTCCTCAATCCGGGATTTCAAATTTCAACGGGAAAAGCCTATTCAAATTGTCACATTTCCGGAAGAAAAGAGATTATTAAATCATACACCCCAGGTTTTTTCTCCACACAGCAAGCTGATATCAATGATTTTTGGCTGTCCCTGGTAAAAAATTACCCGGAATTGACCCGTTGCAGGCAACGCTTAATTGATGAAGGAGCAGTTTTTAGCGGTCTTTCAGGCTCGGGTAGTACTGTGTTTGGTATTTTTGAAACCCACGACACCTGCGACAAGGCATTTGATGCCATCAAGTCGCATGACGCTTGGAAAGCGGTGCGTTGTAATACTTTGCAGCACCATGACTATTTTATGATGGGCTAACCGATTCTTACTTCCCTGTCCGAACCGACTTCCCAACTCCCTTCACCCGGTGATTCGTTAATACATCCCTGTAACCGGGTCTCGCCGTCAATTATGGCATCCTTGCCGCAAATTGATATTCGGCTGATATATCCAAGGCACTGCTGCGACAAGGGATGCATTTCTTTTTAGTATTACCTTTTGTAGAGCATCCCTGCACTGCAGCCAGGATGAATAGTGCCATGATGGAATGTAAGATCATAGTTTTCATTGTAGTCCTTTTTGCGGTTCCGGTTACTTTGAAGTAATTGGATTTATCGCCCAGCATCCCGGGCGATAAATCCGCTTTGCCAGCATATTAAAACAGCTCTCCCCGGTTGAACCGAACCGGGAAAAGGTTTGAATTTCCCCAACTATTGCAGTAATCGCAATACATTGGGAGGTATCTGATTAGCCTGAGCCAGCATGGCAGTTGCCGACTGAGACATAATCTGATGCTTGGTAAACTCAGCCATTTCTGCTGCCATATCTACATCGCGTATGACAGACTCGGCCGAAACGAGGTTTTCACTAGCCACCCTGAGGTTAGAGAGATTACTTTCCAGGGTATTCTTCTGAAAAGCTCCCAGGGCTCCCCGCGTAGCTGTGACCTCGTTGATTGCTTTATCCACAAGGGTTAAAGCATCTGTTGCTCCCTGAAAGGTTCTGACATCGATCTCGTTCAAACTCCTGAAGCCGCTTTGATTCAGCACACCTCTAGCCAGGGTATCAGAGTGAGTACTTCCAAGAGAAATACCCACTGTCTGATCCTGGTTGGCTCCTACCTGAAACTTCAGAGACTTTTGAGATACAAAAACACGACCGACTACTTTCCCTTCTTCGGGAATTTCTTCTGCTTCAATGACTTTTGCTTTTTCACCTTCGACAACTTTGTCATAGACTTCGCATTCTGCTTGTATGCCTATGGGTTCCGTTCCCGAATAGCGTATTTGCAAGCCGTCAATACAGCTGGCTCCGGCAATTCCGTTTAGGATTCTACCTTTACCTATGGCAGATTCACCGTTGATGGTTCCTTTTATATCCAAGCCCAACACAGCACTCTCAATCTGCTCGGCTTCTTTCGAGAGCACACCAGCAGTGCTACTGGAAACTTGAAAATTATAATCAGAACCATATTCCTTATGCCTGGCTGTAATGAGTCCTGTTTCATCCACGAATACGTCCACATCCAAGCCGTTGCGTTGAATTTCCGAACGCAGATTCTGTACCGCCGTCTCAACTGTATCATTGGTATTGGATGTATATTGTGCCATCCGACCGTTCTCAATTACAGTCAGTGTTTCACCGGCTTGCACCATTTCATCAGTCAAGGCTGTGGAACCGACCACTCCGGATCGTGTGGAATTCTGGGTGATTTTCACTTCGAATCCATGCTCGCTGGAATCCCCGGTTTGCAGGGTCGCCCCCACAAATTCCAGATTATTGCCAGTAGCAAATCCGGAAGCACCGTTGGAGCCATCCAGCAATCGTTTGTTACCAAACTGCGCTTGATCGGAAATCCGATTGATGGTATCCAATGCGTTCCTGATCTCGTTCTGGTCGGCTTGCAACATGATCTCATCATTGGCACCTTCATTCGCAGCATGAATCGCCAATTGGCGCACACTGGTCAAGAGGTTACTGATTTCGGACATGTTTGCTTCCGTGGTTTGTACCAGGGAGATGGCTGTTTCGGAGTTGTCGATCGCTTGCTTTAACCCGCCTACCTGGGCTCTCATCTGCTCAGATATGACAAGTTTGGCTGGTCCGTCAGCCGCCCTGGTCACTTGAAGCCCGGATGACAGTCTCTCCAGAGTTCTGGTGAGCTTATCATCGTTAAGCTTCAAGTTTCGGTGCGCATTGAGCGCACTGATGTTGTTGTTAATCCTTAAACTCATAACATACCTCCTTGTACAAGACTAAGCTTCGTCATACAGGGGGATTCCCTGTCTCCATTAAAAAACCTCATCCATATGCTCAAACTCCATTCTTAATTTAACATCCATGTTAAGTCGGTCGGGACGTATGTCTTTCCCGACCCGACCGCTTCCTATAAAAACAAATAAAAGCGAAATACAGTCAAATAATTATTATATTTCATCCCGGACCATACCCGGGCTTATGTCAAAAGCTACAGTTTTTTTGGCTCGATCATCCATTGATCGATTTCAGAAGAATCCGTTTTAATCCAGCTGTTTCAATCCATTGTCAACAACTGGAGTAGCCACCTTTATCCCAATAACTGAAGGACGTTGTTTGGCAATTGATTCGACTGAGCCAGCATGGCTGTTGCCGATTGTGACATAATCTGGTTCCTTGTGAATTCTGCCATTTCTTTAGCCATGTCCACATCACGAATGACTGATTCAGCAGAAATTAAGTTTTCATTGGCAATTCTGAGGTTCGAAAGATTAGCTTCCAGTGTATTTTTCTGGAAAGCCCCTAACTCACCTCGGGTAGCAGTCATCTCATCGATAGCTGCATCAACCATTGTCAGGGCATCCTGAGCTCCCTGGAAGGTCCTCACATCTATGTCACCCAGGTTTTGAAAACCGGATCTGTTGGCTATTCCCAGGGCGAGATTTTCAGCATCCAGACTTTGCAAAGAAACTCCGACTGTCTGGTTCTGGTTAGCCCCCACCTGGAATCTCATAGAGTTTTGCGCAACAAAGACACGTCCTACGGAAAGTCCTTCTTCCGGAATTTCCGGTCGCTCTTCTACAGCTGCTTCTCCGCCTTCAGTTTCAATGTCTGCCACTTCACAATCGGGGGGCACCAAAACTCCTTTACCCTCTCCGTAGTAGCGGATACTGAGGCCATCGACACAAGAAGCACCCTTGACACCAGTTAATATTTGACCTTTTCCAATGGCAGATTCGCCGTTTATGGTCCCTTTAACATCAAGACCACCATTTGAACCTTGAATTTCCCCGGCATTCTCGCTAAGAACTCCGGCAGTGCTACTTGACACCTGAAATCCATAATCAGAACCATACTCCCGATGATACACTTCTATTGTTCCTGATTCGTTCAAAATGATATCTACATTGAGGCCTTTGTTCTCAATTTCCGATCTCAGGTTTTGAACGGCAGTTTCTTTGGTATCATCCGCGTTGGATGTATATCTGGCCATTTTCCCGTTTTCGATGACAGTCAGGGTTTCCCCTGCTTCTACCATCTCCTGGGTCAATGCGACACTACCCTGGATGTTCGACTTTGAAGCCGCCTGGGTAATCTTCACATCAAAACCATGTTCTCTTGAATCCCCGGTTTGCAGAGTAGCTCCTACAAACTCAAGATCGTTACCAGTCGTTGTACCGGAAGCTCCGTTCGATCCGTCGAGCAATCGCTTATTCCCAAACTGGGCTTGTCTCGCGATGCGATTAATCGTTTCGAGAGCATTGTTAATTTCCTGCTGATCTGCTTCCAGCATGACTGCGTCATTCACACCTTCATTAGCGGCGTGAATGGCCAACTGGCGAATCCCAACCAAAAGGTTGTTAATTTCACTCATGTTCGCCTCGGTCGTTTGAATCATCGAAACAGCGGTTTCAGAGTTGTCAATTGCCTGCTTCAAACCCGCCGTTTGAGCCCGCATCTGTTCTGAAATTACCAGCTGGGCCGGACCTTCAGAAGCGCGGTTGATTCGCAATCCCGAGGATAACTTCTCCAGTGTTTTCGCCATTCTCGCCTGGTTTGCAGCCAGGTTTCGATGGGAATTTAAGGCACTGGTATTATGATTTATCCGTAAACTCATTACCTACCTCCTTGTAATGATATTTAAACAAAAACATGCAGACGTTTTTGCTCCGAACAGTACTCCTTCCTTTGGAGTCTATTCGTGTTTGGACTGTATGTTATCTTTCGCTTTTAATTGCTTACCTCCTGATAAAAAGTTAAAAAAATCAGACTAATGAAGTCTGAGTTGGAAAAACATTGAGTCATGTTCGATCCTTTTAATAAAAGGTTCCAGTTAATCCCGGCCTCCATGGCAGGAATTGTCCTTAAAAAATTTAGTACTTAAAATATCTTTATGAGTTCAATCTAATATGTCTTGCACCACAATACTTTGATATTTTGGCAAGTTCATATCTTAACCTGCCTCTTTTGTTGTCAATACACACAAAGCGTTTTCAGCGGTATCATCAATACAAGCTCCGGATGTTATGCATTCAAGAGTCTAAGCACCTTGTCAGAATCCTGGTTCGATTGAGCCAGCATTGCCGCTGCGGACTGCGTTTTGATCTGATTGCTTGTATAGGTTGCCATCTCTTTTGCCACATCCGTATCCCTGATGACCGATTCAGACGAAATCAGATTCTCATTTGCCACTTTCAGATTAGACAAATTCGATTCCAAAGAATGCTTCTGAATAGCCCCCAATCTCCCTCTTTCAGCAGATATCTGCTTGATTGCTTCATCCACTATCCGCAGAGAATCCTGCGCATGCTGGTGTTCCAGCACAGATATGTCAGCCAAAGAACGTATTCCTGATTTATTAATGACATTCGTTCCCAGGCTACTGGGTTTCATGTTGCTCAACGAGAACCCCACGGTGTTGCTAAGATTGCCACCAATCTGAAATTTCATGGAATTCTGGGAGACATAGACCCGTCCCACAGCAACCCCCTCTTCCGGAATTACCCGCCTTTCCTTGGCCGGACCTCCATCTTCAGATTCCATGTCGTAGACAGCGCACTCCGGCGCCATCAGCAGTTCTTTGCCATCTGCATAATACTTGATTTTTAAACCTTCAATACACTTGGCACCTTTTATTCCGGTCAGTTCCTGCCCTACACCAATGGCAGACTCCCCATTGATGGTGCCTTTGACATCCAGACCGTTGGAAACAGACGTTATTTCACCTGCTTTTGTACTAAGTACCCCAGCGGTAGTGCTGGATACCTGGAACATACTCTCTGAACCGTAATTACCATGCATTACTTCGATATACCCTGCATCATCGACGGATATATCGACATTCAGCCTGTTGCGATCAATTTCCGAACGCAGATTCTGCACAGCTGTATCGACTGTATCATCACTTGTCGTCGTATAGCTGGCCATTTTGCCGTCTTCGATGATAACAAACTGCTCCCCGGCATCGACTATTTCCCGAGTTAAGGCCGTGGTACCTTTTATTCTGGATTTTTCAGCAGCTTGGGAAATTCTTACTTCAAATCCATTTTCCCTTGAGTCTTTCGTCGCTGTGGTGGCGCTAATAAAGTCCAGGTCGCCTCCAGACGTTGCCCCGGTAACACCGTTAGAGCCATCCAACAACTTTTTCTCTCCAAATTGGGCATTTAACGCAATTTGCTGAATCGTTTCCAATGCATTGCGAATCTCCATTTGATCGGCTGCCAGGGTAACATCACTGTTTGCCCCATCATTAAGGGCATGTATAATGAGTTGCCGAACCCCTGTCAGCAGACTTGTAATCTCACCCATATTCGCTTCTGTGGTTTGCAGAAGTGAAACAGCGGTCTGAGAATTATCAATCGCCTGGTGTACACCGGCAATTTGTGATCGCAAATGCTCCGATATAGCAAACGCCGCAGGTCCATCTGATGCTCGATTAATCCTGAGTCCGGATGATAATCTTTCCAAAGACTTGGATAAATCAGCCTGATTAAACTGTAAATTGCGGTTTGCGTTTATAGCCCTGATATTATGATTCACTCGAAAAGCCATAATCTACCTCCCTGTAGATTAAGTTTAGCATCTCCAATAGATTCATATCGAATGCCTTCGACAATCCCTGTCAGAGAGCGATTCATAATCAGCGCTAACTAGTTCATAAGAACACACCTTCTATCTGCTACCCGGCAACAGCCTGTTCACCGGGCTTAAAGGATTCTGTTCCTAACTCAATAGCTGCAGTACGTTCTGTGGCAACTGATTAGCCTGTGCCAGCATCGCAGTAGCAGATTGAGTCATGATCTGGTTCCTGGTGAACTGAGCCATTTCCTTAGCCATATCCACATCTCGGATGACAGATTCGGACGATATCAAGTTCTCATTCGCAATTCTCAAGTTAGAGAGATTGGCTTCCAGGGTATTCTTCTGGAAAGCACCAAGTTCACCCCTGAGAGCAGTAACATCATCAATGGCTTGATCAACCATTTTCAATGTGTCCTGGGCACCCTGGAAATTGGTCACATCGACATCTCGCAGGCTGTCAAATCTAGAATGATTTCTTACACCCTTAGACAGATGTTCAGTTCCAAGATTTTGAACAGAAATACCCACAGTCTGGCCTCTGTTGGCACCTACTTGAAATTTCATGGAGTTTTGGGCTACAAACACGCGTCCCACGGAAACACCTTCCTCAGGTATTTCCAGTTGCTGAGCAGGTTGCGTTCCGGGAGGTTCTTCGCCTTCCGGATACTCAAGATCTGCAACTTCGCAGCTTGGCGGAACAATCAGATCCTTGCCTTCTCCGTAAAACCTTACACTCAAGCCATCCACACAACTGGCACCTTTGACGCCTGTTAGCATCTGACCATGGCCGATGGCTGATTCACCATTGATTGTTCCCTTGATATCATCACCTCTTTGGGATACTTGGATTTGACCCGATTCCTGACTAAGAACACCAGCAGTGCTACTTGAAACCTGAAAGGAATAGTCCGAACCATATTCCTTGTGCAATACCTGTAAGGTCCCTGCATCATCCATAATGACGTCAACATTCAAACCTTTACGGATCACTTCGGATCGCAGGTTTTGCACCATGGTTTCTTTCGTATCATCCGCATTGGATGTATACGTCGCCATTTTACCGTTTTCTATGATGGTCAGTGTCTCACCGGACTTTACAATTTCATCCGTTACTGCGGTGGTCCCTTGTACTTCAGCCTTTGAAGCTGCCTGGGTGATTTTCACATCAAACCCGTGCTCACGGGAATCTCCCGTCTCCAGGGTTGCTCCCACAAACTCCAGGTATCCACCTGTAGTGGTTCCGGATGCTCCTCGGGAACCATCCAGCAGTTTTTTCTGACCGAACTGCGCCTGATCGGAAATTCGATCAATCGTAGCAAGGGCATTATCAATTTCCTGCTGATCAGCAGCCAACATGACTTCATCATTCACAGCCTCGTTTGATGCGTGAATAGCCAGTTGTCTGATTCCAACCAAAAGGTTGTTAATTTCCGAAAGGTTTGCTTCAGTGGTCTGAATCAACGAAACAGCTGTTTCAGAGTTGTCGATAGCCTGGTTCATACCGGCGATCTGAGCTCGCATCTGCTCTGAAATCACGAGAGAAGCTGGTCCTTCAGCAGCCCTGTTGATTTTAAGACCAGAAGACAGTCTTTCCAGAGTCCGCGCCATGGCGGTCTGGTTCGCTTGCAAATTCCTGTGGGAATTTATAGCAGCGGTATTGTGGTTGATTCTTAAACTCATTTTCTACCTCCTTGTAGTTCAAAACAATCGAGTTAGAGACCGCAGAACTGCAGACACAGTTCCGCATACCAATTTATAAGGGAGGTCCGGTCACCCAGTACTCCCTAGCTACTAATAGTCCTGTTTTTATTGGTTTTTTGTGAAACATCCTTATTTCAACTTACACAACAAAACAGCAACTATTACCTTAAAAAATGAGAGGTAATTATACTAACCCCTCCAATGTTGGACCTATGCACACCAGGTCCTATTTGATCCTGCATAACTGATCATCACGTATTCCACACCAATCAATACTGTCGGTTGAAATACTCAGCCTGGAGCAAACGATTAAATGGTTTGCTCCACCTGACTATCTCAACATAGCTTTCAAAACAGACTTTCCATTTAAATCATAGTTCCGGACTCCTTTAACTTTTAGCGGTTACAACTCAAATACTCCTAAACAGGATTGACTATTCAATCCGTCACCAAAATCCTCACGGACCTGCGTCTCGTCCATCGTAATTAAATACTGACGCAGCATTGCAGAGCTTCCCAATGTCAAAATTTATCTCACCTGAGAAGCGAGGCTTACAGCTTCGAAGGAAGAATCTGTTGATAAGTCTAATAAATTCCCCGTTCCAAACAGTATATTTCAGTTCTCAAGTTCAGTTTTTTTTATGGGCAATGAGCCATTACGCCTTATCTCCCGGTTAAATTTGAACCCTTTTATAGATGTAGGGCGGATCAAGCGAAGCGGATCTACCAACTCGCATAGTCAGATAATCTATCTACGAAGAATCACACATAGACTCTGGCAAATCTGTTTTCATAGCTTCAAGATTCCGTTCTCATGATCATTCAGGTTGATGGGCAACGAGTTGCCCATCCTGTACTTAAACCTAATCTCCTCGATTAATATGGCCCTGCATTCCGGCGTTATAAACGATTCCCTTAGAAATAGAGCGTTAAACCCTGTTAATCGATTGAGCTGTCAGTAAATCTGATTTTGTGACCGACCATGCTCTTCACCAGCAAACTCATTCAAAGATTTCAGTTGGTGGAAGTCACAATACAGCCTTCAATAAAGGTTACGAATACTCTCAGTTAATTACCTTTCAACCCCGAGGGGAGACTACACTCCCCATCCGGAATATTCCGGGCGCACTACTCCCGCTACTTTTTCAACATCGCATTAATCTGATCGATCATATCCTCAGCTTTGTCTTTTGATAGAAAGAGGGCATCATCGTTGACCACAAAAGGCGCAGTGCTTCCTTTTAGC
>JAKSDL010000860.1 GCA_022360105.1 Pseudomonadota bacterium
CATAGAATTCACGGTTATACCACCTGCTTCCACGGACATTCTACCTGTCGCCAAACCTCTTGATATTCAATATGAAGATGATTACCTGATTATCATCAACAAGCCCAGCGGTATGGTCGTGCATCCCTCTGCCGGACATCATAATGACACCCTGGTCAACTATCTGCTTTATCATACAACACTATCCGATAAAGACCCCGTTCGGCCCGGCATTGTGCATCGAATCGATAAAGATAC
Organism: Pseudomonadota bacterium; assembly: GCA_022360105.1. The sequence goes on from JAKSDL010000860.1 coordinate 238, forward strand.
CTCCGGTTTGCTGGTAGTTGCTAAAGACAATCGAACTCACGATAATCTAGCCAGGCAGTTTTTCCATCACACCATCGAAAGAACCTACGAAGCTTTAGTATGGGGTGCTCCCGAACAGCCTGTTGGAAAAATCGACAAACCATTAGGCAGGCACTCATCCGATCGCAAGAAATTCGCTGTTCGGGAAAACGGCAAAAACGCCGTGACCCATTGGAAAACAGTCTTAAAACTTAAATACCTTAGTCTTATACAATGCAGGTTGGAAACGGGAAGGACACATCAAATAAGAGTGCATCTCAGCTCTGTTGGCCACCCCCTGTTGGGAGACAAGGTTTATGGTAGATATCGCAATTATGCCAATAAATTGAGCAAGGACACTGTCAAACTACTTAAACAACGCGAAGGGCAGGCGCTTCATGCCAAATCTTTGGCATTTCAACATCCCAAAGAAGGTAAATGGATAAGATTTGAGATTGAACGACCGGAATATATGAATGCTATCATCAAAGCAATGCAGGAGGAATTGGAAGGATTTGGCTAAGGAGGTTTACTATTCCTGAATCGGAGTTTGCTCTTCTTTTGTTAACTCTTCAGATGCCACCCACCGGACCGATATTCTGTTTGTTCTGGAATCCACGCGATCCAGTCTCACCTTGAATATCTCCTCCTCGGGAATACTCTCCATGGGCATTTCAAGCATCAGTTGCAACAAGGTTAGAACTATTTGTGCTCTACCGTTCCTGTTGGTGCGAATAAACTGGGCTTCAAACAGTTCATCCCGATGCTGTTCCAGATACTTAATTTTCCAATGATCGGACAGTTTTCTTTCGATCTGAACAAATTCCCGCTGAACCTCCTCCCCTCTTCTAGCCCACTCCAAAAGTGTTTCCTGGGAAAACGACGATTCTCCTTTGCCCATGTGTGTCATGATAATCGTTTGGTTTACCAGATCAAGAAACCTACGAATGGGAGATGAAATCTGAAGATAGCAGTCCAACCCCAGGGCAGAGTGTCCTTCGGGATTTAAGCTGACCCTGGCTGGTTGAATATTGATATCCTTGAGGGTAGGTTTTTCGTTTTCTCCAACACTTTTTGAAACTGAATAGGGCGGTTGGTTTCTAAACAGGCATGGCAGTTCATTATCCCTTGCATAGGTAGCCGCCAAATGATTGGTCAAAATAGCAAGTTCCTGAATCATCAAACTGGCAGGTGTATTTTCCCGAATCGATTTAAGCTTGATGTTTCCCGGATCTGAGATGTCCAATTTCACTTCATACCGATCCAACTCCAGCGATCCGTTTTCCCGACGAATAGAAGCTTGATGATTACATATGTTCCAAAGATCAGCCCAGAAAGATGAATTCTCCTCAATCTGACGATCAATCTCTTCATATGAGAGATTTTTATCCACTGAAATTAAGGAACGATAGATCTCAGATTTGACAAGATCCCCTTGTTCATCGAAACAAAACTCGAAGGTCAGGGCAGCTCGTTCCGATTCCTGTTTTAATGAAAACAATCCTTCAGAAAGGATTGGTGCAAACATGGAATAGGTTTCCTTGATGGTATAAAGGCTTGAGCATCTTTCGGAGGCTAGTTCGAATAGGGCGTGATTTTCCGGAACCAGGGAAGCAACATCGGTAATATGAACGCGAACGAACGATCCGTTTTCCGTTTTTTCAAAACTCAAAGCGTCGTCAAAATCCCGGGTATCCTGATGATCTACAGTATATGTATTTAACGAACGTTGATCTAAAGTTTTGCATTGGAACCTTGAATCCTGAATCGATGCCGTTAGCAATTGCTCGGATTGCTCCTTTTCTTTGGGTTCCAATGTAAAATCGACCGATGCGCGCTTGAGAACAAGTCTTCCCCAAGACATTGGATAGCCGGCTATCGCCAGATCATCGAGCAGCTTTCTCTCAACTCGTTCGGTATCTTTCAACTGACATTGAAACAGCGTGCAAAAATAATCCTTTTCCTGGGATCGTTCCAAATGAACAACAAAATTCCTGAAACGATGAATGAATTGATCCCAGTGTGATGTTTGTGAATCTTCTATCGCCGGAGTTTTCCCTTCCAAAATGGTTTGCGCCCATTCCGTTTCAATGGCTTGTCGTTTTTCAACTTCTCGCTTTTTTTCCTCCTGTTCTTCGATGACAGCAATTTCTTCCCCCGAGCGAGCAAAAAATTGGGATTTTTTCTGTTGAAACAGCTTGTTATCTGATTTCAAGGAGAGGAGCAGGGCAGTTCGCAACCACCCGTTTTCATATTCATCGAGGAAATTCTCGGCTAGCTCATCAATGGTGTAGGGAGTTCCAGGATCGCAAAGCTCATGGATAACATCAATTTCCATAGACCGACTTTGATTTCTGGACCAATCAGCCTTTTGAAGCAGATATTCCAGTGCTTCCTTTTCTTCAGTAAGAATCTTCCCCTTCCAGATGTATTCAACTCTGCTGGGTGCGCAATTAAATTCTTTACCCTGTTCAGGAATTACGACCAGTTTGTTTTTTCTTACTTCTCTGATCCAACCGAACTGCAGTTTATCATTTTTATAAAACAGGCAATATTGATGTTCCATAAAATCACCGGATCGATCGAAAAGGTATTAACCGGCAATTTTTTTCTGGAGAAACTGATACCAGTTTGGTCTGGCAAACAAAGCTTTATCAATTCCGTACATGGTGGCTTTGTCGATCGCCAACACTTCTTTCAATACCTGGGTAGACTTGATATTTCCTTCAACAATGATCGATTTATCCGTATATTTTGACACCCATTCCAATAAGGTTTCTTCACTATCAAAAAACTTATTCATAACGTGGATGGTAATGGGATGAAAAATATCCACACCGGCATCTTCCAGGATTTTGATCATGGTCTTCAGATTTTTGGCATTAAATCCATCTTCGAGCTTGTCATGAATGGAGAAGAAATAACCAACCATCAGTCTTGATTGAACCCGTTCTTTCATGGCCTTGACAATCTCACAAGCTAGGCGCAGCCTGTTTTCCAGTTTTCCGCCGTAATCGTCTTCACGGTTGTTATACCTGGGATGGAGACATTGATCCAGAAGTTGCTGCTGAGCCCCATTCAGTTCTACAAAATCAAACCCTGCTTCTTCGGCTCTTTCGATGGCATGGGAATAAAACAAACAGAGTTCTTCGACGTCGTCTGCATCAAACGGTCTGCTTAAATCGAAATCTTTACCAAAGTTTATTGCCGAAGGACCTATGGGTTGCTCTCCACAAATTCTTTCCGATGTTTTTGCGCCGGCATGGGAAAGTCTAATACCAGTAATAACACCTTCAGCCTTGATATGGGACACCAGGTTTTTTAACCCGGGAAGGTGAATTTCTTCGGCAACTCCCAACTGCAGAGGGTGGGACTTCCCTTGCTGGGTAATATAGGCAGTATTAAAAATCACTACTCCGGCACCTTGCCTAACTAGTCGCATTAAATGCTCATAAATTGCATGGGAAACCCTGCCATCTTTTTGCGCAATGCCATCGTTATATGGAGGTACTAAAATTCTATTTTTGGCTCTGATATTGCCTAGTTTGAAAGAGTCGAATAGTGACATGATTTTTCCTTTAATTGACTGTAAGTCGGTTTAAAATATGCTTTATCTATCAGGACAATTTTATTTATGAAATACAACAATCAGCACACTTGGTCTTGGATAACTGATTGTTTAAAAAAGCTAAACAGATCAATATTGATAATGTTATGAGTGCACCACAAAACCCGCGCTGTGCCCAATGCAAGTTTTATTACATTACATGGGATAAAAACCATCCCTATGGTTGCAAAAAATGGGGTTTTAAATCTCCAATCATACCTTCTATGGCCGTTTTTAAAGCATCGGGAAAACATTGCCAGGTGTTTGAACAGAAGGTACGTAAAAATCAATGATCAAAGGTTGTCATCCTCCAGCAACCAATTTCTAAATTGTTTAACAGCAAGGGTGCGATGACTGATTTTGTTTTTTTCTTCCTCTGTCATCTCCCCATAGGTTTTGGATTGTCCATCCGGCACAAATGCCGCGTCCCAGCCAAATCCTCCGCTGCCCTTAGGTTCTGTTAGTCTTCCTGGAACTGTTCCGTTAAACTGCACAATTTCACTGCTTTTGATGACTCCTAACGATAAAAGACAAACCGCTTTGGTATTAGTGTTTCCATTTTTCACTAAGTTGTGGAGACCTTCCGCATTCAGTTTGTCTAGAAACCATTTAATGAAAGGTCCCGGTAAGCCATTCAAACCCTCACAATATAACCCGGTGTCGTCAGTTAAAACAGCATCGTATTCGAATCCTTCCGATAGGATATTAAGAGCAGCCTGTGTCTTGTATCTGGCAATATCTTCTATTTCGAAACTTTGAATTTCAGGTAAATCAAGCGATCTATGTGAAAAATTCAACTCTTTGATATCAATTAGTTCTTTGAATTCCTCAGCTTTTCCTGGATTTCCCGTTATAAGGAGAAGATTTTGAATTCGCATCGTTGGAAGGAAATGGTTTGCATTTAATCATTACTAAAACGTTGCATGTTAGCAGAATTACTATTTTTAGAAAATCAAAAAACCTCAGATCTATACAAAAATCTCCTTTATATCAAGTTAGTAATGGTTTTTTAACTTTTGTCATCTAATCGAATAGATTCGACCTGTCTCGCTGATAAGTTCGATGTTAACTATAAAATCGCAAGCCTCCACCAAATCCGGGTGCATATCCACCCATTCTATAAATACCAGTGCCGTACCTAATTCTATTGATTCCAAGACACCTGTATCATAAAGCTCATCTTCGGATTCTATTCTGTATAGATCATAATGATGGATTTCCATGTCTTTGGTTTTATAGACGTTACAGATAGTATACGTGGGACTGTTAACCTCGGTTTCCAATTCCTCAAATTGAGATGCAATCAACTTTTTCACCAGGTAAGTTTTACCTGCTCCCAGATCCCCCACCAGGCCTATAACTTTTCCACTCAAAGTCGACAGTTTCAATTCCAGAAAAAAGTTTAAAAGTTCTTTACTATCCATTTTTGTTCCTGAATAATCACTTATCCTTGCATCGACAAGTACCGATTAATGCTTCAAATTTATTTTTCCGGTTCCGAATTTCTTATCAACGTAAAACTATTTTTGTTATCAATGAGATTTAGGAGTTTGATACTTTTTTTTCATTACTCTCTTAACTTATCCTGTCGTTTGAGATAGTCTTAGGTTGATCTGCTGAAGAAAACAATATTACTATTTAAATCACTGTTATATATAACTATTTTACAAAATGAACCCCCCTGAAAACATCACCAAATCCTGGAATAACTTCATCACTTCAATTAAGGAAAATCTTGACAACGACGAAATTGAAGCTTGGGTAAATCGCCTGTTATTGATCCGGTTTCAAACAGATTTAATTATCATAGGAGGCGTTAACCAATTTTTTTGCAATTGGATTAAAGAACATCATTATAAGTTACTGAAAGATCATCTCCTTGCTTGTTTCACCGAACTGCAGTTGGACCCGGAATTTGATCTGGTGATTCAGGTATGGAAACAGAATCAGGAAACCAGGCCTGTTAATGAAGAGAGGATCGATGGTGAAAAACTCTCTGAAGACGGCCTCAATCCTTTGTTCCATTTCAATAATTTTGTCAATGGCAGTAATAGCGATATTGCCTATGCAGCTGCCGTCGCTGTTGGAGACAATGTTCGTGATAATAAGTACAATCCCCTGTTTATCTGTGGTGATGTAGGCCTGGGTAAGACTCATTTGATCCAGGCAATCGGTATCAGAGCCAAAACCGGTCAATCAGGTCTGAGAATCCAATACACAAATTCAGAACGGTTCACCAACGAAGTTATCAACGGTATTCGATTTCGCAATATCCAGGATGTTAGAAACAAATACCGGCATATTGATCTGCTTTTAATTGATGATATCCAGTTCTTAGAGAACAAAGAAAGTACCCAGGAAGAGTTCTTTCATATTTTCAATGAATTAATTCAGGGTAAAAAGCAGATAATCATTACGGCAGACCGATATCCCAGGGAAATAAAAAACCTGCAGGAAAGATTGGTCAATCGTTTTAACTCAGGGATGGTAGCCAGGATCGGCAAACCGGATTTTGAAACCAGGGTTGCAATAATTCGTAACAGAGTTGAACAGATGAAAGTTCCTCTCAATGAAGAAATTATAGACTTCATTGCTAACTCTGTAAAAACCAACGTTCGTGACATTCTTGGCATTTTAATTCATTTGGAAGCCAGCTGGTCTTTGTTAAGTCAGGATATCACCATTGATTCGACCAAACGCGTGTTAAAGGATGTTCTGAATATTGAGGAAAGTCCGTTAACCGTTGAAAACATAATCAAGTTTGTCTGTGGAAAGTTTGAAGTCAAGATATCAGATATCATGTCTGACAAACGGGACAAGGAAATCTCCAAAACCAGGCAAATTGCCATGTATGTCTCCAGAGAATTAACCGGTCTTTCCTTCCCCGTGATTGGTAGACATTTTGGAGGTAAAAACCATACCACAGTACTCCAGGCCTGCAAAAAGACCAAAGAATGGCTTGAAAAAGATCCGGAAATAAATCAAACTGTTACAACTATTATCAGGGACCTTTCCATTTAAGCAGATACCCTGTTAATTTAATATTTCGAAAGGAATAACTTCATCAGTTTTTTACACAGAAAACTGATTATCTATCCGGTGATGGTTGTAAACTCAAAGTAAACAACCTGTTAATAACAGGTAAGACCGCAATAAAAAAATATACAAAACAGGTAAATATAACTCAAATTCAAGAATTGAACAGCTACTACTATTACTATGAAATTAACAATAGATAGAAATGTTTTATTAGAAGCTTTACAACTGGCAGTGAACATCTCCCCAAAAACGACCAGCGATCCAATTATTAATAACATCCTGATCGATACTATTGGGGATAACGGCATATCTATAAAAGCAACGAATCATGATAATTCTGTTTTTGGGGAGTTTGATGCCAAAGTAACAGAACCTGGAAACATCTGTGTTGGCACCTCCAAGTTGTTCAATCTGGTTCGTGAATTGAGGGAAAATCAGGTCCAAATTGAATCAACCCCTCAGAATTGGGTTTATCTCACTTGTGGAAATTCCAATATTAAACTCCCGGGAATCGAACCGGATAAGTTTCCAAATGTGGAATTTAAAAATCTGGAAAGGAAGTTCTCAATCCCCCCTGAAATTCTGAAAAACGCTATCGACCGCACATTCTTTGCTATCGGTGAAAATGAATCGAGAAAGAATTTGATGGGCCTAAATCTCCAAATACTCTCTTCTGATCAAATCAGCTGGAAAGGAGCTGACTCATTTAGGATCTGTCAATATAACAGCACATTTGATTCGTCACTTCCACAAGAAGGAAATATTATTATTCCCAAAAAAAGCCTGTTGGAAATTAAACGGGTATTGGAATTTGGTGAGAAAGACATAGAGGCTTCTTTTGATGATAATATTTTTCAAATATTTACCTCATCAATTAAATACAAAACCCGTTTAATTGAAGCTGAATTTCCTAATCTGGACCGACTGGTTAACAATCCAAGTTTGCACATAGTTTCGCTTCCTAAAATGGAGTTGTTAAACGCCGTGCGAATTCTTAATACCTTGACGGAAGGCGATCAAAAATCTGTGATGAAACTGACTTTTGAAGACAGCAGAATGACGCTGGAAAGCCAAAAGCTGGATTTCGGGGAAGGTAATGATGTAATTTTCTGCGACTACACCGGTGAGAAAATGAGCATTGGTTTAAACATCCGGTTTTTTCTGGAAGCAATTCAGTCCTTTGATTCGTCATCCGACGAGAACCTTCAGCTTTGCATTACCAAACCTGAAGCGCCATTTATCGTGCAATGCGAAGAATGGGAAAACTATAAAACCGTGTTAATGCCAGTTCGTATTCAATGGTAATCAAAACGCTGGAATTATCGTTTTTCAGGAACTACGAATCTTTCTCCAAACAATTCTCTCCCGGGATCAATTTTATCTATGGAAGGAATGGTCAAGGAAAGACAAATCTGATAGAATCTTTATATGTACTGACTCACCTGAAATCCTTTCGAACATCCCGTTTAACGGAATTAGAGATGTTCACCAAGGATGCCTCTTCTATTAGGGCTAATCTCACGAAACAAGGCGTTTCACACTTAGTTGAAATTGATCTGAAAAAGAATCAGAAAAAGGTCCGTCTTGATGCAAAAAAGATAGGTTATACTTCTGATTATATTAAGAATTTTTTTTCTATACTCTTTTCTCCGGATCAATTAGTCTTTTTTAAAGAATATCCTCTGGAAAGGCGAAACTTCATCGATCGAGTACTGGTCCTGGTTGATTCCAACTATTTTCAGTTGGTAAAAGACTTTAACAGAATCAAAAAGCAAAAAAGCTCTCTGCTGCGACAAGGAAATGCTAGGGATGTTGCTGTGTGGAATCAGATGCTTTCCGGTCTGATACCCAAAATAGGAGAAACAAGAGATAAGTTTGTAAAAGATATTAATGAAATTTTGACAGGGATATTTTCACATCTGACCGGACGTGAAAATACTTTGGAACTCCACTACCAGGGAGATCTGGATAAGCGTACGGATCGTGAAGAAAGCAGTATTTTTAATTTTTTACAGGAAAAACTGGATTCGGAAATTGAAAAAGGTCATTTGTGTTATGGACCTCACAAAGACCAGTTTTGGTTAACTTTGGACGGACGAAGGGACAAACAGAGCTTTTCCCAGGGAGAGTACAGAATTACTTTCCTGGCTCTTCAATTCTCAATTAACCAGCTTATTAATAAAACACTGGGCTTCAACCCGGTAATTCTTTTGGATGACATTTTTTCCGAACTGGATACCGGTGTGTATAACAAAACCATTGAATATATTGAAAAAAGAGAAAACCAGGTTTTTATTACTTCAACAGAGATTCCATCCCTTTTAATGGAAAAAGGAAGCTCATATAAGATTAGTAAGGGTCGAGTGGAGACAAGCTCAATGGAATCCTGATCTATTTAAACATTGGTAATCATCTTATGGAAGAAACTAGAAATTCGTATAGCGCAAACGATATTGAGCAACTGGAAGGCTTGGAGGCCGTTCGTTTAAGACCCGGAATGTATATTGGGGGGGTTGATTCGGCAGCCCTGCATCATCTGGTTTTTGAAATTGTCGATAATAGTATTGATGAAGCCATGGGCGGGTTTTGTACTGATATCGATGTGACCATTTTGGTGGATAACTCAATCAAGATCAAAGATAATGGTCGGGGTATTCCTGTCGGTATGCATGAAAAAGCTGGTGTACCGGCAGCTCAACTCGTGATGACGTCACTTCATGCAGGAGGTAAATTTGATCAGCAAAGCTATAAGTTTTCTGGCGGATTAAACGGCGTTGGAGCATCTGTCGTTAATGCACTAAGCGAAGATCTTGAACTGCAGGTGTATAGAAATGGAAAAATCCATAAGCAGACCTATTCCAAAGGTATACCTACCTCGGAGTTCCTGGTAATCGGAGAAACCGAGTTAAGCGGAACGACAACTATCTTTCGACCGGATACCAAAATATTTGATGATGTCACATTCAGTTTTGATATCCTCGCAAATCGATTACGAGAACTGGCTTTTTTGAACCCGGGTCTCTCCATTAACCTCAGGGACAAAAGAAAAGACAAGCATCACCTGTTTAAATACGATGGTGGGATTGTTACTTTCATTGAACACCTAAACAAAAATAAAAGTTGTGTAATTCCGGAACCGGTCTATTGCTCCGGAGAAATAGACGGTGTGAATGTAGAGATCTGTTTCCAGTACAACGATTCCTACAACTGTCAAATCCATACCTTTGTCAACAATATTAACACAATTGACGGAGGAACTCACGAACAAGGATTTCGCGGGGCACTGCTGAAGGCTATCAATAAATACGGTTTGGAAAATAAACTGTTTAAAACACAAGAGGATAAGGTCAGCCAGGATGATGTTAAGGAAGGCTTAACAGCCATTGTCAGTGTTAAAATAGCTGGACCGCAGTTCGAATCTCAAAAGAAAATTAAGCTCACCAACGTAAACGTTCGCGGCATTGTCGATAAAATCCTTTTGGATGATTTTTCCATCTATTTGGAGGAAAACCCGCAGGTTTCAAAGAGGATTGTTGAAAAATCTGTTGAAGCCCAAAGAGCTCGAGTAGCTGCTAAAAAAGCCAGGGATTTGACCAGAAGAAAAAGCGCTTTGGAGATCAGTTCATTACCTGGAAAACTGGCCGATTGCCAGGAAAAAGATCCTGCACTCAGCGAAATATTCATTGTCGAGGGAGATTCAGCTGGGGGATCAGCAAAACAGGGTAGGGAGAGAAAAAACCAGGCCATCCTTCCTTTGAAAGGGAAGATTCTGAATGTCGAAAAAGCCAGGTTTGATAAGATGCTCAGCAGTGATGAAATCAGAGTTCTGGTGACAGCCTTGGGTACCGGAATCGGCAAAGAAGATTTTACTGTTGCCAAACTTCGTTACCATAAAATTATTATCATGACTGATGCAGACGTAGATGGCAGCCATATCCTGACGCTTATTCTTACCTTTTTCTTTAGGCAGATGCCCGAAATAATCGAAAGAGGTTTTCTATACGTTGCCCAACCACCTCTGTACAAACTTAAGAAAGGAAAAACGGAAGAATATATTCAAAATGAAGAAGGACTCATAGAAAAACTGTTTGATCTTTCCATTGGCAAATACACCTTGATAAATGGTCACGATTCTACTGGCTTGAGAGATTTTTCCAAATCAGTGGTAAAAATTTACGACACTGTTGAGCGTTTAACCCATGATCAAACTTTAAAAACCTTATACGCCCTCCTGTTTAACCATCGAATAGAACTGGAACAAACGGATATTTTTACCATATCCAACAAACTAAAAGAAATATCAGAAAGTTATGAAGACGACATTATGATGGTGTCTTTGGATGAACCACGACGAATTATCAATCTGCACTATTTTGATAACCGCTTTGTCATTTCTGAATCATCCCTGGGCATTATTGATGTTCATAACTATAATCGTGTCCTGGCCAGGTTCAGGGAGTTGGATACCTATAAATCCAACGGAAAATTCCTTTTAAGAGATGAAGCGGGTGTAGATTACGAATTTGAAACACCCATGAATGTGGTAGATTTTCTGCAGGAAGACGGCCGTAAAGGGATTTACGTGCAGAGATACAAGGGACTGGGTGAAATGAATCCTGAACAACTCTGGGATACGACCATGGATCCGGAAAAACGGACCATGTTGCAAGTCAGCATTGAAGATGCCATCGAAGCTGATGAAATCTTTACTATTTTAATGGGTGACCAGGTGGATATCAGGCGTAATTTTATTGAAAACAACGCCTTGAAAGTGAAAAATCTTGATTTCTAGTCGATTACCTTGGGTACCTTGAAGAATTTGTTCTCAGTGTAGTCTGAGAACTGATCAGGAGATACGGATGAATCACAACGTTTGTCTTCACGATAAATAACCTGCAGTGATTCATCTTTTTCCTTTGCCTCCGCATCAATTTCCGCTTCAGAAAGCAAGCCTACATAATCAATAATCTTTTTGAATTGAGTTTCGTAATAGCTTTCTTCTTCATCTGTTAGCTTTAATCGAGCCAACTTTGCTACTTTTTTTACATCAATTGAGTTTTCCATCTTCTCTGTTCTATCCAAATAATTAAATAATATAATCATTTACCAAAGATTTAAAATCGCCATTGTAGCGAGGTCCCAGTTGTGCGACGATTTTCGCGGCACAATATGCAGCTAGTTGTCCGGCCTGTTTGGTATTGTAACCGTTTGTAATACCGAATAGATAGCCTGCTGCAAAACTGTCACCGGCTCCTGTCGTATCCACCGCTTCTACCTTAAAGGCTTCGATATCTGTTGTATTTCCATCTCTATAGATTTTTGATCCCTTGGCTCCCAGGGTCAAAGCAATATGATCAACACTTTTGGCTAATTCCTCAATCTGTTTGTCAACGTTTGATTGACCGGTCATGATTTCAGCTTCAGCTTCATTGCAGAAAACCAGCTCCACAAAGTTATCAAGGAGAAATTGGAAATCTTTTTTATGTCTTTCAACACAGAAGGAATCTGATAAGGAAATTGAGATTTTAACCCCTGCCGCCTTGGCATGTTCGAGTGCTGCAACAACAGTTTCTTTTTGAGTTGGTGTATCCCACAGGTACCCTTCAACATATATATATTCCGAATCGCTGATGTCATCAAGCTCCAGGTCCTGTTTGGCGAAATTAACGCACATGCCCAAATGGGTATTCATGGTACGCTCTGCATCCGGAGTTACCAAAATCACCGTACTTCCTGTTGCACCTTCCTGTTTTTTCAACAAAGATCCAACACCAAGTTTGACTAATTGTGATTCATAATCGAACCCAAGATCATCATCCCCGAGCTTTCCTCCGTAGGCAGATTTTCCTCCCAGCTGAGCCACCATCGCCATGGTATTTGCACAAGAACCTCCTAATGCAGTTGTCTGTTCCAGTTCAGCACTTTTTATAAGGATTTCGTTTTGCCGATTAACATCAACCAGATTCATACTTCCTTTATCGAGTTTAAGATCCTTCATAAACGATTCGGAAACATGAAAAAAAATATCGATTAACGGGTTACCAAGTCCAAGAACGTTGTATTTCATTTTGATTTCCTAAGTAGATTAACAGTTTTCTCCACAGCTTCTACATTGAGCATCATATGGTTTTCAAATTCTTTTGCAACAGCTTCAAATTGGTTTTTGTCCAGTGTCTCCGGTATCTGAACTGGCGCTCCCAGGCCGGCAACCACGGTGGAGAAGGGTTTAGGCATTTTATGTTTGTCCCAGCTTTTGCTAAACACCCATTGTTTGGTTGATTCTACATGCAAAGGAACAAGAGGTGCGGATGACTTTTGGGAAACCGTAATTGCACCGTGCTGCAGTTTGTATTTTGGTCCTCGTGGTCCATCCGGAGTGATCGCTCCGTTTTGCCCTGTTTTGATTCCTTTGATCATTGATAACAAAGCTCTAACTCCTCCCCTGGAGCTGGAGCCTCTGATAGTTTGATTCCCCAGGAGTTCCACAACGGTGGCAGCAAAACTACCATCTTTGCTTGCACTTACAAGCGAAAGCAGACGTTGATTTCTCAAAAGCACTGCAGCATAGGTAATGTTGTTATGCCAAAAAGAATATATCCAATTCTCGTTTCTTTTTTTTAAATCTTCAATGTGTTCCAGCCCAATCCATTTTTTTCTGCAGGACAGCAGGATTATCAGCATGAGCCATTTCAATAAACGGGGGGCCAAATAGCTGGATATTCTCTTTTTCAAAGAATCACCGTTGGACATAAATGGCTGTCTGATTTGATATGTGATTGGGGCTATAAGAAATGAAAGCTCCGGATGTCAGACACGGAGCTTTAGGAAACAAGAAAGTTTAGTCAATCTCTTTAAAAAGTCAGCTGCAGTTTTGCCAACCTGGTTTTCAGTTCTTCAATCACGGATTTCTCCTCCTCAATCCCTGCAGCATTAAAGGTAACGGAAAACCTCAGAAACGAGCCTGCATCATCCCATGGCACGGTAGATATTAAAGCTTCCTTAATCAAGTAGGTGGAAGCTTCTTCTGCATTGTCAAAGGTAACTCCTCCGGCAGCGCCTTTTGGTGCTTTTACATAGCCATAAAAAGTACCTTTTGGCTTTTCTGCTTCAAATCCTAACTCATTGAGGGCTGCCACCAGCAAGTCAAATCGCCTGGAGTATTTTTCACAGGTTTCATCCGTAATTCTCAGACTGTTCAAAGCCTTGATTCCTGCAAGTTGAATCGCCCTAAACTGACCCGAATCGGTGTTATCCTTCACAGTTGCATAGGCACTGACGATTTTTGGATCTCCGGCAACAAAAGCTATTCTCCAACCTGTCATGTTGAAAGCCTTGGAAAGGGAGTGTACTTCAATGCCGACATCAGTTGCTCCATCAACCGAGAGAAAACTAAGCGGCTTGTAACCGTCGAAAGTTACTGCTGCGTACGCTGCATCATGAATGACAGCCACATTGTTTGCTTTTGCGAAGGCAACCACTTTTTCGAAGAATTCGCTGGTTGCTACTTGCCCTGTGGGATTGTTTGGATAATTAATGTATAAGATTTTTGCTTTTTCCAGTACATTTCCCGGAATCGAATCCAGATCAGGTAAAAAACCGTTTTCCTTAAGCAGTGGTAGCTGATGCACAGCACCACCAAGATATCTGGTGTATGTGCCTGTTACACCGTAACCCGGGGAGGTAGAAAGCGTTATGTCACCCGGATTGATTAAACAGATGGGTAATAAAGCCAGAACCGGTTTGGAGCCTATTCCATGAACAATATGTTTTTGCGGATCAAGATTGGAAACACTGTATACCTTATCCATATAGTCAGCAGCAGCTTCCTGGAATTCCGGAATACCGTTATCCGCATACCATCTGTTTTCAGGTTTCCCAGCTTCTTCAGCCAGTGCTTGAACTACTGATGCATCAGCAGGAATATCCGGTTCGCCTACTCCCATATCGATAATAGGAATATCCGGATATTTTTTTGTTGCTTCGGCCTTGGCCATTTTAATTTTCTGGAATTTGTATATCTCTGTTGACTTACCGAAGCTTTTGCCTCCGAGTCTTTCTGCAATTAGGTTTTCAAAAAAATCCACCTTGGCTCCCAAATGTTTCTAGTTGTGAAAAAGAAAAAACTCTTTAAAAATCAATACTATCAACTGGATGTCCTGGCAGACATCAATCGATGATAAATTAAACCTAACAGTATTTTTGTTTTGCTTCAAGTAGCGAGAACAGGCTTTCAGAAACTGTTGTTATTGCTTTTAGCAGTCGGTCTGTAGGAATTCCGGTTGACAGGTTGAAGGCTTATCCTCTACTATTGCATATTAAATTGCCGAGATGGTGAAACTGGTAGACACGCTGGATTCAAAATCCAGTGGCCTCGCGGCCGTGCCGGTTCGATTCCGGCTCTCGGTACCAGTTGCAAAAACTGAAAAGACTATTTCATGAAATAGTACATTGATTAAAGGGACAGGTGGACTTCCGGCTGTCCCTTTTTTTTTAGGTTGAAAACAAATGACTGCAATCAAACCGATTCAAAACATCACAGTGCTGGGAGCCGGTCGCTGGGGCACAGCCATGGCTATTTATCTCAGCAGGAAAGAAGAGCTTCGGGTAACCCTCCAATGCCATCTGCAATCGGAATATGATGAATTAAAAGCGAACGATCGAGCACCAAACCTTCCCGGGTTCAGCTGTGAAGGAAGGATACACTTCGAGTTGGATTTAATTAAATCCCTGGAAAATGCTGATCTGGTAGTGGTAGCGATACCCGTTGCTTTTATGAGAGGGGTGTTGAAGAGAATCGAAGGACTTTCCGATTCCACTGTGATTGTCAGTATCAACAAGGGAATTGAACGAGAATCCCTGCAAACGGTTCCTGAAATTGTTAGAGAATACTTCCCGAATAACCCGCTGGCGCATCTGGGAGGTCCGTGTTTTCCTGAAGGTTTGCTTTCCGATATCACTCCTGCAGCTGAAACGATGGCTTGCGAAGACGAAAAGATGGGAGCTCAGCTACAGGAACTATTCAGCAGTACATCTTTCCGAGTCTATCGCAGTGTGGAATTAAAAGGTGTGGCGCTGCTGGGAGCGCTGAAAAACATTTATGCCATTATTGCCGGAATAGCTGATGGTATAGGGCTTTATGAAGAAGTGATATCCGTTGTCGTGACACGAGGTTTGGCAGAAATGAAACGTTTTTGCCAACACCAGGGAATCTCATTTGAAACCCTGTACGGTTTGAGTGGTTTAGGTGATTTGGCACTGACCTGCTATTCACCAAAAAGCAGCCACAATAAGAACTTTGGCAGAAGAATCGGCAAAGGTGAAAAAGTGGAAGACATCCTGGCTTCCATGGGTGGAACGGTGGCAGAAGGGTATTACACAACTAAAGCCGTTTGGGAAATCTCTAAAAAGGAAAATATTGATCTGCCGTTATGTAAAGGCGTTTACCAGGTGATATATGAAAACATGTCTCTAAAAGACAGCATGATGGAATTAATGAACAGACCGTTGAAAGTTGAGGATTGAGTTGAATGCAGCCTATCTTGAATTTCTTTACAACCTTGGACAGTTTAATATCAAACTAGGCCTTTCTACCATCCGGGAAATGCTAAACCGGATGGGAAATCCCCACCATCACCCTCGCATCATTCATATTGCAGGCACCAACGGAAAAGGCTCAACACTTGCGACAATCGAACAATTGTTGCTCGACACCGGATTTACCACAGGTTCAACAATCTCTCCCCACTTGATTTCCTTTAATGAACGCTTCAGGATTTGTGGCAAATCGGTAACCGATGAAGACCTAGATTACGCCTTTGAAAGAATTTGCCGCAGCTGTGATATCGATTTGGATCTAACCAAACCGGAATCAAGGGATGGATCAATCAGTCCCACGTTCTTCGAATTTGCTATCGCCCTGGCGTTTGAAGTGTTTAGATCCCACAAAGTGGATTTCATTATACTTGAAACAGGACTGGGAGGAAGACTGGATGCAACCAACGTAGTAGAAAATCCCCTGGCTTGCATCCTGACTAGAATCGGTTATGATCATCAGGAGTTTCTTGGTGAAACACTGGAAGAGATCACCTGGGAAAAGATGGGTATTTTAAAAACCAATTCACCGGTTTTTGTTACTCAACAGCTGGAAAGAGTTAAGCAGGTCATTAAGAATCATTGTCTGGAAACAGGGATAAAGGCGTTTTTTTCTCCGGAGCATTTTTCTGCTGATTATTCAGATGTTTCACATGAAACGATCTATCACTTGGTCGTGCGAAATCATAAGAATTATACCATACCCCTGGAAATTCCGGTGCCATCTCAATCCCTGGCTGGTGATCATCAGAAACACAACACAGCTACGGCACTGGCCTTGTATCATTCAATTATTCCGGAGGGCAGATGGTTATCAAAAGACCGGATTATAATGTCCTTACAAAATGTAACCTGGCGAGGCAGACTGGAATATCTTGATGAAAGTAAACGAATCTTGCTGGATGCAGCACACAATGAATCATCAATTCAATCTCTTTTTGATTTTCTAAAACAGCAGCATCACGATCAACGCATACTCTTTGCAATCGGCTGGAAAAAAGACAAACAGATCGCAGATGTGATTGATCTGAATGGTCTTTATCATGTCGAATTTCTACCGATCAAACAAAAAAATGAAAAGGCACTGGATGCAGACAAAGTTCTAGAGTTATTGACAGATATGAACTTCAGCACTTTGCAGGCAATTGATATTACTGAATTGATTGCAGGAGTAGCCAAGGAGTCTTTGCCGGAACACGACTTGTTGGTTATCGCTGGCTCTATCTATTTATTGGGGGAATTTCTTGAACAATGGCAAACGCCACAACACCATTAAACAAAACGCATCATGGTACAAAAAAGCGAAAACGGTTACTTCGGTAATTTTGGTGGGATGTTTATTCCCGAAATACTCAGATCGACCTTTGAGGAGTTGATCCAGGCTTACGAACAGGTAAGAAGTGATACTTCGTTTTGGGAATCATACAGGGAATTGATGTCGACCTATTCCTGCAGACCGACACCCATAACCTTGGCGGAAAATCTCTCAAAACATTTCAAGGGTGCCAGGATCTACATCAAACGAGAAGATCTCAACCATACAGGTGCTCACAAGGCCAACAATGTGATGGGTCAGGGTCTCTTGGTCAAACGAATGAAAAAAACCCGGGTAATTGCTGAAACAGGAGCCGGCCAACATGGTGTAGCCACAGCCACCATGGCAGCGAAGTTTGGATTTGACTGCACGATCTACATGGGGGCTGAAGATGTGGAGAGGCAGAGACCCAATGTCTTTTGGATGGAAAAACTGGGTGCTAAAGTTGTTTCGGTTGAGGATGGCAGTCAGACGCTTAAGGATGCCATCAATGCTGCCTTCCGTGATTGGGCAACCAATATGGACACCACCCATTACGTAATGGGCACGGTGTGTGGACCACATCCTTTTCCGGAGATGGTTGCCTGGTTGCAATCTATTATCGGGATTGAAGCCAGAAAGCAAATGCTGGATATTCATGGTTCATTACCAAAAAGGGTTTATGCCTGCGTTGGAGGTGGTTCTAACGCAATGGGTATTTTTGGCGGTTTTCTTGATGATCTTGATGTTGAACTGGTGGGAGTTGAAGCGGGAGGTCTTGGTTTGGAATCAGGAAAGCACGCATCCAGGCTGGCATCCAAAGATGGAAGCCTGGGAGTGTGTCAGGGATACAAAACCATGTTTCTGCAAAATGGCGATGGCCAGATGAATGATACCCATTCTGTTTCAGCCGGATTGGATTATGTTGGTGTATCGCCTATTCTGGCTCATTTACATCAAACAGGTCGAGTTCGCTTTGAGGCTGCTACTGATAAAGAAGTGATGGAAGTTGAAAACCTTACAATCAAAAACGAAGGAATTATACCCGCCCTGGAATCGGCTCATGCATTTGTTCAGGCCTATAAAGAAGCTCCGAATCTGAGTGAGGACGATGCAATACTTATCAACTTATCCGGACGGGGTGACAAGGACATATTTACCATCGCGGATGCTTTTGAAGATAAGAAGTGGAGAGAGTTTATTATAGAAAAAGGAGAACGATACAATGCTTGAGAAACTGATCCAAAGTCAAAAAAAGGAAAAAGAGATCCTGTTAATGACGCATCTGGTTTTGGGATATCCCTCCTTTGAATCAAACAAGGAAACAGTTAAGAATATGGTGGAAGCTGGAGTTGAGCTGATTGAGCTGCAGATTCCTTTTTCCGAACCGACGGCGGATGGTCCTGTGATCTTAAAAGCAAACAGTAACTCTCTGAAAAACAACACCAAGGTATCCGAATGTTTGCAATTCGCTAAAGAGATCTGCCAAGCTTATCCTGATGTTTCATTCCTTTTTATGACATATTATAATATCATATTCGTATATGGGGAGGATCGGTTTTTATCCAAATCGCAGGAAATAGGTATCAGGGGCTTTATTGTTCCGGATCTGCCGCCTGAGGAAGCATCCAATTGGATGAATGGATGTAAGGATCGATCCCTTGATAACATCTTAATATTCACTCCAACACATACTGAAAAGCGACTTAAGGAACTGGCAGCATCGGCCGGGGGATTTGTTTATTGTGTTGGAAGAAGAGGGGTCACGGGCAAAAAAACAGCCTTTGATGATTCATTGGACAATCAAATTCAAGTCTATCGTAGGGCGACAGAGCTACCATTGGCACTGGGATTTGGGATCCAGGAAAAAGCTGACATAGACTTTCTAAAGGGGAAAATCGATATTGCGGTGATCGGATCTCGCTTAATCGAAATTCAAGAAGAATCAGGTTCCGATGCTGTAAAGGATTTTCTGCTTTCTATCAGAAATACTTGATTAAAGGATTCTAACGTGTCTCTTTATATTCGACTCAAAGAAAGCTTAAAAAAAGATATCTTCAGCAATGAGCAGGAAGCGGAATTAGTTAAGGCGATCGATGAAGGTTATGCCTTTTTCTCTCAATTCAACCGCAGCCGCATGGAATTAGCCTTTTCTATTTTTTCGGAGGAGATGAAAAAGGCGCTTTTTGAGGTTATTTTTTTTCTGCATGTCAACGATTCTAAATTTGAAGAGCACACCTTTTTATGTACCGAAATTCAGAAGGTTCACGGGGTTAAAAAAGAAGTTGAGGTTGAAGAAATAGCCTCTTTATATGTGCAAGGAGCTCCAACAGGCGTCGTTGGAATCAGTGAAGTTTCAGCTATTTTTAAAGATGAATTCAATAGCTTTGTCCAAAGCGAGCTTGGTACTGCCATCCACGAAAACAAAAATTCCTTTCAACCTGTTTACAGTATTGCATCCTTGGGATCCATCGGTACGGTGGGGCACAAACAAACTGCTTCCGATTTGGATCTGCAGGTTCAATATGAACTGGAACCGTTTCTTCATGACAAAAACAGTATGACCGATTCTTATTTAAAGGATCGGTCAAATGCCCTGATCAATTACTTCTCTCGTAAATTCCAACTGATCAAAAAGATAAAACCACGGGATATGAAGGATGCCTCCATTCGCAACAAAATCCTTTCCGTTGGGCACAAGAATTTCAGTAATCGCTTTCCCATGCTGTATCAATACCTGATTACAAAAAAAACCAATGTCCCAAAATTGTTATCAGGCGACAAAAAGCAAAAAATTGCCCTGTTAAATGAAATAACCGGACTGCAAAAGTTGCATTCCAGTTTGTGTATGCAGAAGGCCAGGTCGGAAAAAGAGGCATTACTTAAGGAAAAAATCCGCAAAATTCAAAAGTATGTTCAAAGAAAATACCCAAAAGCGGAAGTATACCTATTTGCCTATTCTAACGATGACTACAGGGATGGAAAACACGGGACGACGTTGGAATCGAAAGAAGCATCGGGATCTGCATATGAATTGATTTTGAATTATGAAGTATTGATGCCTGGCATCCAATTTACCCCTATGATCCCAATTCACTTTCTAATGCCGGGTTCGGTGAACTCCAACCGTCCTCTCTATGAGTCGCTGGTTGAAAAAATCCGTTTCGGATTTACTGATATCTACAATTCCCATCGGGGAAAGTTGGTTGATCTTGGCTCCACACCTCCATTGACAACAGATTACATGGTTTCCCATTCAGGAGCCATTTACTGGGAATCATTCAAGGCATCATCGGGTAATTTGCCCAAGGCCATGCTCAACCTGTTGCGTTTCGAAATGCTGTTCGATGAGCGGTTCAATACTTCGATTATTGAATTGATCAAAAACCCCAAACGATTGGATAAGTTTGCCGGGGAAGCAATTATACCGGTCGATGAAATTCAGGAAGAATATAGCGACTATGATTTCGATGATCCAGATACCGAAATCATTGATGACTATTATGACGATTTTGGAATTGAAGCCGTTAGTGACGATGGAGACCAATATGTAGATGATACCTTGGGAGAGGAGGATAATCCGGAAGGCATGTCTATTGATCAGTTGTTCAAAATGGAAGAGCGTTTTCCCAGCTTACGGCAGGATCCTTGGTGGTTGCGATACAAGGCATTAAAAATAGGTTTTGGACCGGATAACAAAGTGATCCAGGATGAGGATGAGAAATTGCTGATTTCCCGTGTAATCGACATGGGATTTGCGTTACACATCCGTGTGTCCGACATATTCGTAAATATCAGGGAGGCCAGAAAACCGGAAACATATCGGGAAAAATTCCTGGCTACTTTTCTGGAAAAAGCTTTTACCGGTGTCAAACGCAGACAGCTGGAACACATTGCCAATGGTGAGGTCGAATCAGTTATAAAATTTGAAAACGACCTCAAATATCTGTTTCAACGATCCATGGATCGCGTCCAGGAGTATGTAGACAAATACGGTGGAGAGGACAAAACCAACCAGGATGAAAACAAAATCTGGTTCCACTACTACCAAAAGAATTTTGATCCTCCCAAAAACGTTATTCGCAGGGATATTTTGAGCCATTTAAAAGTCCCGAGAGGCCGGCTGCAAATCGGGATCAATAAAAAGCAACGCTGGTTTTTCAAGTCGATTCAAAAAAGCAGCCTGGGTGGAGGAAAGGATGGTTTTGGTCATCTGCAGCATCTTCCCGATGAAGTGGAGTTGTTCGAACATGAATCGTTTATGCATGGGATTGCACACTGCATATTGAATGGCTATTACGGTGTGTTGAATCGCGGTACTTTGAAGGAGAGTCGTACGGTTTTGGAATACTCGGTTGGACACACGGAGGTAGGAAAACGATCAGCCGATAAATATGCGTTTATCAGACCGGATATTGTCGATCGTCTGGTAGATAGCATTGATAAGGCTTTCCCGCCCCAGGATTATGATTTCAGGGATTGTATTTTTAAGGAAAAAGAAGTAACTGATGTCTTTATCTGCTTGAATTTACTGGAGTATGGGCGAGTATCCTTCATATATCGGGATAATCTGAAAAACTGGTGTGTGGATGAATTTGATCATCGGCCCGTGGAGAAAGCCGCAGAGGAGTTGTATCAGAAACAAGAGTTAATTTTGCACTCCAGACATATTCAGAATACTATTAAAGACTTCTTCAGCAAGCACGTCATTGACTTTGACAAGATCACCAAAGAAGGTGGGCTGGCATTTTGGGTCAATCCGAATAGCGTCAATACCTATCATGCCGCTGATAAATTTGCCCAGAAGGAGTTGTATCTGGCCAGCACTTTTAAGGAAGCCGTGTATCGCTCAAACAGTGCTGAATTTGCCTATAAATCAGAAAACTCCGAAGAAGCTGAAGAAGCTATTGTGGAATAGCTTCCCGGGCAAGCTCGTCGCACCTTTCGTTCTCAGGGTGACCGGCATGCCCTTTGATCCACTTCCAGTCAATAGTTCGTTTGCTGGCTTCCTCATCAAGCTCCAACCAGATGTCTTTGTTTAAAACAGCCTTTCCATCTGCTTTTTTCCAGCCCTTTTTCTTCCAACCATGAATCCATTGAGTCATGCCTTTGACAAGGTATTGGCTATCAGACGTTAAAACTATGGAACTGCCCGGAGGGGTTCTTTTGATTCCTTCTAAAGCACCAAGCATTTCCATGATGTTGTTGGTGGTTTTTCTGCTACCTCCTGATAGTTCCATGAGCTGTCCATCCATTTCAATAATTGTCCCCCAGCCTCCAGGGCCTGGATTTCCAGAGCAGGCGCCGTCGCTCCAAATGTAAATGATATCCTGTGTTGGTTTCAAGGATTTTTCTGTTGTTGTTTTACGGGTTCCCAGAATCGCGTCCACAGCTGACTCTAAGTGGTTCAAATCAGTTGAAGACATGCTAGTTGAATCTTCCAGAAAAGAGATAAGTTTGTTTAATTTATTGATTATATTAGACTTCATTTAATGTTACTAGTCGATTGGTTCGTGTATAAATGTTTGTGCATTGGGACCGGAAAAGGACCCTTTCATGTGTCCTTCACCTTTTAGTAAATACTTGTAGATGATCATACCATCTAGTCCGACAGGCCCCCTGGAGTGAGTCTTATTGGTGCTGATTCCCACCTCGGCTCCCAATCCAAATACGTACCCATCAGAAAAGCGTGTCGACGCATTGTGAAAGACACAGGCAGAATCAACTTGCTGTAGAAAATATGCCGCCGTCTCATCACTAGTGGTTATGATGGAATCAGTATGATGCGAACCATAAGTGTTAACATGGTCAATGGCATCATTTGTTGATTCTACGATTCTGATGGAAAGGATCAGATCCGTGTATTCCGTTAACCAGTCTTCTTCGGTAGCGTTTTCTATAGTTAAATTGTTGATCTTTGCTATTTCTGTAGTTCGCCCGCAACCCAACACCTTGACTTCTTTGTTTTGGAGGGATTTTATGACCTCAGGTATCAATTCTTCTGCAACGTTTTGATTCACAAGCAAGGTTTCAACAGCGTTACAGGCCGATGGGTAGTCCAGTTTTGCATCCAGAATTACAGGAATGGCCATTTCAGAATCATATTCGGAATCTATATAAATATGACAGATTCCCGAGGAATGCCCCAACACAGGAATGCGCGTATTATCTTGAATATATTTGACAAATGAGTTGCTTCCCCTAGGGATAATAAGATCGACAAATTCATCCTGTTTCAGCAATTCTGCTACATCCCCCCTGGTTTCGATGAGATTCACAGTATTAGTCAGATCAAACTCACTCAAGACTTCATTGATTATCTCAAACAGCACTCTATTGGTATTAGCTGCTTCGGCACCCCCCTTCAAAATCACCCCGTTGCCCGACTTTAGACTTAGAGCTGTGACTTGGATGACTACTTCAGGTCTACTCTCGAAGATAATTGCAATCAATCCGATTGGACAGGTAACCCTCTCCAGCTCCAATCCATTAGCCAACTTCATGGCAAACTGCCTTTTTCCAACCGGGTCTTCCAGTTTGGCAACTTCTTCCAGATAGGTGCTTAATTGCTCAATTTTGTCATCGGTGAGAATCAGTCTATTTAGTAACGGTTTGCTCAGTTCGCCTTTTTCCAATAGCTCTTTGGCAAATTGGACATCTTTTTCATTACAATCCTTAATTCGAGTCGCGCTCTGTTTGATGCGATCACTGATGGCAAGTAACAGTTGATTCTTGGTTTTTGTGTCGACATTGGCTATCTTTAGACATGCTTTTTTGGCATTTTTAGCCATTTCATTAGTTGAAAGGTTAGTTTCCATAACTATTCCTATTGTTGCGGACTGTTTTCTTGATGTTTTTTACTA
>JAKSDL010000639.1 GCA_022360105.1 Pseudomonadota bacterium
AACGTCAGCAAAAACTAGGGAGAAAGCTAGGGTGTAAACCAGGGAGAAAATAGTTGATACAAACAAATCAAAAACTCTTTTACTTCCAAAATCTTTTCTCCGTGATCTCCGTGTCTCTGCGGTGAATAACAACTCACACAGCGATCTTTTCCCATGACAATACAAAAGCTTTCAGGAATAGACTGATCGGAGCTGGTTTTTGGATTTGACTGCTTCTTCACTAAGTCTTTCTTGGGTAGTAAAAGAAAAAGCTACCCGAGAAACGAGGGAGAAAGTGTCGGGGAAAGCGTCGGTGAAAATGTCGGGGAAAACATCTGAAAAAATACTTAGTCTTCTGAAAGTAAATGGAAATTTGACCATTCCTCAATTGTCAGACCAAATTGGTGTTACAACTCGCTCAATCGAACGAAATCTAAAAGGTCTGCAAAAAACAGGTAGACTCAAACGAATTGGACCTGCCAAAGGCGGATATTGGGAGGCAATAGAATAGAACAAGGCAGGGGCAATGCTGCAAATCTCATGCTATTATTTACTTTCCCCACTCAAAATCTTTTCTCTGTGATCTCCGTGTCTCTGTGGTGAATAGTCCCTTAAGATGGGCAAATCGTAGCGTGCCCGTCTTTAATAGCAGGAGAAACCAAAAGCGTTGCTTTCACAACCTGGAAAATATAAAATCTACAATCTCAAATCTAAAATGCAATAAACCCGTTGGATGGGCAAAGCGTAACGTACCCATCTTTTATATCTGTCAAATACCTTTTGACAGTTGCTTGACCCAAAGTTTTATTCCTGTTCGGTGCTGCGAGTCTCGCACCTCATGAATTAGTTCCAGGAATATAATTGAAGCAGGGAGCTTGAATTTAAAGACAGCATGAGAATCAACTAACAGTATCGAATTAAGCCAGTAAAAATGAATAACGACTCCCAATTGATCATATACCAAACTGACGACGGCTCAATCAAAATTGATGTGCGACTAGAAGATGAAACAGTGTGGTTAACTCAAGCGCATATGGCAGAGCTATTCAATAAAAATAAGAGAACTATTTCGGAGCATATTCAAAATATCTTTGATGAAGGAGAATTAATACAAGATTCAGTTGTCCGGAAATTCCGGACAACTGCCAAAGACGGTAAAAACTATGACCTAAAATACTATAATTTGGATGTTGTTACATCCGTAGGCTATCGAGTGAAGTCGATGCAAGGTACTCAATTTCGAATCTGGGCAACCCAAAGGTTAAAAGAGTATATAGTAAAGGGATATACCTTAAATGATGAGCGTTTTAAAACTGGTAGTTCAATGAATTATTTTACGGAACTGCAGGAACGCATTCGTGAAATTCGACTATCAGAACGATTTTTCTATCAAAAAGTCAAAGACATTTATACTACCAGCATCGATTACAATCCAAAAGATGAGAAAACCATCGAGTTCTTCAAAGTTGTCCAAAACAAGTTGCTATGGGCCATTAGTCAACAGACTGCGGCTGAACTGATATATCAGCGAGTTGATGCCTCATTACCTCTTTTGGGTATGCAATCTTATGACAAAAAAGGAGAGCCTTCTATCCGGAAAAGTGACGCAAGTATTGCCAAAAACTTTCTTAATGAAGATGAGATGAAGTTATTGGGATTGCTTGTAGAACAGTATTTAGCTTTTGCTGAAACAATGGCACAGCAGCAAACTCCTATGTATATGAAAGATTGGATTGAAAGGTTGGATGCAATAATTCAACTTAATGGCAGGGAAATCTTGACTCATGCTGGGAAAATCAGTCACCAAATGGCAAAAGAAAAATCAGTGTTGGAATATGATAAATACAAGGAAGAACAGAAAAGACTACAGCAGGAAAAAAACTTCGACGAATTGGCAACAGATATCAAAAATCTCAACCCGAAAGCCAAATAAAAAACAAAACCGGAGGCCTGACTTCCGGGCCTGATCCGGAATCCAGTTAAAAAATAAAACCAAAAGCAACGTTTTCATTCTAATCTAAAATGCAGTAAATCCTTAGTAAATCCGTAGGATGGGCAAAGCGCAGCGTGCCCATCTTTAACAGCTATTACCAAGCATTGCTTTTCCTTCACATAAAATCTTTCCTCCGTACCCTCCGTGTCTTCGTGGTGAATAAACTATATTACAATTTAAGATCAGATTGTGA
>JAKSDL010000468.1 GCA_022360105.1 Pseudomonadota bacterium
ACATGATAACAAGGCAAGCCACTTGCTTCAACGCTGGAGAATCCGGTTAAGACCTGCAACGCCTTGTTGATGGCAATGGCCGTGCAGGATTCGTCGATTAGCGACACACCTATCGGGATAGCATCAATCAGCTGTTGCAGTTCGATAGGCACGCTTGTTGGCTCTTGTAAATGAAAAGTCAGTGAATGCACGTAACTCCTGGTATATCAGTGTTTTAATCCATCAGTTTCATCAATGAACCTGATTATACCACACATTTCAGGGTTTGGTTTTGCTTTACCGAGTCCTTAAACGCGGGTTTTTATTCCGATATTGACTGTGCTGTCAGTTATCGGTTATCAGTTTGTGAAGTAATTATCTATGTCTGGAAGAGAACATGGAAAACTATCTCTCCGATTAAGCAACAACCTTTATCTTATGAGCTGTTTTTAAACGGTTGCCTAATAACTGCTTCATTAATAAAGAAAGCGGAGCTTTCACAGAAGGCCGACAACAGGTAGTCGATAACCGATTACTATGTCATACGACTTTGGCTTGCCTTGCAAGGACTAAGATGTTGCTGGGTTTTGATAAAAACCTAAAATCTATGTTTGTATGTTATACTTCCTGTTTTGATTCAAGTACAGTTTTATCCCCGGGCGGAATTTTACTTTTGTGGGATTCCAACAGAATCGATATTTCTTTTTTAAATTTGGTTTTGTAGTAATTCACCATGGACTGTTTCATCATAATCATATCGATCTGACGGGTATGGATCAGCAGATAGCCCAAAATTCGTAATCGATCTTTCATCGTTTCCGGGTCGTTATCTTCAAATCGTGCTGTTAAGATATCTTTTTTGACGTCTGTTATAAATTGATGCTGTTCAAGTATTTCACCCAGAAATTGCACTCGGCTCAATCGTCTTTTAAAGTCTGCCGCGCCTCCTTTATAGCGAAAACTGATGTAATTTTCACCGATGGTATCGCTGATCATGGCCTCAATCGTAGTAAAATGAAATCCAAGTTTTGAAGCCAGATTGCAGAAATTTTTCGATATCATAAAATAGTTCTTATCAACAAAACCGGCCTTGCCCCCGATGGTTAAGGCAGGATTTGTTGTAGCCTGAAGCATTACCGAAAAAAACCCTCCACCATCCACTGGCGGTGGACCTTCCCAGGGAAAGGCCACTATACCCTCCCAAAGCGCGTGCATGGGAATTGAGTCAATATCTTCCAACGTGACGTACTTGCCGCGGATATCCTGTTTAAATCCGTCATCAAGGTTTAATACCCACCATTGCATGGGTACTTTGTGAAACAACTGTTTGCTCGATCGTTCCGAAAAATGATGCGTCTTGCCGAAGTTAAACATCTCGGTGATCGATTTTTCGTGAATAAACCGGGTTATGTCATGAAGTGATTGACACTTAGACGGTCTGAAATCCACTGAATCAGGATCGAGCAGGTGCAGGGGAACAATAGACCGACTTGTTTCTGCCAATACCTGGTATACCGGACTTTCTGCTAAACGGATGTGATTATTCGGTTGATAGGTCAATAGAGATTCAACTTTTCCTTGATGTATCTCCTGCGAATTTGCATCAAGGGTGATTGAATCATAATTTTTTAATAAACTGCCGACCTCGGGAGTTCCAAAAAGCGCGGGAAGATTAGCCTCTCGTGAAACGTTAGCCAGGTGACCAGCATAACCACCGGATTCAGCGATGAGTCCAACAGCATGGTTCAATGCCGATGCCCACTGGGGCAAGGGGTGTTTTACCAGAAGAATACAACCTTTGGGAATATTCATCAGATCTGATTTAGATTCCAATCGATATACAATACCAAAGACTGCACCAGGGCATACGGTTGTTCCGCCTTTGACAATGAGAGTCTCACGGCTGACGTCATGCTCCTCGCCCTGCTTCTGATCTGATGACGTATTCTGGTCCGGGAGTGAACGGGATTGAAAAATGTAGGCTGTCCCATATTCATCAATACCCCATTCAATGTCTTGAGGTTCTCCAAAGCGAGATTCCAGTTTTATGGCTGCAGAACCAAGATTTGAAAGTTGTTCTGCTGTGAGGCTTGTCTGTTGTTTCTTTTCCTCCTCTACGGGGACTATAGTCGTCCCGCCAGGTGATCTGACATGTTTGAAGGATTTATTGACGATTTGCCGCATTCGAACGGTGAAAGGTGGTGTTCTGGAGATTTCAAAGGTATCACAAGCTATACTCCCGTCAACAACGCCTTTTGGCAATCCCCAACAGGAATCAATTTTGATCGTATAACCAAGCCTGTTCATAGGGCTTCGAGTATAAATCACACCACTGGAAACTGTATCGATCATTTCCACAAATCCCACGCACATGGGATTTTCGTCATCGCGAAGGCCCCTGTTGAATCGGTAAACTAAAGCTTCCACCCCATATTTACTGGCAACAACCTGTTTGTAGGCGTTTACAAGCCCCTCCCGGTTCACATTCAAAACCGTTTCAAACTGCCCTGCAAATGACATCCCGGGCAAGTCTTCATAAGCTGCACTGCTTCTGACAGCCATGAGAAGATCATTCGGTCCGTCACTTAATTCATCATAAAAGCTTAAGATGGCATTGACCATTTCCTCCGGGACAACCGCTTCAGTGATTTTACGTTGAATATTGGCACTTATTTTACTTAAGCTCGTCATATCATCATAATCGATCTCCTGAAGATGCTGGTCAATCTCTGATGCCAGATAGTTGTGTCCCAAAAACAACCCGTAAGCAGAGGAGGTGGCGACAAATCCCCTGGGAATATTTAGATCCGGGATAATCCGGATCTCAGCCAAACAAGCCAACTTGTTGCCAACCAGAGGAGCTTTTTTTCTGTTAAGTTGTTCCAGAGAGCAAACAAGGGGACCTTCTCCTGCAATCTTTTTAGGACGTAGTTTTTGATTAATCTCCTCATGAATGGCTTCAAAGCTATCGTCTAGCCGGCTATAGGTTCCAGGAGCTATCTCTTCAAGGTTTCGAATCATTCGCAACACATCCACCGTTGTTGCAACCACTTTCTGTTTTACGAACGCCATGGAAAATGCTTTGTTTTGAGAAAGGGCTTTTTCAATGGCGCCCATATTTTCCAGCGCACTGTTGTTTGCCTGCAGGATGGATTTAAAGTTGAAGTAGCGTGCTTTAAACTCTTGGCGTAACTGTTCTATCTGACCTTCGGACAGCTGATCAAGATAATCAGTGGCCATTTTCTGATCCCCTTCAGCCATGGCTGCCGCTGAGAAAAACTCCAATACTCGATTGCTAAACGCCCTAAAAATTGATCGTATAGCCATTTTTAAACGAGATCTTGAGACGGTCTGGGTTTCTTTTATGTCTGAGAGTGGTTTCGGCTTTTTTTTCAAACGCAACTTGCCTTATTAGTTGTTGGTTTTCATAATTAGTGCCTGGACGGGAAATCGCTAAACAGTTATCCAGCCTGGTGCCAGATGCCGGAATTTTACTTGAAGATTAACGTGCTGTCAGCCGTCAGCTTAAGACATCACAAGCAAAAACCGGCTGAGAGCTGATCGCTGAATGCTGAAAGCACTATACTTCAAAGCGTCAAGCTGCTTTTTAATCTTTTATCGGCATGGATTAGATTGGTTTTCCTTCAGGCACTAGTTATATTCTATGCATTCAACATTGAATCAATGACCGATCTTAAGTCCAAATCC
>JAKSDL010000881.1 GCA_022360105.1 Pseudomonadota bacterium
ATCTTATCAACTATATTCTCATCACAGGCGAAACGATTGTCATAGATGATGCAAAAACTGATAAACGTTTTATCAAAGACAGGTATATCTCGCTTAAACAGCCGAAATCATTGCTGTGTATCCCCATAAAATACCAGGGAAATCTGACTGGTATCCTTTATCTGGAAAACAACGAAACATCGTATGCTTTCACCCAGGATAGAGCTGAATTGCTACAAATGCTTTCCACACAGATTGCCATTTCCATCGAAAACGCCAATCTCTACCAGCAACTCAATCAATATAGCCATACACTGGAAGATAAGGTGGAACTCCGCACCTTTGAATTACGAAAGCAAAACATTCTCTTACAAAAAGCCAGAGAGGAAGCTGAAAAAGCCAATCAGGCCAAATCTGATTTCCTGGCTAACATGAGTCATGAACTACGCACGCCCATGCATGCCATCCTTGGTTATGCCAAACTTAGTTTATCCAGGGTTAGCAGTATCAAAAAAGAGGTTTTGGAAGACTACCTTTCCGAAATTATGACTAGTGGGGAAAGACTGTTGACTTTGTTGAATAATCTTCTGGATTTTTCAAAAATGCGGGCTGGCAAGTTAAAATATGTTTTTGAAGAAAACCCTCTCACACAAGCAATTAGAGAGATTACTCGGGAGTTAAAGGTCCTGTCTGAAAAGAAAAACATTGAAATTATAGTTTCAGAGCCTGCATTTAATGATATCACTTCATTTGACTTTGAGAAAATCTGTCAGGTAATTAGAAACTTGCTTTCCAACGCCATCAAATTTTCGGAAAATGATAGTGAGGTTAAATTGGAGGTTAAGGATCAAAAGGATTGTCTGGTTGTCTCTGTAATTGACTCAGGTATTGGAATTCCTGATGAAGAACTTAAAGAGATATTTGACAAATTCATGCAGAGTAGCATCACTAATAACGGAGCGGGAGGAACAGGTCTCGGACTTTCGATCTGCAAAGAGATTATCAAACGACATGAAGGAGACATCTGGGCCGAAAACAACCCAAAAGGCGGCGCAACCTTTCGCTTCAGCCTGCCCAAAAAACAAAACGACGAATTCAGAAAGTCTTCCTAATAGAAAACCCAACCAATGTTAAGTTCTCTCCATCAATTCCGAAGGCCTGCCATATCGTCATTCCGGTCTAGACCCGGAGTCTAAACAGGCATCGAATTGCAAGTAATGCTGGATGCCGACTCCCAATCCTTTCAAGGAAGATTAGTTAAAAAACCTATTTCCAGAAAGGGAAAATCATAAAGCCCGGGGTAAGCGAGCCCACGAGCGTCATTCTGGATAATCCCCGACAAATCCGAACGCTGAAGGTGCCTGCAGGAATCTACCTTAATTCCCGATCTATGTGTTAACAGCAGAATTGAACCAGATAAAAGATTGACAGCAAGGTCTGTTATTAAAGAAGCTGCTCGAAAAGGAGCCAAAAGAGCTGTATCAAAGGATTTATTCTCTAATAGCCAACATCATGACTTGTGCCAATGGGTACAACGAGCCCGACAAAACTAGCCCTTTTCAGATTGGATCAAAACTAATCAGTCAATTGTATGCGGTATGTTGACCAACAAACGCAAAAAGAAGTAGAGCCTAGTTTGAGGTCGGATATCAACAATAAGTTAAAACACTATGGAAACCATTGCATCCTATTTAATCGACGATAAGATCTATGAAAGTTACTTTTCTACCATCTATCGTTGCAAAAAAGTCGACGGCGATCAGTCCTTTATACTAAAGAAGCTGCGTGACTATCCCTCCCATAAGGAAATAGCCGACTTTCAAAGGGAATTCCAAACAACAAAAGATCTAAAGGTGAACGGAGTTATAGATGCCTACGAAATAATTCAGTTCAAGAACACCCTGGTAATGGTGCTCGAGGATATTGACGGATCATCGCTGGATCGATCTTTCAAAAAGAATATCAACAATAGTGAGGCTATTGACGTAAAGAAAATACTCAAGATTGCCATTCAGGTTATCAAAACTTTGGAACTGATTCACGAACAGCAAGTCATTCACAAAGATATTAATTCTTCAAATATTCTATGGAACGAGGAAACTCAGAAAGCACGAATTATTGATTTTGGAATCGCTTGCAATATTTCCTACCATTCTCGCCATTCAATTTCCAATTCCAGCTCCGATTCAATTGAAGGAACACTTGCCTATATGTCGCCAGAACAAACAGGCCGAATGAATAGATTACTAGACTATAGAACTGATCTGTACTCATTCGGGGTGACGTTATACGAGCTATTGACAGGCCAGCTGCCCTTCTATTCAGAGGATGCACTTGAAGTCATACATAGTCACCTTGCAAAAGTTCCAATATCTCCTCAGTTGATCAATCCAAAGACACCCGCTTTTCTCGCTGAAATAATTAATACATTAATGGCAAAGCCCCCGGAAGAAAGGTACCAGTCTACGACAGGAGTGTTGTATGATTTGGAACTCTGTCTTGCCCACCTGGACGATTGTAACATTATCGATAGTGTGAAACCCGCTCAAAAGGATATTCCTAATAAACTAAATTTACCTAGTAAGCTTTATAACAGGGAAAAAGATATCGACCAATTATTAGGAGTATATTCGCATGTCAACCAGGGATCCAAAGAGTGGAGTATTATTTCCGGCAGCGCAGGGACAGGAAAAACATCACTCGTCAGACTTCTACAATCAAAAATTGCAAAAGATAGCCACTATTTCATTAGCGGTAAAATTGATCAATTAAAACGTGAGCAACCTTATTCAGCACTAAACCAAGCATTTCAGGAGCTTATTGATTTACTTCTTGCCGACAGTATTACGAGTAAAAATGATTGGAAACAGGAACTCATCAAGGCATTAGATGAGAAAGGGCAGGCGATTGCAGAGGTTGTTTCCGAATTGGAAAAGATTTCCGGCCCTCAACCGGAGCTGGAAACGCTACCACCAAAAGAAAGTAAAATTCGTTTCGAAACAGTATTCCAAGGTTTTGTTAAAGTATTTGCAACCAAGAATCACCCCCTGATCATTTTTTTAGATGATTTGCAATGGGTGGAAAATGACACCTTGGAATTGATTCTAGGACTGATGAATAACGATGAGATCCAAAATTTATGGATAATTAGCGCTTACCGTCATGATGAGGTCTCAGATCATCACCCCCTGGCCCAGTTTATCGCTAAAAACAATAGTATAGTAAAAAACTTCAACAAGATTGAATTATCAGATTTAAGCCAGAAAAACATTTCGGAACTTCTGTCCGATTCCATCAATCATAAAAAAGACGGTATCGACCAACTTGCGGCGGTAGTTTATGAAAAGACCCATGGGAATCCCTTTTTCACAAACCAGTTTTTAAAAGCTCTTCACAAGGACGCGCTACTTAGTTTCAATAAAGAAAAAGGTGAATGGCAATGGGAATTGGGCAAGATCCAGGCACTTAAAATGACTGACAATGTCATTGATTTGATGACTAAAAAAATCCAAAACCTCTCAACCGATTCACAGGAAATTCTTAAATACTCGGCGTGCATAGGTAACGAGTTTAATCTATACCTCCTGTCAATCATTTCAAACAAGTCTTATAGCAATTTATCCAAAGAGCTTTTGTTAACAATCCAAGAAGGTCTAATCATACCGGAATCAGACTATCACCTGCTTTTTTTGGAGAAAAGAATCGATGGTCTTATTAATCATCATAAGACCGCCAAGACTATATCTTACGGCTTTTTGCACGACAGGGTTCAACAAGCTGCCTATTCATTGGTCAGTACTGACCAAAAAAAGGAGATTCATAAAAAGATCGGCGAAACCTTATTTAAAAACCTGAATGAACAAGATCTGGAAAATAATATTTTC
>JAKSDL010000043.1 GCA_022360105.1 Pseudomonadota bacterium
AGCTTTAATGGGTGACCCCTTCATCCCCTTCACAATCTATGTCCTTACTCGATGTCATGATCAAAGGCTTCAGATCAAACTTCAAAACCCGTGAAAACCCAGGAATGAGAGACCTATGTGATGAATCAGGAGAGTGCTCCAAACACCACAATATGCAGTGTTTGGAGACAAGTCAGGCTA
Organism: Pseudomonadota bacterium; assembly: GCA_022360105.1. The sequence continues at coordinate 181 of JAKSDL010000043.1, forward strand.
GGTTGCTAATTCAGTTGCAGTGGTCGTTTTGATCCGTCTTTTCTGTAAAAACCAGATAAATCCCAGCAGCAGGAGGGCTGGAATAAACATGACGTGTTTAGGGGGACGCTGTGCTTCCACCCGAAGGTTTTCAATTTTCCATTCAAAACTCAACCCCAGCTTTTCTGCAGGACTGTCGAACCTCACCATGTCGATGGTGATAGTGCCATTTTCTTCAACCAGCAAATTACCGTCTGCCCCGGTTCTTAAGTCCAGGCCGGCGTCCTCAACCCTCTGCCTGCCAGTTTCAGCGTCACTGAGAGGGAGCAGCACAGACTTGCGTTCTTCTTCGCCCTCAAGATTCATTCCTGATGCGACCAGGGCCAGTTTCCCTCCTGGTCCTGCTTCTTCGGCAACCTGATAAATGTTTACCGGCTGTTTTTGCAGGTAGGGTTCATATATTTTGTCCCAGAAGAACCCCGGGCGGAACAAAATGAATGCAACTAACAGCATGAGCAGGGATTCCCATCTTTTGTTCCTTGTCATCCAGTATCCCTGTGTAGCAGCAGCGAATAAGAGCATAGCAATAACTGCACTGCCAATAACCAATAACAGCTCCCAAATACTGTCGATACCGATCAGCAACAGTTGAGTGTTAAAAATAAACATGAAAGGTAGAATTGCAGTCCGGATATCATAGCCAAAACCCTGGATACCCGTTCTAACCGGATCACTTTTGGCTATGGCAGATGCCGCAAAGGCAGCAAGTCCCACAGGCGGGGTGTCATCTGCAAGAATTCCGAAAAAGAACACAAACATATGCACGGCAATCAAGGGCACTACCAGACCTGCTCCCGCTCCCAGTTCCACAATAACCGGTGCCATCAAAGTTGATACAACGATGTAGTTCGCTGTGGTTGGCAATCCCATTCCTAAAATCAGACAAATAATCGCTGTGAAAAAGAGAATCAGCATGATGTTACCACCTGAAATAAATTCAACCAGTTCAATCATGACCTGCCCGATTCCTGTCAGTGTAACTGTTCCAACCACGATACCCGCGGCCGCAGTGGCTACACCAATACCAATCATATTTTTGGCGCCGGTTATCATTCCTTCCAGAACGTCAATGACACCTTGCCCAAATGCTTCTTTATATTTTTCCTGCTTCCTGAAGTAATTAAGAATTGGACGCTGAGTCAAAGAGATAATTATCATCAACATGGATGCCCAGAATGCTGAAAGGCCGGGTGAGAATCGTTCAACGATTAGACACCACATAAGCACTACTAGCGGTAAGAGGTAATACAGCCCTACTTTGATAGTTGGTCCGGGATCAGGTAGCTCCAATATCTCATCACCACTCTTGTCTTGTTTTAAGGCAGGAAACCTGGCGGCAAATTTTAACAGGGCTATGTAAATTCCAGCAATTGCAACGGCAACAACATAGACTGCACCCCCGCCGAATACGGTCTTCAGCCAGCCAATTCCGTAGTAAACAGCGAGTCCAATAACACAGATACCAAGGATCGTTGTCACAAAAGAGAGGAGACTTTGCAGCGCGGTTCGTACAACGCGTCTGGGAAGTCCCTTCATATCAGCTTTGCAGGCTTCAAGATGCACAATGTAAACCAGTGCCATATAGGAAATAAGGGCAGGTAGAATGGCGTGTTTGATTACTTCCAGATAGGAAATACCGACGTACTCAACCATCAGAAACGCGGCTGCCCCCATTACAGGAGGTGTCAGCTGTCCATTGGTTGAAGCCGCAACCTCTACTGCTCCAGCTTTGTAGTCTGGAAACCCGACTCGTTTCATCAGGGGTATAGTAAAAACACCCGTGGTGGCGACATTGGCAATGGATGATCCGGAAATGATCCCCGTTGTCCCTGACGCTAGCACGGCTGCCTTGGCAGGTCCCCCGCGCATGTGGCCCAGCAGGGAAAATGACATTTTGATAAAATAATTCCCGGCTCCTGCTTTTTCAAGTAACGAACCGAATAAGACAAACAGGAATACAAAGCTGGTTGATACCCCCAGCGCTACACCAAAAACACCTTCCGTTGATAACCATTGGTGTGCTGAAACTTTATATAAGCTTTGACCCTTGTGAGATATAATTTCAGGCATATAAGGTCCGGCAAAAGTGTATGTCAAAAACACCATTGCCACTACCATCAGTGGGGGACCTAAAGCCCTGCGGGTGGCTTCAAGCAACAATACGATACCAATGACTGAGACAACGATATCGATTGTTGTGGGTGATCCGGCACGCTCGGAAAGACTTTCATAAAAAACATATAAGTAGCTGGCTGCAAATGTTGCAACAATCGCTAATATCCAGTCTTGGATTGGTATATAGTCACGTGGCGATCTTTTTAAAGCTGGAAAAGCGGTATAGGACAAAAAAATCGCAAATGCCAGGTGAATGGATCGAGCTTCGGTTCCATTAAAAACCCCGAAGTTGAACAAAAAGGGGAGGGGAGAAGCCAGCCAGAGTTGAAAACAAGACCAGACAAACGGAATGAACAAAAGTAGTTTTCCCGTTGGTCCGATTGGATGCCGTGAACCGGTATCGGATTCGGCTATCATCTCCTCTAATTCGGCATCGGTCTGTTTTTTATCAGTTGTTTCTGTATCTGCCATTTTTCAGTCCCTTAGCAATTCATTTAGTAAAAAACTGTGTTCTCTTGTCTGGCTTTTTACCAATGATAGTTATTGATGTGTTTATAGGCGGCTGCAAACGGAGGTAGGTATTAGGCAGGCTGGAATAGCCTGCCCGAATAGATTACTTGAGCCCTACTTCTTTATAGTACTTCAGTGCACCGGCATGCAAAGGAGCTGATAATCCATCAGATACCATTTCTTTCTTTTTCAAAACGCCAAACGCTGGATGAAACTTCTTGAATGACTCAAAATTCTCGAAAACTGCTTTCACCACCTGGTAAATCACTTTTTCGGGTACGTCAGTAGAAGAAACGAACGTTGCACCAACACCGAATGTCTTTGTGTCTGCCAGATTGCCACGATACATTCCACCAGGAATGGTAGCAATTCGATAATAGTCATTCTGCTTCACTAATTTTTCAACGACAGGTCCATCCACATTAACGAGAACCGCATCGCATGATGTGTGAGCTTCCTTGATAGAACCGTTTGGATGTCCAACGGTGTAAACCATGGCATCAATTTTATTATCACACAAAGCACTCGCCTGCTCTGCAGGTTTAAGCTCAGAAGCCAGGGCAAATACAGATTTGTTCCAACCCAGTGCTTTCATCAATACTTCCATTGTTCCCCTTTGACCGGAACCAGGATTACCAATATTGACACGTTTACCTTTCAGATCCATGAAGTTTTTAATTCCGGAGTCTTTCCGAGCAACAACGGTAAAAGGCTCTGGATGGACTGAAAAGACGGCACGTAGCTTTTTGTTTGCTCCGACTTTATCAAACTTGCTGGTACCATTATATGCATGATATTGCCAATCGGACTGAGCCACACCCATGTCCAGTTCACCTCCTCGAATCGTATTGAGGTTGTATACCGATCCCCCGGTTGATTCAACGGAGCAACGAATTCCGTGTGTTTTTCTGTCTTTGTTTACCAGTCGGCAGATAGCACCACCGGTCGGATAATACACACCAGTAACCCCACCCGTACCGATGGTTACAAAGGTATCCGCACTAACAGGAGCAGCTGTGATAGAAAGACCGGCTGTAACCAGCCCTGAAACGAGAAATGTTTTTAACTTATCAAACATTGGATTCTCTCCTTAAATTAATTAACATTGATAACTAGTCAAACATCAAAATGAGCTATAAAACGATAGCTTACAATCGACAATATATCAATGCTGCAATAGCAAGAGTAATTCATTTTCAAATTTTTAAACTCTGATCTCTTCCCTATGGGCCGTCGTCATGGGGAGTTGATAACTTGGAGAAATGGGCTCAGACCTAACAAAATCTGGGGGCAGGTCTTTCATTTTGGCATTTTCAACCAGGTTTAGCCTTTGCACCAATAACCGGCTACATCAAAAGACAAACACAATTACCCGTCGGTGATTTCCTCAAGCCAGTCCAAGGAACTACTGGCCCTTATTCAAAAATATCGATCGCAACTCTATCTCGATTTCACGATCAAAGGCTTTGCCGCTCTGGTCACCGAAACTGCGGACCACAACCTGCAACCCACGGAATACGAAGCTCTGCAAGTCGCCGAATCCGCTCACAATATGGTGGATCAAATCATCAAACGAGTGGAGTTGAGCTTCAAAACAGATTTACGGAAACCAAAATAATGACGAAAACGAAACTGACAGGATCTCCCAAGTCTAGAGCCCGGTTAAATTGGCTAAACCGTAAATTCAAAATCTAATTGCGTAAGCCTATCGATGTGTAAGATCATAAGATAAAGCCGAATGTCAAGCTTGAAACGAGATTGATGATCCTATGAGAGATTTTGTTTTAATTTACATTAATGGGAAAGCCCACCGGATTTATGGAGAGGATGTGTTTCAGCCTCTGTCGACTTTTCTCAGGTTGAATTTGAGGTTGATCGGGACAAAAGTTGTTTGTGCCGAAGGAGATTGTGGCGCTTGCACCGTTTTAATGGGAAAGAAGAAAGGAAAAACACTCCGGTATGTTCCGATAAACTCCTGCATTAAATTCATCTATCAGTTGGATTGCTCTCATATCATTACAGTGGAAGGGCTCAAAGAAGAAGGAAACCTTCATCCGGTGCAGCAGTCCATGATTGACCATTTTGGTTCCCAATGTGGGTATTGTACTCCGGGTTTTGTGATGGCAATGGCCGGAATGTTTGAGGAAAAGCCGGCAAGATTAAAATCCCGGGATGTCCGGGAAGCCCTAACAGGGAACCTTTGTCGTTGTACAGGTTATGAGCCCATTATTAAAGCTACCCTGGCGGTGAATCCCAACCATGTGAAAACGATGGGGGAACGGTTCCCATCTGATGCTTTTCTTAAGGATTTTCAAAAACATAGCCAGAACTCCATCGCCATTCACTACAGCGAAAAAGGTTTTGATCATTCACAAGACCGGTTATACTTCAATCCTGCCACATGGCAGGAGGCTCTTCAACTTAAGAAAGAGCATCCAACAGCCACCGTTATTTCCGGTGGAACGGATATTTCAGTGCAGATCAACAAGAGAAGGCTGTTCCCCCAGAAGGTCATAAGTCTCTCCAATCTTCCCGCTTTGAATCATATAGAAGTTAAAGACAATGTTTTATGGATTGGCGCCAAAACGACCTGGACGCAACTGGAACAGTTTACCCTAAAGACACTTCCTGAATTTCACAAAATTATCAACGTTTTTGCATCACCCCAGATTAAACATGTCGGAACCCTGGCCGGAAATATTGCCAATGGGTCACCAATAGCTGATTCACTTCCTTTTCTTTTTGTGGCCAATGCAGAAATAGAGTTGGCCGAAACATCGGGCACCAGATGGGTCAACATCAACCGGTTTTACCATGGTTATAAGCAATGCGACATGAAACCGCAGGAATTAATCAGTCGGATTCGCATACCTGTTCCTCAACCAGGCCAACTACTCAAGCTGTATAAAGTATCTAAACGCAAAGACCTGGACATTTCCACCTTTACAGCCGGCTTTATGCTGGAAATAGAGAAGAGCAGAATTAAAACTATCAAAGTATCTTATGGAGGGGTGGCACCGATTGTACTCAGGCTTCCCAAAACGGAGGAGTTTTTAAAGGGCAAAAAAGCTGAATTGGCGGTTTTTCAGCAGGCGGGAAAGATTGCCCGCAACGAGGTTACTCCCATCTCGGATGTTCGGGCATCGGAGGAGTACCGTTTGCAATTGTCCGAAAACGTTTTAATAAAACTTTATCATGAAATTGTAGCGGAAAATGGATAAGGCAACGCTATGACGGCAGTAGGAAAACCAATCCCTCACGATTCAGCTCTAGGCCATGTTACCGGTGAGGCGCTTTTTATTGATGATATGCCTTTCACACAAAACGAAGTGTTGGTTGATTTCTTTGGCAGTCCGGTGGCTCATGGAAAAATTTTATCGCTGGATCTCAGTCAGGCTAAAAAAGTGGACGGCATTATCGACATTTATACCTATCGGGATATTCCCGGGCATAATCTGTTTGGCCCCATGATTCCCGATGAGCCTTTTCTTGCCGAAGAGATTTGTGAATATAAGGGACAACCTGTTGCGATTCTTGCCGGGAAAACTGATAAAGCACTTTTGCAGGCAAAAAAGCTTATTCAAATAAACATTGAAGAATATCCTGCCATCCTTACAGTAGATCAAGCCCTGGAAAAAGAACAATTTCTGGGGGTTCAGCGAAAAATCCAAAGGGGCAATGTACAAACGGCATTTGAAGAAGCAGAGCATAGTCTGGAAGGCACCATCTGGCTGAACGGACAGGAACAGTTCTATCTGGAATCCCAGGCGGCTCTTGCTTATCCCGGGGAGGAGGGGCAGATAACCATCCATTCCTCCACTCAAAACCCGACGGAAATTCAGCAGGTTGTTGCCGAGGCCCTTGGTTTAGGACAACACCAGGTGGTATCCATTTGCAAAAGGATGGGAGGAGGATTCGGCGGGAAGGAAACCCAGGCGGCTATCCCGGCTGTTATGGCTGCACTGGTCGCTGTGAAAAACAATTGCCCGGCCAGAATCGCCTATACCAAAGACGATGACATGAAGGTTACCGGAAAGCGTCATCCCTACAAGATCCGGTATAAAGTGGCTTTTACCCGAAAAGGGAACATTACGGGATTAACAATTGATTTTTATTCCAACGGAGGAGCCACTGCTGATCTTTCTCCATCAGTTTTGGAGAGATCCATGCTGCATGCTGAAAATGCTTACTATCTCCCCAATGTTGAAATTACCGGGTTGGTTTGTAAAACGAATTTACCTCCTAATACTGCGTTCCGGGGATTTGGAGGTCCGCAGGCAATTGTTGCCATTGAAAACATCATAGAAGAGATAGCCATTCACTTAGGCAAGGACGCGTTGGATATCCGACTGCTTAATTGTTACGGCAAAACGGAGAACAATGTTGCGCCCTATGGGGCCATTATCAGGAATCATGTATTGCAGGAGTGTTTTGTCCGGTTGGTTGAAACATCGGAGTATCACACACGATTGAAGAAGATTCGGACCTTCAATCAACAATCTCATACTCATTTAAAAGGCATCTCATTAACGCCGGTTAAATTTGGAATTTCGTTTACCAGCAAGTTTATGAACCAGGCCAGTGCCCTTGTTAATATCTATCGGGACGGAACCGTTCAGGTTTCCACGGGAGGAACCGAAATGGGGCAAGGGCTGAATACAAAGCTTCGCCAGATCGTTGCTGATGAGTTGGGTATTTCTTATAAGAATGTGATTCTTATGCCAACCTCAACGGAGAAAAACAACAATGCCTCTCCCACAGCCGCTTCTGCAGGGACAGATTTGAATGGTTTGGCTGCGGTCAATGCCTGTCAAAAAATTCGTAAAAATTTAACTATATTTGCCAGCCAACACTTTGCTTCCGTTGAAAAAGGTCTCTCTCCATCAACCCATGCTATCTGCTTTGAAGCCGGAAGGGTATTTGATGAAAGAGATCCTGAAAACCAGATGCCCTTTTCCGATTTTGTGAGGCTGGCTTATATGAATCGTGTCAATCTGGGGGCAAGGGGGTTTTATCGAACTCCCAATGTGGATTTTAATCGAGAGACAGGTAAAGGAAATCCATTTTTTTACTATACGACAGGGTGTGCTGTGGCTGAAGTTACGATTGACCGGTTTACGGGCGATCTCAAAGTGGAGAGATCCGATGTTTTGATGGATATTGGAGAATCGATAAATCCCGGAATAGACAGGGGACAAATAACAGGAGGATTTATACAGGGCATGGGATGGCTGACCACAGAAGAGTTGCGCTACCAGGACCAGGGAGATTTACTCTCCTATTCGCCAACCACGTATAAAATTCCCAACATTCAGGATACGCCTGAAGTCTTTAATTTTGATTGCATTCATAACCCCATGCATCATATTAACGTACGCCGTAGCAAAGCTGTAGGAGAGCCACCCCTGATGATGAGTATTTGCGTCTGGACTGCGGTTAAACATGCGCTTTCATTTCTTAAGAAAAACAACATCCCCCGGCTAAACGTGCCGGCAACCAACGAAGAAATTCTCAAAAGAATCACCCAATACACCACGCAATCCGCTTCTATTCCCAAGGAACAAGAGATTCCAGTGATTCAGTAACTTCAACATGACCATTTTCGTATACCAAACAAGTCCGGATTAATTAAAATGGTCTTATAACAGCATCGTAAAAATTGAAAATTGCTGTAAACATCCAGTTAACACAAGCTTTCATCGAGACTCATACTATTTCCAGTTTTTTTCGTTAAACCTTAAATAAACGCTTTCACAGGCTACTTATTCATTATCAAATATGACGACAACGCAAAAAGAGCTGGCTACTGTTGAACAAGCCGTCAAAAAACTTCGATCCTTCACTATCCAGGATTTAGCGGGGCAAACCGGGCTTTCCACTTTTGATTCCAAAAGGGGAGTTGAGACCCTGATGAAGAAATACTCATGCCGGATGCTGGTCACCGACCGCGGAGAACTAATTTATGACTTTGGAGGGCTCGTTCGCAGGGGCAGTAAAACACTGAGAGAACGTGTGAACGAAATAGCCGCAGTGTTGTGGAAAGCGTTTACCTATTTTTTTAAAGTTTGGATCATGGTGATGCTGGTTGGCTATTTTGCAGTGTTTGTTATTCTGTTGTTGGTTATTGCTGTCGCCACGTTGTTCGGCGGAGATCGGGATCGGGAGTTTAACATGAACAGCGGGGTTTTTCTCATCGTTATCCGGGTATTATCGGAGTTCTTTTTCTGGAGAACCATTACGGACGACCTAACCTATAAGCGTGATAGACATGGCTATCGTTATCGTCAGTATAAACCGGTTACTTCCGATCTATTCAAGTCCAAAAAACGGGGCAAAACAAAGAAATTTATCATATCGGTCTTCGATTATGTTTTTGGTCCTCACCGGGCCGAGATTCACCCCCTTGAAAACCAAAGGGAAGTTGCCACCTATATCAGGGAGAATAAAGGACTGATCACCATGGAAGAGGTAAGAGCCCTGGCAGGTTGGAAAGGAAAGCAGGCAGATGAATTTTTTACGGAAATGATCTCCAATTTTGACGGTGAAATCAAAGTGTCCGACAAGGGGGTAATTTACGGTGAATTTACCGATTTTTTATCCGGGAAGCACAAGGAAAAAAGTACTGACATCGTTTTTTACTGGGATGAATTCGAGCCCGAATATCAATTGAACGGTAACTCTACTGAACGAAATTTGATCATTACAGGCATGAATCTGTTTGTGCTGGTAATGTCATTCGGAGTGTTGTCCAACCGTTTTCAAATAGTCGGGGAAAGCGCCCAGTCCTTTCAGTTTTTCTTCGGTATCATCCCTTTTGTGTATTCAAGCCTCTTCTTTCTTATCCCATTGGTGCGCAGTCTTATTAACAGCCTGCGTGAAAAACAGCATCATCTGAACAATGTCAGAAAACGACTGATGAAGGAAATCTACCAGAACACCAGCACTAAAATGTCCCTGGTAAGCATGGAACAGGCATTGAATTCTTCCCGGGAAATCACCGACAAAGTCGATCAAAAAAGCATAAAACAGATCATGAGCGATGAGATCCACGATTGGAAAGGAGAATTGCTCGTCGATGATGATGCAGCGCTGGTCTACGATTTTACCCTGTTAAGAGAGAGCCAGACCGAAATAAATCGTCTGAGGGGAGAAAGCCAATCAAGCGTGACAACAGGCCAAACTGTATTCGATACCAATCCCGGTTGATATCTTTCCAACCCTTTGTTTAACATACCCAACACATGATACCGGTTTCGAAGCACCAAACTGATTTTAAAGCTTTAATTGGTGCGGGTTGAATTGGTTTTCGTTCAGGCATTAGATAAGCTATCGGGAGATTTCGATTCAATATGATTTAAAACCAACTTTTGCGTTTGAAGTAATTCCTGATGATCTTCCGAGTTAGAATGAGGAAAATCACCAAGATTTTTTTACAACTCAAAACTATTCCAATAATCGATCAGAAGGGCAAATAGATTTTATTCGATAAAAAAGGAGGGATGTATAAGATATTATCTATAGAAAATGAAATCTAAGATGGAGTCAGATCGAAAGCGCCGGGATAAATCAGGGGGCAAGGAGTCAGGGCGGGAAAGATATAGGCCGTGAAAATACTTGATTTTGAAATACAAATTCATGAAAAAGAGAAAGGTACCCGGCCCGACCAAAACTTCAATGCACTTTGAAGTGATGCAGTTTATCCTCAGACTGAACACAACAAAAAATAAAAGCTAACTGAAAAACTTTCCCTTATAAAAATTCTCATTTTCAAGTTTCCTTGCGATCATCCTAAACATAACACAACCGTCTGGGCAGACAATTTCCTTGCTATATTTGCTGTTTCCCCCGATATTCTCTAAATCTCCGCCACTTCTGACTGCCTCCATTATTGGGAACATCATCACCATTACTTTGGAGCAAATACCCTGACCATCCTTATTAACAGGACAGCCATAAGTACAGGTGTATATATCTCCGATTTCCTCACCGTTTCGGCAATACCTCTCTGTTTGGTCACCTCGAAGAAACCCTGTTACCTCGATTTCCCATTCATACTCCTCATCATACCATTTCTTCATAATCAAACTCCAAATTTTCGATTGTCAACCTGACAAATTTATTAGCTCTTTAAAATCAGGTGACAGTATACCTATTTTTCCAAATCGATAAAATCAGGTGACAGTATACCTATTTTTCCAAATCGATAAGTACTTTTATCCTTGATTTTTTGGTCTACCTGCTTTTTTAAGAAAAAGTGAACGGCCCGTTATAAGTTCCGCCTGTTTTATAAAGGCTTCCCCTCCATATGGTCTTCCTACACGGAAATAGTGCCTGAGTTCGTTGATATCTGAAGGATCCGATTCAAGCCATTTCCTCCATTGTTTGGGTCTACCAATTCCCTTGTGTTTTCGTTGAATCAACGGATCTGATTTCTTTAAGCCTAAATGGTAACTGGCACTTGACCATTTATACTCTTCCGCTTGCTTGCATATCTTGGCTCTTACTGGATTTCTTTCCACATAACGAGCAGCAGCCAATAAATTTGAGGTGTCCAGAGGGCAGGAGAAAAACCTCCCTTGAAATAGATGACCACGGGTCTTGGTTTTAAAATTGATATGCCTTGTATATAATCTGTGTGCTTCTCCTATCCCTCTTCTCAAGCTTTCTTCATCTGATGGCACAACAAGCAAATGAACATGATTACTCATCAAACAATACCCAACAAAGTCCAATCCAACCTTATCGCCTTGCTCTTTCAGAAACGAAAGATAAACGTTGCGGTCCTTGTCTTCAAAAAAAATATCCATGCTGCGAACACCCCTCTGAGTAACATGGTGAACAACACCTGGAAGCACTACCCTAGCAAGTCTACCCATTTTATTATCTTGTCTGTTATGCTGTTAATTTCACTGATTTCATTTTTATTAGCTACCAAAAAATAGGTATACTGTCACCTGATTTATTGACTACCAAGAAATAGGTATACTGTCACCTGATTTCAGTGGACCGAATTATTCAGCTTTCAGATCTTGATTGTGCCGTACCATGGGACATTGCCGGAGAATAAATTGTCAATACCTATTAAATCAGTATCTATTTACAAAAATAGGTAT
>JAKSDL010000125.1 GCA_022360105.1 Pseudomonadota bacterium
TCATTCACACCTGAGGTGCTGAAGAACTCGTGTTGGTATATCTTTTCTTGGGTCATTGAAGATGATTTTGATCGAATGATTTTATTTTAGGTGCGTCCCTACGGGACTCAATTGATATAGGTTTGAATGACCAGAGGTTAACATCGCCGGCTACCGCTATGTCGCCTCTAATAGGCTGATTGAAAATATTTTTCATTCACAATTAGCAATTGATTATTAAAAAAACCTGCAGTTCAAATAATCAATAATCAATTGCTAACAACTAATAATCAACGGTTGAGTCCAATTGATGGGCAACAAGTTGCCCATCCTACAACTAGGTTTTGTAAAATGATAAATGTTATCTCAGCAATGTAGGATGGGTAACTCGTTACCCATCAGCCTGAACAATAGCCTAATATATCGGAACGGTGGATCTGCTGCCGCTTGGTCCACCCTACAGCTCTTCATTAACAATTCACAATTATCAATTGATTATTGATTATTAAAAAAACCTGCAGTTCAAATAATCAATAATCAATTGCTAACAACTAATAATCAACGGTTGAGTCCAATTGATGGGCAACAAATTGCCCATCCTCCAACCGGATTTCGTAAAATGATCAGTGCAAACTTGGTAAGCTCCATGGGAACCAAACATAGCAGCCAGCGGTTTTAACGCTGGAATACGCCTTACACTACCTCAAATATTTCCGCCGGAATGATCCAGAATGCATAGCTGTACTGCCTGCCTTTCTTTAATTTAAACTCATCATGCAACACCGCAATCCCCGGGTGATCTCCTCCAACGCCGCGTTGACCGTAATCCACATTAACGGTCAGGTTTTCCCTGGTCGGCAGTTCATGGATATGATCCGCGTTGTCCAGGTCTTCCTGGGTGTAGGGCCAGACACTGGTTTCCAGGTGTTTGATATCTGCCTGAACGAAGACCAATCCTTTTCCTTGTTCATCTTTCAAGGCCATCCAGCGGACATCTGTGTGATTGCCATTCTCCTGGGGGCGCACATAGTCATGAAGAAAATCCCGTGGTTTTCCTTCATAAATGCCGATGGCCGAACCCGTTTTCCGATCGATATAGTTCTCAACAGGTCCCCTGCCATAAAACGACATATGATTGTACTTTGAAGGGATATGTCCCTGCATACCAAACCGAACCAGGTCTTTTTTCGGTGTAAATGAATTCTCCACCTTGATTTTACCGTCTGTGTAAATAGAGTATACCGTCTTCAAACCGTTTTTAGATTTCTTCAACCCGGATTCCACAGTGATTCTGACCATACCCGACATGTTCTCTTCAACGTGGATGAGTTTCACGGTACGGTTATTTCCCGCTTTCTGCCAGGACCTGTCCGGAAAGAATTTATCAACGATAGCGGTGATAAATCCATCGGGTAATCCGGCAGACACAGAACCGTCGTTATCGATGGGAGCACGGAAGAAATTGGGTACCAAAGGTCCGGCAAAGTATTCTTCATCTTCGTATTTATAGGACTCCAGACAGCCGGATGATTTGTCCAAAGTACAACAGAACTTCGGTGCAACGATTTTTATTTTATTATCATTAGTTTCCACCTTGAGGATAAATGATTCGGTGGATTCTTTGATAAGAGGCTTTTGCTCATGAATAATAAACTGATCGAACGCAACTTCAAAGCCCTTTTCAGCCCAGGTTTGATCGTCTTTTAAAAGGCAACGAATCGTTAATATAACGTCCTTGCTGTTGTCGATGCCATCCTGTTCAAAAGGGATAACCAGAGATGCCGAACTGTTTACATCAACCTCCGGGGGATCCAGAATTCCCTCTTGTTTGATAAGTCCGTTTTCAGTCAGTTCCCATTTAAATTGCAGGTAATCCAGATTGGTAAACAGGTTTTTGTTGTGAACAAGAAACTCTCCTTTTTCAGGATGGACCGACTCGAAGGAAACATCTTGATAGACCTTTTTAACCTCTACCAAAGCCGGGTGGGGTGTACGATCTGCGGCAATGATGCCGTTGGTGCAAAAGATACCATTGGTTTTGCTTTCACCAAAATCTCCTCCATAAAGCCATTTTTCGGTCCCGTCCTTTGCTTTGACTCGTATAGACTGGTCAACGAAATCCCAGATAAATCCCCCAAAAAACTGGGGAAATTTTTCGAAGACATCCATGAATTTCTGGAAGTTGCCTAAAGCATTCCCCATGCAGTGAGCGTATTCACAAAGTACAACCGGTTTGTCTCTGTATCTTTCGACCTTTATAACCGGTGCATCTTCGAGAATAATGCTGGTCAGTCGAATGATGGGACTGCTCAAACTCTCATGCTGCCCCACTTTCTCAAAATTCATGGGGCTGCCATACATTCTGGAGAAAACATCGGCGATCTCTATCTGATAATCGCCTTCATAGTGAATGGGTCGCGAGTCGTCAATGGCCAGCATGGCCTTCTTTTGTGCTTTAAAGTTATCCCCAAATCCGGCTTCGTTGCCAAGCGACCACATAATCACGCAAGCCCTGTTTTTATCTCTTTCCACCATGCGTACACCGCGATCTATGGTTGCCTCTCTCCATTCAGGTCGACTGCCGGGCACGTGCTTCCGCGCACCATGCGTTTCCAGATCGGCTTCATCCATGACGTAAATTCCGTATTGGTCGCAAAGGTCGTACAAACGCGGATCACAGGGGTAGTGACTGGTTCGCAGGGCATTGATGTTGTTTTGTTTCATGATCAGGATATCCTGCAGATAAACGGAATCGGGAACCACCCAACCCGTGTCAGGGTCGTAATCATGCCTGTTTACCCCTTTGAGCAACACAGGTTGGCCGTTTATCAATAGCTGTGCATTTTTGATTTCAACTTTCTTGAATCCGATCTGGTGGTTTACTCGATCCAGCAGTTTTTCGTCAGCATCGAATAGCGAGAGTTCCAGCAGATAAAGGTTTGGTATTTCTGCACTCCATAGTTTGGGAGATTTAACAAGGATTTCTTCTCTAACTCGATAATCACTATTTTTAGAGATATCGACAGGGTATTCGGATTGATGATCCGGAGTAGAACGGCTATCTCCCAAATTCCGAAGGGTTGCAACCAACTTAAGTTTGTCGGCAGCCTCAGTTTTGTAATTTTTCAGGTCCACGGAAAGCTTTAGTGAGCCGTTTTTGTAGGCTGAATCCAGATCGGTTCGGGCATAAAAATCCTTGATGGCCACTTTTGGCTCCGCATAAAGAAACACATCCCGGTAAATGCCGCTGAAAAACCACATATCCTGGTCTTCCAGGTAGGTACCATCCGAATAGCGATAAACCTCTGCAGCCAACAGGTTTCTCCCCGGTTTCACATACCGGCCGATATTGAATTCAGCGGGTGTCATGGATGCCTGGCTGTAGCCAACCTTTTGACCGTTGATCCAAAGATAGAAGGCCGATTTAACGGCTCCGAAGTGAATGAAAATCTCCTTTTCACTCCAGCTATCCGGTAGCTCGAATTCCATGCGGTAAGAACCGACCGGGTTATCATTTTCATCAATGGCAGGGATTTTATTCTTTTTGGTATTGATAGCAGGGGGATAGGAATGGGAAAGGTAGTAGGGGGTGCCATATCCGTTTAATTCCCATAACGCAGGAACATCGATAACGTCCCAACCGGAGTCATCGAATTCAACCGTATAAAAACCATCCGGTTTTTGTGAAGGTTTGGGTACCCAGTAGAACTTCCATTGACCATTAAGGCAAATGCGCCAATCATCCGGTTGATCGGGAAAATGGAAAAAAAAGGTTCTTGCCGGCTCTTTGTTAATGCCAAAAACCTCCGGATTCACCCAGTCTTTTCTTGTCATAGTCGTTTAAGTGTTTTTGATACCATTCAGCAGAATTGCCACCAGGTTTTCGATCAGGTCATCGGAATTCTTAATATTGAATTCCAATTCCATCTCTTCTTTGCGAGAGGCCATTCGTTGACACAAACTCAGCAAGGTCTGATCAAACGTTTTTGCTGTCAAATAAGGATCGATTCCAGGTCTGATGCTGCCATCATCGATGCCCTCTTGAATAAACGTTACCATGGGATCGATTTCAAAATCCTTGTTAAAAATCCGATTCATCTCTTCAGCAAGCTCAGCAGGCTGCTGACGATAGTTGAAGTAGTGATCGAAAGCGCCGGTGAATTTATAGTAGTCCGGATAGAGCCTGTAAGATCCCAATATCAGTTTAAAATGGAATGATACTTTTTCAAATCCATTGCCTTTAGCCTTGCTCAGTTGCTCTTTGTATTGAGGCAACAGAATTTCACGATAGAAATAATGTTCAATGGCAAAAGCCAAATCCTCTTTGCTGGGGAAATAGCGATAGAGTGTGGCCCTGCTGATTTGTGCTTTCTCCGCAATCTCTTTCATATTAACGACTGCCAATCCTCTTTCTGCAAAAAGCTCCTTTCCGGCGTCCAAAATTGACTGCAATCGCTTATCCCGGTTATCCAGACGTTCCTGTTCCCTTAGTAGTTTTGTACTCATGCTTTGATTTAATACTCTTGTTTAGTAATGAGACACGCGTCTCATTGATAGATAGTTCTTTTTCCTTTCAATGTCAAGATTAGGGGTTACCCCTAACTAACGCATAACCGTTGCGTCCTGTTTGTGGATTAATTGTCGGACTTCATTTTGATCGACCATGGAATTATCCCCGGGAGTTCCCATTACCAGGGCGCCATGGGCAATTCCATGGTTGATTGTTTCATCATGGGGGAGACTATTCAACAGACCGTAAATCACTCCTGAAGCAAAACCATCACCACCACCCACGCGATCGTAAATATCCAGATTTCGACATTGCATCCCTCGATAAAAGGTATCGTCAATCCACAACACTCCGCTCCAGTCGTTTACATTCGCCGATTGCACAATTCTCATGGTAGAGGCGATCGCTTTCAGATTAGGATACCGGTCGGCCAGCACACCGATGGCTTTTTCAAACAAGGGATAATCAAGTGAAACGGGGTTGGTTTCAAGGGAATCAACGCCAAACAGCACATCTACCTGCTCCAGAATGTCTGAATTTACTTTGTCGGCCGCCGCTTTACCACCCCTTTCCTGCCAAAGGGATGGCCGGTAATTCAGGTCATAAGAAACGATTGTTCCATATTGTCGGGCAATATCAGCAGCATGAATAATAACTTCAGGGGCGGTATCTGACAATCCTGCAAAAATGCCACCGGTGTGAAACCATCGAACACCTTGATTTCCAAATAAATCTTCCCAATCGATATCTTTCGGATTCATTTTTGATATGGCTGTATGGCCTCTATCCGAAGCGCCAAGCGCAGCCCTTTTGCCAAAGCCTTTTTCCAGATAGTAAACTCCGTTTCGTGCAGACCTGCCAATGCCGTCATCAGGTAACCATTTAACCAGTGAGGTATCTGTGCCTCCTGATGTTATCAGTCCTTTTACCAGTTTACCGATTTCGTTATCGACCAAAGCCGTGGCAATGGCAGTATTTTTTCCAAAACAGGTATGGAGTCCGCGGGCAACATTGTATTCGCCACCGCCTTCCCAAACCTGAAATGACCTTGCATTTCGAATTCTGGTGTCTCCCGGGTCAAATCGTATCATGACTTCGCCCAATGAAACCAAATCAAACTTTGCCTGGCCCTGCTTTAGTTTAAGGTTTCTTTTATTCATGGCTACCTACCTTCTTTACGGCTATCTTCACCGATTCAAGTACTTTGTCGAACCGGTTGTTTTCCAACCATTCCGATTTAACCATCCAACTGCCACCGCAGGCGATGACGGTATCTAAACCCAAATAGTCGTTGATATTATCCGCGGTAATCCCTCCTGTAGGTATAAAGTTAACCATGTGATAAGGGGCTCCCAAAGCTTTGAGTGTTTTAATTCCGCCATAAGCTTCAGCAGGGAAAAACTTTAAATGAGTGAGACCTGCCTCCAATGCCATTTCAATATCTGTTGGATTGGAGATGCCGGGGAAAATCGGGATGTCGAGCTTTTGGCAATGCCGGACGACTTTGGGATTGAATCCAGGCGACACTACAAATTGCGCTCCGGCGTCCCTGGCTGCCGATGCTTGATCCACTGTTAATACGGTTCCGGCACCTAATAGTAAAGAGGAGTTTTTGGAAAGCAATCTGATGGCATCCAGGCCTGAATCTGTCCTGAGCGTAATCTCGGCACAGGGTAATCCTCCTGCTGCCAACGCCTCTGCCAAGGGTTCAGCTTCAGAGGTCTTATTAATGGTAACGACAGGTATTATCTTTAATTTTCTGAATTTATTAATAATATCGCTCATAGTGCAAATCGATTGACATGTGGGAGGGAATTACCGGAAAAAAACAATCATTGTTCCATAATATGGAATCATTGTTTACATAATGAGATTACTTTAATAGAATTTGAGCAAGCTGACAAGAAGAGGATTTAATCCGGAACCGGAGTTAAGGTCCCAAAAGATCATGTTTAAATAAAACTGAAAATGCATGTAAATGACAACGAAGGTACAATCTTTAGATAGAGCGTTTGATATTCTGGAATTGATTTCTAATGAAAGGCGAGGTTTGGCACTATCTGAGATCAGTTCCAAGGTCTCGCTTCCCAGGAGCACTACCTACCGTCTCCTGGCTTCATTGCAGGGCAGGGGATACATTGAAAAAGATCCTGTCTCCAA
>JAKSDL010000180.1 GCA_022360105.1 Pseudomonadota bacterium
ATCTGGATTCTTATTTTCAGATATAGAGGCCGCAGCATAGCTGCACGAAATAGAAAATCTAAGATCTGCAATCCAAAATCCAGGCGTGAGCCGTAGCTCACGCAAGAGAGGGGTTATTCCAGGGGAATAGGTGGTAGCTATTTGGCATCAACCATGTAGCTTTTGTTGATGGAGCGCTCGCATTCGCTGATTCTAGTTTCCAATTGAGTCAACGCTCTTTGGCCAAATTTGCCTGTGAACCAGGATTTCATTGGCTTTGCAGCTTCCTGGAACATTTTCTTCTCGGCTGGACTTGGAACGTAAATCTTTCCACCACTCTTCTTGAATTCTTCGTAGGCTGCGATTTGTCGTCTCTTTGGGAAAGCTCGGGTTACCTGTCGAAGATGCACGAATCCGTCCACTACGACTCTCCTGAGGTTAACAGGCAGCTTCTTGAAAGCACCGTCGCTCATCCACCATAAGGCAGCCATATAAGCGTGTCCGTCCAGGGTGATATATTTAATATGCTCATGGAACTTCATCCCTACGATATCAGTGATACCATTCTTTGAGCCTTCAACAACGCCGGTTGCTAGTGATGTATACACCTCAGGCCAGGCAATACCGGTTGGGTTTCCACCCAGCAGTTTTACCAGTTCAATCTGAATTTCAGATTTGATAGTTCGAATTTTTTGTCCTTTCACGTCGGAAGGTTTTTTGATCTGCTTGTTTACAGTGGCAAAATTTCTCCAACCACCTGTATTGCTGATAACCATCAGTCTTACATTTTTTACCTTCTTCAATACGTCTCTGCGCAGTTCATCAACGTATGGTCCGTCGAATACGCATTCTGCAGTTCTGTCATCACGGAACATGTACGGAAGGTCAAGAACCTGAAGTTCGGGATACAGACTGCTGAAACCGCCGATTGTAGAAATGTAAACTTCAAGGATTCCGGCTTGTACAGACTCGATACACTCTCGAGCGTTACCGCAAAGCTGACTCCCGGGATAGATCTCAACTTTGATGTCACCATTGGACTGAGACTCTACGAAGTCTTTAAACACCATGGCACCATCGTAATCTTCATCATTTGTGTTTGAATTGTGAACGATCTTAATGGTATATTTTGCAGCCATTACAGGCGTAGCCAAGGCAAATGAGACCACAGCTGCGAACAGGGCAACCAGAAAAATCCATTGTTTTTTCATCTTTCCTCCTATGTCTTAGAAATTGTTACCATCGATTTTTGTTAAGCAAATGAAGTGTTACCGCTACACTTTCCATTCTCCTTTCTTCCTCCTTAGTTAACCTCCTTTTGATTTGATTGTAAAAAAAAACAGGATTGATTTCTGCAACTACAAATCCTGATTTTGATGCCAAGTAAAATTATAACTTATATCTTATATAAAATATTAGATAAAACTGCGTTTGCAATATATAAAGTTCCTTATTATATCATTGATCTTCGATTTCTCAATCGACAGACCATCCCATCAGAGACGCAGTTTCATTAGCTATCAGTTATCGGATATCGGTCTTTTGTGAAAACGAAGCTTCTTTTTTAATAACCAACCCGCTGCCAGTCAAAAAAGTTATTTACAGCTGCAAATAACTGTTATTTTAGTCATTCCGATCATGCCGCGAGCCTTGCATCTCATGACCCGGAATCTAAACAGGCTTTACCGGACAGCTGGTTTTGGATGCCGGATCAAGTCCGGCATGACATGTCATTAGAAACTGCCGGCTATGAAACCCCTGTGTTATAACAAATGTTTAAAGTCATTTCTACAGCAATCCAACTGCTAATTACAAAAGTTGTTTAACATTTGTAGCTTAAAAATTCGATAGCCGATAACTGATAACCCCATTTGGTCCTAAATTAAATCTTGGATCAAAACCGGCTTCCCGGTCTTCGCTGATTCTTCTGCCGCGGCACCAACGACAATGGACCAATAACCTTCGTCAACAGTGGCCGTATTGGTTTTGACACCCTTAATGTTGTCTACAAAATTTATGTGCTCATAATAGGTGGCACCACTATGCCCTGTATTTTCTATATATGTCGGATAAGTAGGTGTTGATACACGAGATGGTTTACCTTCTCCACGCATGATTTCCAAACTGGTTTTTAATCTCTCACCGGGAAGGAAATCTTCACATTCATAAGTCCTCAATCTTCCTTCATCTCCACAAAGAACCAGCTCTTCGTAGAACATGGGTGAAAACATGCAGAGATTGAATGCTGCTCGAATGTTGTTTTCATAGATAACATTCACAAAGGCGTTATCAAGAATATCAGATTGCTGTCCCTTGTGTTCAAAATCCAGAAAGTTAACCGCCATACTGCCCGTGGCATACACTTCCTTTGGTTTGGACTGGGCGAACAGATTCATTAGATCAAAATAGTGGCAGCACTTTTCTACCAGGGTTCCACCTGAATATTTTGAAAACTTGTTCCACTGGTTCACTTTATCCAAAAAGGGCAGACGATGCTCTGTAATAGAGATCATCTTGATATCACCCACAGACTTCCTTTCCAGACCTTCATGGATAGCTTCAACGTACATCGCTTTATAGCGGTACTGCAGGCCAATCTGGAATACACCCTTATAGTTCTTCGCAATTTCAGCAATTTCTTTTGCATCAGCGATAGTCGTTGCCATGGGTTTTTCCAGTAGAATATGTTTGCCGGATTTAGCAGCAACCCTGACCACGTCTATGTGGGAGAAATTTGGCGTGCAAATGATCAGACCGTCTACATCCGGATCGTTACAGGCGGCATCCAGTGAGTCATAAATAACCGGGACTTCTTTCGATCCCATGAACGCAAACATATTCTTTCCCATCTCCACACTTTTAGGATTAGGATCGTATATGCCGTGTACGGTTGCCCTGCCTTCCATGAGGGTAATCCGAATGTGTTCCTGGCCCATCACTCCTGAGCCAATAATATTGAACCGAAATTCCGGCTTTTCCATTTCCAGAATAAACTTGTCTCCTTCCGGTAGATATTCAAATACCGGATTGGTAGAGAAGGTTCGGTTTTTGAGTTCTTTTCCCGTTTTCATTTTAATTAAATCGAATTGTTGCCTGCTTAGGTAGTGAAACCAAGCAAGTGAGGTACAAACAAACAAAGCGGTGGAAAAAAGGTGATCAGAAATATCACTGTTACTTCTATCAATAGAAAAGGTAATATCTCCATGGTGATGTTTTCAATACTCTCTTTGCTCAAGCTGGCAGCTACAAATAACACCAGTCCCATGGGCGGTGTAGCCAGGCCAACAGTTACGTTCACACACATAACAACCGCAAAATGCAAAGGATCTACACCCATACTAACGACAACAGGACCGAGAATAGGCCCTAAAATCAGGATAGCCGGACCTGCATCCAAAAACATGCCAACTATGAAGAGCAGGATGTTAATCATAAACAAGAGAACCAAAGGATTTTCACTGACCTTTAAGACCGCATTGGTCAGATAGGCCGGGGCCCCGGAAAGGCTAACTATCGAAGAGAATGAAACCGCGGCCCCAACCAGGAACAAAATCACACCGGATGAGATAGCTGAATCCCTTAATACCTTAGGCACATCTTTATATTTTAAGGACCTGGTAACAAAAAGACTGACGATAAAAGCATATCCTGCTGCAACCGCGGCAGCCTCAGTTGGGGTAAAAACGCCGGTTAAGATTCCACCGATTAAAATAATAGGTGTTAATAGCGGCCAAAAAGCATCCTTGGTGGCTACAGCTCGTTCCTTAATGGTAGCGCGCCTGTTGGCCACCGGGTAATTCCTTTTTTTAGACAAGTACCAGGTAATTCCCATCAGACCCGTTCCAACCATCAAACCCGGAATCATTCCAGCTGCAAACAACCCTCCCACCGAAACGTTCATTACAAAAGCATAAAGGATCATCAAACCACTGGGTGGAATGATCGGGCCGATAACCGATGATGCAGCAGTTACAGCCGCCGAGAACTTTTTGGAATACCCATTTTTTTCCATGGCCGGAATGAGCATGGAACCAAGCGCTGAGGTATCTGCTACGGCAGACCCGGACAGACCCGCAAAGAGGATACTGGAAAGAATGTTTACCTGTGCCAAACCACCCCTTACATGCCCGATCATCGCCTTGCTGAAGTTCACCAAGTTCTGGGTAATTTTCCCGGCATTCATCACTTCACCGGCTAAAATAAAGAAAGGCACCGCCATCAAGGGAAAACTATCGATTCCATTGTAAAGTCTTTGTACCAATAAGGTCAGAAACACATCCTTTCCTTCGATCATCAGACTGATCGCCGGTGCCAGAATCAGGGCAAATACGATCGGCAGACCGACAATCATCATGGCCAGAAACAACCAGAAAAATAACAATGTCATGATACCCCCTCTTCCCCTGAAAGTTCAGCAACTGGCTCCGGTTTCATGTCGACACCGGTTACGAGTTGAACCAATGAATTGAGCAGCACTTCAAATGCAACTATAACAGTTAATGCTAAACCGATGGGCAAACAAAGATAGACGTACATCATTTTGACCGGAATGGATGTGGCATCGATATACATTCCCCTTTCCACCATTCCAAGAGACTTCTGAAATAAGATGGATATGGTGGTAATGGCACCAACCTGGATGATAATAGAAAGAAATGTATGCAATCTTCCCTTGAGGAGACGATGAACAATGTCCAGGGACACGTTCGATCCGGCACGATATGCAATTGGTGCAGCCATAAAGGTCATCCAAACCATCATGAACCTTGCTGTTTCCTCTGGCCAAACCAGTGAGTTATTCAACACGTACCGGAAAAACACCTGAATCAGTACGATAATCATCATCAACGCTATCAAAACAATCTCCATCTGTTTACAAAACCAGATGGTGCCGTCATTGAAGCGTGTTAAACCTTTTATCAGCAACTTCATCGTCTTCTCTTCATTAGAATTTAAATAATATCAGGCACTGCGATACAGCTTGGTCAGTACAAATTCGCGGTGACCCAACACTTCTGCTGCGGTATGTCGGCCGTTACAGGTTCTGACAACCATATCCAACAGAGTATCTCCCGCCTGATCGATGTTCATTTGCCTTTGCAGGATTCCGGAAACATCGACATCCACATGCTCACCCATGGTTCTGACAGTTCTTGGATTGGCAGTCAGCTTGATGACAGGCTCGATGGGATTTCCAATAATGTTACCCTGGCCGGTCGGGAAAAGATGCACAACATATCCTGCAGCTGCCTGGAGAGTTACACACTCGGCTGCAGCGGAAGAAGTGTCCATAAAATAGAGTCCCGGTCCTTTTTTAGGTTCTTCAGCGGGCTCCAAGACGTCGATGTATTTGGATTCCCTACCGATTTTCTGAATGTTTCCAAAGGCTTTTTCCTCGATGGTGGTCAAACCGCCTTCAATATTCCCTTTGGTTGGCTGGGATTCTGAAAGATCGTTTGTTTTGCAATCCAGAATGAAATCGTTATAGGCATTCCAGGTTTTGTTGAACTTTTCCCCTATTTCCGGAGAATCGGCCCTGGTGACCACCACTTTCTCTGCCCCGGTGATTTCCGATGTTTCACCAAAACATGTTGTCGCTCCCAAAGCGTTCATTTTATCAATCACATTCCCCACAGTAGGGTTAGAGGCCAGACCGGAAGTAGTATCAGACTCACCGCACTTAACTGAGACCCAGATGTCGGAAAGACTGCACTCTTCTCTTCTCAGCTCCGAAGCCCAATGCACATATTCTTTGGCTTTACGGGAGGCACGGGCAATGGTGTCGATATCACCATGTTGCTCAATGGAAAAACCGGTAACAGGTTTTCCGGTTTCCTTAATACCTTCTACGATGCGATTTGTCCATCCCGGCTCAATTCCGATTACAACTACAGCAGCAACGTTTGGATTTTTTCCTGTTCCGATCATGGTTCTGAAAAAAAGTTCCAGATCTTCACCGAACTGCAATCGACCATAAGCGTGTGGCAAAGCCAAGGTACCTTTGATATTGTTTGCTACAGCCTCGCAAGCCGCGTTGGAAAGGTCATCCAATGGAAGAATAGCCACATGATTTCTTATACCGACTCTTCCGTTTTCTCTTTTGTATCCCCAGATAGTTTTATCAGCCATTGTTACCACCTCTTTGTTTTAACGTTATGAACATGCACGTGATCACCTTTTTTGATTTCAGCAACCACTTTCCCGATATCGTAGCCGTACTTGATAATGGTTCCACCGCTATCAAGATCTGAAAGGGCTATTTTATGCCCCAGGGGAATATCGTGATTGGCCTTAACCACAATCGTTTCATCTGTGTCCATGACCCATCCGGTCAAATCAGAACCCGCAGTTGCATCTTCCACAACTACAACCCCGACTGAATCGGAACTATCGTGTACTAAAAAATGTGTAGCACCCATTTTTTACTCCTTGATGTTAATAATTCAATTAATACAAACTACAAAAACTAAAACTCCTTAATATTTCAATTAGGCATGATACCTGTTTATCAATTGCAGGATGGGCAATTCGTTGCCCGTCAGCTAATCCAATAACCTGTCGGCGGTCATGTAAGGTCGCCCTACCGTTTGTTCAACCACTCCAAAAACCTTTGTACATCATTTCACTGCTAGCCTGCTTATATAGAGATACTCGTAATCTATCCCTGTCACTTCTTCACATACTTTTTTTACATCTCCGTCCACTGCGCTCCTTTCACCACCGGATTTCAATCTTCTAATTTCTTCAACGATTTTCGCATGCACGACCGGGGTTACTTTGAACAGAAAAGCCACCAGAAATCCCAACACTATTAACACCCCCGGTCCAAAAAACAGAAAGGACTTTAGTTTCTCCAACACTTCAACACTATGAGACTCCTGCTTGGAAACGAATCCTATGGCCTCCAATACAAATCCGATGGTGGGCATGGCGATTAAGCCTTGAACAAATTTCCGCGTCAAGGTCATCGCTCCGGAATAAATCCCTGATCGTTGCTCGGCTGTGATCAATTCATCCACATCGATGATTGTCGGCAACATCGCCCAGGGGATCATCACACCTGCAGCCATCCCAAATCCTATCAGCGAACAGATGACAGCAATTAACCATACCGGTGACTGGGAGTTCAAAAAATAAGTACAAGCCAACCCAAACAACCAGATACTTAAACCTACTTTATAAGAGAATGCCTTTCCCCGACGATTGGATAAGAAGACATAAAATGCTATGGCAAAGGTTTGTGTGAGGATCATCGATCCCATAGCAATCGGAATAACCTGAGGTTTACCGATATAAAAAGTCATGTAATACGCAAAAAGAGCCATAAGAATATCTATTGCCGAATAGGCACAGACATACATGGCAATATGAATTCGAAACGACTTATTTCTGAAAATAGTCCCAAAATGAGAAAATATAGAAAGCGGTCCGCCCACTTCCTGCTTCTTCTCATCAAATGGCAACTCCCAGGTACCAAAAAAAACTAATACCCAAGGCAGAGAAAACAAGGCTGCGAACAATACAGACATTAACAGAAAACCGGTGGCCGGATTGTCGACCCATTGATAAGCGATTTTTGAGGCCAGAGTTCCTCCAAGTAACGTGGCAATATTGGAGAAGATAATTCTTGCCCCGGATAGGCGGGTTCGCACCTTGTAGTCGTGAGACATTTCCGCATTCAACGCAGCATAAGGCACCATCACCATGGTAAAAATCGTACTGAAGAAAATATAGGCCAGGCTGTAATATGCAAATAAGGCCCATTGGGAAGAAAACCCTACAGGCACCCACATCAAGATGAAAGTAATTGCAATCGGGGCAATCCCAATCAGAAAAAAGATTCGTCTTCTGCCAAACCTGGTGCGCGTTCTGTCTGAAATATACCCCATCAAGGGATCTGAAATGGCGTCCCAGACTTTGCCGATGGCAAATACAAAACTAGCGATAAGAGGGGATAATCCAACAACTTCAGTCAGGTAGAACATAAACAGCATACCTATGATCAAAAATGACCCACCTCCGTACAAGTCTCCCAAACCGTAGCAAAGCAGCTGGGGGAAACGAACCTGTCTGGATTCATTGTTCATGCTGGATTCCATCGCTTTTTTTGGATTTTATTAATCTTGGATTATTATACTTATGTCTTATATAAGATATAAGTCTTTTGAGCAACTATAAATTTTAGATTTCAGATTTTAGATCTAAGATTTTCTATTTTGGGAAAGTTTCGCTTTCGAATTCACATCTCATATGGAATGGAAACGATTCGCATCACAATGCAAATTGGTGAATCCCCTCCGCTTGATCCCCTCTACACCCTGCTTCATTTTCGAGTAATTGGTGTAGGTTGGGCCGGCGAAACCTGCCCATCTTTTAATATTAAAGTGTTCACACTTTTTTAGCTAAATGCTAACAGCTGTTATATCTGACAACTGATAACCGAAAATCGCATTTAACATTGACAGGAAAATGATTGATCGTTAGTCTTATATAAAATATAAGAT
>JAKSDL010000022.1 GCA_022360105.1 Pseudomonadota bacterium
CTTTTGGGAATGTTTGCATATGCTGCCTGCATAGTATTTTGGTTAGCGGCAAGATTTGATGTTTGGAGTCAAAAAAAACTTTTTGTTGTATCAGCCTGGGCGTGTTCGGTCATTGCGGTTTGCTTTTTTGTTTATTTAACTTTTTTGGAACCTTTTGTCATCGGTGCAACCTGCATTTGGTGTGTTACATCTGCCACCATCACTACAATTACCGCCTTAGTCGCTACAAAACCGGCATTAGCCGCAGTACACTCTTAAGTTCACCTGCCTCCAAGTTTTTTTTAAATATGACTTAAGACTGCAGTTCCTCAATTCTGCTGTTTAGAGCGAGGGATACAAACATCGGGTTAATCTGGCTGAACAGTTAATAATCCAGCCGGTAGGCCTAAGCCCTTTTCAAACAGGGCTCTCCGATATGTTAACGGTTAGATTGGCACTTTCCGCTGTCGGCAACAAGCCGCAAGAGTTAGTAAATGGGATATCGCTGGTCAAATTTTGTTATTGACCAAAACACAGCCAATTATGATAGGAATATCCAACATCTTCAACTGCGCTGGTAAATGCAATTGGACAGATTCCCTCAAGATGGACTGGTTTGTTGGATCTATGAAGTGATTCGCAAGTAGTGTACAACGCTTCGATGCATGAAACATCGACAGCAGTGACATTTTCAAGATTTAACTTGAAGTAGTCGACGGCATTCGCTGAATTTTCGACGGTAGCCTTGAATTCTCTGGTTTTCTTTTCAGTTAGGGCCCCTGAAATTTTCAAAGAACCTGTGCATGAACCCTCATCAATGGAAAAATCTACGCTTGAAGTCAGCGAATGTAGTTGTTCGAACATGGCATTGCCTCCTGATTCATTCAAACATTCAATTTTGAAAATTCTGCATCTATCTTAGAAACACCGGAAGAAATATAAACTTGAGAACGGCCGTTGCTCTTTACTAACCATCCGTTTTCCAGAATTAACAGATCCTGAATTAACTTTTTTATTGAATCGGTCTTCATTATTCGATCATCATCAGCAACCCGGATATTGATTTCTCAAAAATGATGAGTTTTAATCGGTTTTTATGATCGCATAAATGGACAGCTCAATAAATCATGTCAAAGTTAATCATTTGGAAAATTATTTCTGGAAATTGGATAAGTCACTTTTTATTTTGATCAGATATTTTTGATCTATTTTACACCTTCAAATACCCTTTTTCGAGATTTTTTTTTCGTTAACTGGCAAAACATAGTGAACGGTTAAAAGGTAAAATTAATGATTTTTTAAAATGTCTTTTTATTTCATATCTTTGAACAAAGCATCCGGAATTTACACTGTGGAAAAAATGTTGCGAACAGTGAAAAGAAAAACGCCAAAATCACCCAAAGTAATCGAAATTTTGGAATTTAATTCAGGGAGGAACTTCCTAAACCAGTCTGTAAGTAGCTGTAGATAAAGAAGCTATACAAGTGTCTAATGATTTAGGGGAGATAAGAGAGAAAAATAATCGAAAATGTTACATTTTAAACAGACAATTTTCGATCATTTTCTGACATATAAATGAGGAAACAAAACAAGGAAATTAGATTTTACGAGTGATCACTGATGACTCATATTCCGGGTTTTCCTTAAGCCTTTTATGAATCGAATTGGCTTTTGATTTATTGAAGGGTCCGGTATAGAAGGAATTTACTCGGTAATAAGTTGTTTTCGGCTTGATTTCAAATTCAATTTTCAGTTTTGGATATAAGTCCATTAAATCAGCTTTCACTCTGAGGCCAGTGTCTTCTTTTGGAAATTGTCCAAGCGAGATTTTGTAGCGATTCTTTACCTTAACCATAAAGGGATCACCTTTAACTACCGGTTCCTGTTTTAATGCTTCAATTTTGGCTTTAGCGGCAACCCTTGTGAAAACGGTTGAAGATATTAATTCGTAATAACGGGTTTTCCTTTTGCTTTCTTTTTTAGTAAATGGCAGACGCTCTCGTTTTAAGAATTTGGAAACCTCCTGCTGACAGGTGATATTGATGCAGTCTTCAACTTTCACGTAATATCCCCCCCGGGAACTATAATCCAGTTCAACATCAAGCCCTCCAGTTCCCGTGTTTTCTCCTTCCAACTCGATAATGGAGGGTGATAGTTCACCCGACTTGGTATCTCCCTCTTCATCGCTTAGAAAGCTGGTTTTCAGTTCAGAAACATAATCGACAGATTTAGAAAAATATTCTTTTGGTTTAGATACAATTTCGGGATTTGGTAAATACCCGGCGACTTTTTGATCCAGCCCAAAGTAATAAACTCCGAATATTGCTGCTATAAGTACAATAAGAATTAGAAATATCCATTTTAATTTCCCAGATTTTTTTCCGCTTTTCTTTTTTTTACCAGCCTTTTTTTCTGCCATGATTGTGCTCTTTTAACTCACTAGTCAGCTTGCTTTGTCATGAAGGAACATCCGAAAATATGGGGTGAATGCTACAAACACATGAGATTTTGCATCGAATTTCAACCTGCTTTTGTCAAACGTCAATTAAACCGGATGCCAATTCCTATTTGATTGAATTTTCTTCATTATAACATACCTACCAGTAATTGGAAAAATCTTCAAGAAACAGGTTTTATCAGACGGGACAGTATATCACTATCTTTTCTCGGAGATTTAGGCAATAAAATAACCACCTGATTTGTTTAAATTAAATCGAAATTTGGTGTTTGGAGATCTTCTTATGTGAAACACCCGTGCGAGCAAAGCAAATTTTCAAACTGTATTGATCTTCAGTTAAGCAATGCATGGTGCAAATTTCACTCGGTCTACCGGGAGAACATGAAAAAACTATATCTAAAAAATTGGGACTGCCTTCAACCCCAACCTCATTTAGTTAAGCAATGTTGACCGGATAGGTGTCATTCTGATCATAAGAAGAGAAACCTGCAGCTTCGAAAAAAGAATCTCCTGAGGGTTCAGACAGATCCTTCGCAACGCTCAGGACACGTAATCTCAATCCTCTTAATTAAATGACATTGCCTTAAACCCTGCCAGATGTATGGCCGATTTTGATCAAACATGGTAGCTTGCTCTTAAACGTGGATCAATCGATTTGGCTGGGTTTCAAAAAAACAGGCTAAAGTTTCGGTTCGATTTTGCCGATAAAGTATCAAAGAAAATCCGAACCAAGATGTCAGGAGGTAAATCATGAGACGCATGAACTCCGCGACTGTGTTTATGATAGCATTGGTATTGCTGATCGGCGCATTGTCGCTAGGTAGTTTTACTTTTTTGAATCAGATGAATTCAAACTATGTGTTGATTCAAAGAGGCAACCAGCCAGTAAAGTATGTTTTAAATCACTTCAAATACACCCAGAATAAAAGAGGGTTTATCTTTTCGGTTACCTTTTTGGTATCAGCAGCAAGTATTTTGATAATGATTGCCCTGCCTTCAGTGGAAATAAAAATAAAGGCAAAACCTGCTGATGTTCCACAACCTGTGCGAGCCGAAAGGGAAGACAGCGCGATATCTGCCGTCATTGAACCTTCTAAAGAGAGAGAGACCCCTTCAGTTCCAGCCGAAGAACCTCCGTTAATTCAACCTGCAGAGAAGCCGGAAGCACCCGCTGAACCGCCTGCCGAAATTATCGAAACGGTAGAGGAAATCAGCGCTGACTTTGAAGATATAACTGAAGGAGAGGATGACGTGGTGTATGGAACCGGAGCTATCTCAGATGCTGCAATAATGCACTTTGTCCACAAATTCCCGGATAGCGCACTAAAATTCCTGTTCCGAAAACAACTGGATGGTAAAGCATTAACCAACGTAGAAGAATCAATTTACCAGGAATGGGAAAACAGAAACCTCACCAGGGGAAAAGTGAAAGGGTATATTCTGACCTTAATGGACTGGAAGGAATTCCCGAAGAAACCGCTTTATGAAACCTGGAAAGAAATCAGGGATCATATTTACGAAAACGTGGATTAATCCCTGTCTTACCTGAAATTCAATTCCCAGACCGACACACCCGGTCTGGGAATACCTCTAATATTGCCTCAAGACTCCTACCACAACGCCATGAATGGAAATCTCCCGTGGGTCTACATAGATAGGTTCCATTGAGAAATTCGCAGGCTGAAGCCTAATTCTCTCACCTTCGTGATAGTACTTTTTAACAGTCGCTTCCTTATGATTCACCATGGCAATTACCATGTCGCCGTTATCTGCATAATTACGGTGCTCAACAATAACGAAATCACCATCACAGATACATTCCTCCACCATTGAATTTCCCTGGACTTTCAAAACATAGGATTTTTCTGGTTTCCGAATCATTGACTCCGGAAACTCCATGGTTTCATTTTCCAAAAAATGTTGTATCGGTTGCCCCGCGGCGACCTTTCCCATCAGGGGTAATTCAATTAATCGGCTATCCTGGCTGGTAGCAGAAGATTGCTCCTGCCCGGAGAAATCATTTTTGAGAATGTGAATAGAACGTGAAATATTGTTCTCAAAAGTGATATAGCCTTTGTTTTTCAGATTATTGAGGTGTTTGTGCACACCTCCTGCTGATGCCAAATCAAAATGCGAAGCAATATCTCTGATACTAGGAGGATAATGATTATCTTTAATATAGTTCTCTATATATTCCAGAATTTCCTGTTGTCGCTTTGTCAGTTTCATTTTGGCTTGTGAGCTGGTGGTTAAGTTATCATTAAATTAATCAAAAAGGCGGGAAAATAAAAGAAACAAACTTACTCCTTTATTAATGAACATATGTATCCTTTTCTTGACTATGTCAAGCTATTTCTTTCAAATTCTGAATTTTAAGCTGAAAAAATCATTATCATAATAAACGTTTTGTTCACCTGATTGTCGAATCCATTTTCCTGTATGATTTGACAAATCCATATAATGAATCTCAAAATCTTCCAGATACTTTATATTTTGTGGTTACTCTTAGGAACGATTCTCTACTCACACATGGTCGGATCATCAAGAAAAAGCGGGCGGACGGTATTGATTAAACGAAGCGTCTATGCCTTGCGCAGTTTTTTCCTGGCAGTTTTATTATGCATGGCAGTATCACAGAATGTCTCGGCCCAGGCAACGGCACCTGAATCTACAAAAAGTGAGAGCCTTTCACTCAGTCGTATTGTCCTTGACAGCCGCAAAGCAAAAAACTGCCAGTCACTTCACACCTATCTTTCGGGTCTTTCGTCGCCTGTTAACGTGTTAAAAACAATAGAATTTGAAGTAAGTAAGATTGTAAAAAGAGATCGATCTGAACTCGTCGATCTGGAAAACAACAGGAATCTATTGGACTTTCTCCATCTCACCACCCATTGCTATGTTTCCACTCGGCATATTGTTCTCAATGACCAACGATTGTCTTGGAAAGGGCTTGTTGATAGGATTAATAAAACTTCCGGGACTCGGTCCTTATCACGGCAGATCAGTCTAATTTGGATCAGTTTTATAAGGCATCAAAGCAGGAAGCTTTCTGAACTAGTCAACATTTCATTCCATCCGGCTGAAATATCGGAACACCTCTCTCTGTCATTTATCAGACACCAGAATGTTTTGCTGACTCCCGGTCAGGCCTCCATGTGGCAGCATTGTCAAACACGTTTCAACAATAAAAAACATGGCTGGAAAGCGAACCTGATCGCCGGTTTTATGAGCCCTGCATATCAATTCGTTTCCTTTGTTAAGCAGCATTCTTCTCTCAAAAAATCTCTTGAACAAATGCCGCCTCCCGGTTTTGGTGATCATCAGAAGATAATACCTGGTATGCTGATCAGTCTGAGCAAACTCGGTAAAAAGGCGACTCCACAAACCTGGCATCTGTTTTATGAAACTTGTGCTGAATACGGAATTGAGCGCACCTATCCGGATCAGGAAAAGCTTCAGTTTGTCGCCCGATTTCTAGGGGTCAAATCGTTGTATCGGGATATTTTTTCTAATCCACTGATACCAAAAAACATCGCAAGAGATCTTCCTGATGCCTTGCAAGCTGCGGAATTCTTTCCATCACCAAAAGGCTTAAGAATTATCCTGGCATTGAGTGCCCAGGAATCAACCATGCAGTGGAACCCTAAACTGAACGAGCAAAAAAAGAAACTGTTAAGGAGACGATTCAACAATATTCTCTCCAAGATTAGCCAATCGATTCCGGGTTCGGTATCCAGCTTTTTCCTGGCTGAAACCCATCAAAAAGAACTTGATAAATTATCAAACGAGCTGCACCAGCTAACAGATACTAATCATGGCAAGACCAGGGAATATGATTTTTATCTCTGGAGCAGGAAAACATTTGCTTTTATTAATGAACTTAGAAATGAATATCGGCAAATGGCAAAAGTCGGACAATGGTTCTTTGATCTTGAATCACTTAATTCAAGATTGGAAAAGGAACCACAGACATTCGGCCTGTGGCAGATCAATGTCAATCATCTGCAGGAAAAAATAAAGTCGTTCAAACAACTCAGAAGAGCTTTCCCGGAGATATATCAAAAAACCAACGGAAAATGGATTGTTAACAGAAGCTGGCTGATTGACGCATTAAGTGGCAGGCCCAAGGCAAGACTGAATCGAAGACGCACACTTGAACTGATCATTCACACCCACCTTAAACCCCATTATAAAAACCACATGTTGGGCGATGGCAATGATTTGATGTTTTTTGTTGCTGAGAACATGGCGGGTGAAATGTCTACATTTCGAGCTGCCATTCAAAGAGAACTAAATCAAAAAATGCGCTCTTCTTTGAAAACAGACGGAGACCTGACATATTATTTGCCTTACTCAACAAAAATTGACTGGAACAAGGAATCAAAAACCTATTTAAAGCTGAAAGAATTTATTAGCCGTCATCGTTATTACTTTGATAAACCAGTGGATTCAAACAAACTGATTCGTGAGCTATGTCAGGCAAGATCTTGGGAAGAGCTCCATCAACTTGAACTCTACAGGAAACTTTTGGATAAAGATTCTGCGATCAGAGTTTTCCCTGACATCAGAAGTAATTTATATAACCAGACACCGAGGGCTTATGCACGGCTTGTCACCAAAAAATCTCTTCTCTTCTA
>JAKSDL010000905.1 GCA_022360105.1 Pseudomonadota bacterium
ATGCAAAAGCAGTCTGATTTTTGCTGCTGATAAGGGAATCGATTTTTGAAATTCTGCCAGAGAAACGTTAATTTTCTTGAGGGGACAAACATAATCAAAATAATCAGCTGAATCTGCCAGTCGCTCCAGGTGGTTTTTCAGCAGGAAAAATCCATCCTTTTCAGTCCACAGGAGTGACTCTAGTAGCTGAAAATCCGGTTCTTGCTGCTTTAGAAAGTTAGCTTTCACCAGACATTCCCGGTATTCACTTTCGACTTCCGAATCCCAAACAATTCCACTACCAACTCCGTATTCCGCTATTCCTGTTTTTTTATCCATCACCAGGGTTCGAATGGCCACATTGAACCGGGCTCTGCCTTCCGGATCGATGTGGCCAATTGTCCCGGTGTAAATACCCCTGGGAGTAGGTTCCAAATCGTTTATAATTTTCATCGTTCGATATTTGGGAGCTCCTGTAATCGATGCGCAAGGAAACAGGGCGTAAAAAACTTGCGCCAGTGGAGCATCTGCCTGAGATTCGACCGTCGATGTCATTTGCAGCACATAGGGATATCGGAGAACATCAAACAAACTGTTGACTCGCACGGTACCTGGTTGTGCCACCTTTCCCATATCATTGCGGATCATATCGACGATCATGATGTTTTCCGCCTGGTTCTTGCCCGATCCGGCCAATTCTCGGGCCAATCGTTTATCCTCTGCTGTGGTCAATCCTCTTGGCGCAGTCCCTTTCATGGGTTTGGAAGTTAGAAGCCCTTTGTCCCGGGTGAAGAAAAGCTCCGGTGAAAAAGACAGGATTGTTTGCGTCTCCAATTCAATATAGGCGGCATACTCTGCCTGAACATGTTCCTGAACACTAAAGAACAGCTGCCTGGGATCTCCTGAAAAATGTGAAGTGAGCTTAAAGGTATAGTTAACCTGATAAGTATCCCCTTCGGCAATGTGATGCTTGATTTTAGCTAGGGAGTTTTTGTATTCCTTTTCGTTTACACCGGGAGACCAGGAGGCAAATTCAGACTTTTGCTTATTATTAGTTGGATTTATTGCATCGAAAGAATCAAATACCCCAAAGCAGATGAGCGGTGTATCCGTTAAAGAATGGGATACAAAGGCATCATCAAAGGCTGGGGAAGCTTCATACGAGATAAATCCGACTATGTGTTGACCTGAATAGTTTAGAGCGTTTTCCAGACATTCTTTAACCCGGGAAACATCATTAGTCTGAAAAACGGAGACAGGATTTTGAAATTCGAGGTAATTGTTATTGTCAGGATCGTAAATCAGGCAATACATTCGCTACAAGACTTCAGCTATCGTTAGACAATTTTGCAAGGATAAAGTCAAGTCTTGCATGATCGTGACAAATTGCCCATCCCTTAGTTTTGTTTCCTGAAAGAAAACAAAACGATTCAATCATTTTGTTGAAGAAGTTAAAACTGTTGGCTAGTCGGTGGACCCGCTTCCAGACTGTGTCACAATAAGAATTTTGGTCATTATGCGCAGATTTTAATTCCGTGTCATTCCGGGATTGGCTCGGAATCCATCGTGTAACATGCTGGAATAATGGATAGACTTCGGACCAAGTCCGGAGTGACAAGTTTGACATCAGAGCAGTTAAATTCAGACAAATCGAAGATTTTTCTATTGCAACACAGTCTGAAAACGGATTCACCCTGCATTCTGCTTAGTATTTCAGAGCAGCAATATGATGTTTCAGGTACCCAACTCCCAGGATTCAAGATAGGCTTCCTGCTCAGCTGTAAGAGAATCGATGGTGATTCCCAGGCTATCCAGCTTCAAAG
>JAKSDL010000689.1 GCA_022360105.1 Pseudomonadota bacterium
AGGACGCTCTTGATTATTTCGAATGGGCATTAGCTTTGTTAACCTGCCGGCAGTTTGTGATTCTTGAAGAGGCCGTGCTTTTCTGGGGAAATGTGTTGAGAGAGGTCAAGGCGGAAACAGAAAGCCTTTTCATGCTGGAGTCGGAAGAAAAGAAACACATTGAGCTGTTTAAAAAATATTCTCGTCTGTTGGCAGAAATAAAACCGGACGTTGCAGATGACCTCAACCGGATTAAAGGAATTCCAAGAAAAGAGTTTCTGGACTGGGTTCTTGACCCGACGCAATATCAAAGTCTGCAGGAATATCACTATACGGCGTGGTTGGGAGTGTTGATGTTTGAGGAGTATACCGTCTGGATTGGCGAAAACCTGAGAGAATTGAAAGATGATGTACAACCCACCTGGAAGCAAGCTCACGCCTGCCACAGACGGGAAGAGGTTCAACATGTGCGTACAGACTATGCATACATCCAACAGCTTGATATCCGATTTGAAGAAAGAAGTTTGTGGTCTAAAAAATTTTTCCAAAAGATGATCCGTGTTTTTGAAGATGAATATAGGGAACTAATCTCTCTGGTAGAAGTAAAATTTCCACATTTAAACGCGCCTTTGATGTTGCCTCCCCAAGGGCAGGTTTTAACTTTTTTAAAACACCCAATCTTTCGCAGAACCCGGTCTGTTGCTCCCTACGCAGAGCTTTTGTGTTCAGGCTCGGAACAAAAAACCGATTTCAGCTATCTTCCCTATCAAAATAAAAAAGAGCTCACCGCTTGGCTACAGATAACCCTGGCGAACCTGCTGGATCAGAATGAAAAGGAGATCTCTCTCACGGACAGTTTTAGTCGGTTGGGGCTGGATTCTTTGGATCATTTAAGTTTGGCTGCAGCACTTGAGGAAAAACTTGGGCAGGTTGTCCCCAACAATATTGCCCATGAATTTACCAACATTGCGAGTTTAGTCGAGCATTTCACTGATTTGGATCTTGAGATACCCACAAAGTCTGTGAAGCAAGGACCGATTGAAAAAAGAGGAGAAACAAAAGCTCCCGTAACCTGCAAACAACAACGATTTTTACAATACTACGATCGCATCAATGCTTCTGCCAATAATGTGTATTTTATCGAATGGTTTGAACAGGAAATCAATTTAAACGCATTAAAGCAGGCCTTTGCATTCGTCCTGTCAAGACATGATTCCTTGAGGTCAGTGTTTAAAAAGCAACATGAAGATTTTTGGATGCATATCTTGCCTGTTGATTCTTTGGACATTCAAATCAAAATCTACCATACGGAAGCTGAGAATCTTAACAGTCTGATTCGCGACCGGATAATTAAAACAAACCATCCGGGTTATCAGGTTGATCGGCCTCCGCTTTGGGATTTAATTGTTTTAAAGTCTGAAAAAACCGGGATGTCTGCTTTTTTATTTGTTAGCCATCAACTTGTTTGTGACGGATGGTCCCTGGAGGTTGTTCGAAAAGAGATGATGGAAGCTTACCAGGCTATCTGCCAAAACCACTCCTTCCAAAAACCGGAACTGTTATTCCAGTTTACTGATGTTGCACTTTCGCAAGCCGAGTACCTGAAGAGTACGGAGGCAGGAAAACGATTAAACTGGTGGAAAAGTCATCCGGTTTGCCGGAAAATCAACCGGCAAAACCTGCAGCAAGTGAAACCGTTCTTGACCATGACGGATTACCTGGCCTTTGACTATAAAACGAGTATCAAAAAAGTAGCGAAACAATTTGGCGTCACCCCGGGAATCTTTTTGTTGGGTATTTACGCGAAAGTATTGAGAGAGCTTGAGGGAGAGGGTTTCGTGAAATTTCGCTTTTTAAACCGGATTAACGAAGCGGAAAGGGCGTTGACGGGCTATATGGTGGATGAGCTGTTGATTCCGCGTCCTGCCGCAGATTTACCCATGTCCGATGTGATCGCGCATCTCAACAAAGACTACCGGAAAGCTCTTGAAAACTATCTTCCTTTACAGTACCTGGTGAAGCAGCTTTTTGGTCAGGAATTTATCAATTCCAGAAAAAGCATTGCCCCGGTTTTTAACTTTATACCCTTTAATGAAAATTCTTCTCAGAAAGGGCAAATTAACCTGCTGACGGACCATGAGCTTTACGAAAGTCTCCCCTGGGAAAGCAAGATTTTGTACCTTTGGTTTGCCAGGGACGGCGTAGGCTTGAGCTTTCATTTTAACGAAGAGGAAGGTAAAGAATACGGAGAAAGACTGATTAGCCGCTTTTTGGACATCCTGGGTGATTGCATCAGTTAAGGTGAGTCGGGGGGACAGGATTGCAGGGCTACGATATGCGGTCGGGTGACTGTGCTTGTTCGAAACTTATGATTTTATCTTTTGGAAGTATTTTACGTTATTGAAATTTTTTAAATCAGCATCTTGAGTCCATACTATTGCTTCGTGTAGAGTTGCCGTTGTTAGAATTATACTGTCTGTTATTGGGATTTTGAAATCGTAACTGGTTTTTGCGGCTTGTGTTGAAAGTTCAAAGCTGAGATCAATAACTTTGCCCTGTCTCATAAGTGATACAGCCATTAATGCTGCGTCCTCATCCCTTTCCCGTAATACGACTTTGAAAACCTCGAATATGCTGATTGATGGAACAATCAGTTTTTCAGTATCTGACAGTGGTTTACTAAATTCATCGGCGTTTGGACCTTCTGCAAAAAATTCGAGC
>JAKSDL010000003.1 GCA_022360105.1 Pseudomonadota bacterium
GCTTTCTTAAGCCCTCTTCAATTCTCTTCTTACCTACAATACTGTTTTCATAGAATAGTGTACGAAATGGATTGACATCAAAGGGAAGTTTAGTCTCTTTGTCAGCAATTAATATTGTTGGTTTGTTTAGAGCATGTGCATATCCAACCTCATAGTACACATTTGCATTTACAGGGCTTACTTCGGCAATTACAATTTGAGATTCTCGGATTTGTTTAACGATATCTGCGATGATAATTTGTCACCAGCGGTCCAGAATGAAGCCATTTTCAACGGTTTAATTGGGGCCACTCCTATCTGCAGACGCACTGGTGCACATCGGTTTTGGAATAAAACCGCAGATTTTATCTCTCAATGGCACCGGTTTTAACGGTTTATTTAGCTTTTCTTTTCCTTTTTCCGATAGCTTGTTCCCTCTAAAACCAGAATCTCAGAATGATGGACCAGTCGGTCAGCAATCGCTGTCGCCGCGGTGGTGCTGTCGAAGATCTTTCCCCAGTCTGAAAACGGCAAGTTAGTGGTAATCAAGGTTGATTTGACCTGATGCCGTGAACTGATCACCTGGAAAAAAAGGTTGGACCCGTGGGGACCTAGCGGAAGATACCCGATCTCGTCGATGATTAAGAGTGCCGGTGATTGATAAAAACTGAGTTTTTTCACCAGGGAATGACCCGCTTCTGCGGCAATCAGTTGATTGATCATGTCCATGGCTGTGGTAAAAAGGACCTTGATACCTGCCTGTGTGGCTGTATAACCGATACACTTGGCCAGGTAGGTCTTTCCCACACCTGGATGACCGATCAGGATCACATCTTTCTTCTGGCTGATAAACTCAGGGTTGGTCAGGTTTAAAATGGTGTTCTTTTGGCTATTTCTTGATTTGTGATAGCCGAAGTCAAACTGGTCGATGGTAATCTGTTCGTTGAGTTTGGATTGTCGGTATCTGAGATCAATCCGGCTCTGTTTGCGCCGCTCAATCTCCAAAGCCATCAGGTGTAGCAACAGTTTTTTATAAGACCAGTTCTTCTCCTGAGCATACGTCAGGGCTTCGTCCATATGGGTGGCAAAACTTTTCAGCTTTAGCTCGTTGCATTTATCGATAATCTCTTCAGTCATGTCGTTGTCCCCTCCTTTTTAGTGCAATGGCATCATAATCGGTTAAGGTCGGCTCTGTCAGCCTGATGCGGTTCAATGCCTCGTTTTTCAGTTTAACCGGTGGATGTTGGCTGATAGGAATCATCTCCTGATACAGGATGTTTTCGATATAGTCTGCTCCATAGGCCCGATGCTTAAGTGCTTTTAAAACAGCCCAGGAAAGGGATTTGACCCCGTATTGATCCTTGAGGTTCAGCAAGGTGATGACCTGTTTTTTCAAAGGCAGATTGGATTCGGGCAGCATCTCCAGGTATTCCCGAAACTCCTCTCCCAGTGATGCAAAAGCGGATATCTCTTTTGTTTCCCAGTTTTTGCGTTGAAGCTTTCTGACCTGCTCCAGGTGAGCTTCGGTTTCAATCCGCTGTTTTCTCATCCAGCATCGGGGATAAGAAACAATCAGCCGGTTCTTGTGATAAATCTCTACCCGGTACTGATTGGCTTTTAGTGTCAGCTTTTTTCCGATGGTCCAGGGCGGGGTGGTATAGGAGTTGGTATCGAATTTAACGGCAAAATCCTTATGCACCGTGACGCCATGGCATTCAAAAGGCTCGGATATCAGATCGGGAAGGGCTCTAAGTGGTACCGTTTTAAACCGTTCTTCCGGGGATTCACCGGTGGTTTGATGCACCCTGAGATTGGCATCTGTGTTCAGCCATTTCCTGACCTTGTTTTGAACATCTTTCAGATCGACAAACTCACACAGGGGAATAAAGTTTTGCCTTAAAAAACGAATGGCTCGCTCCACTTTGCCCTTTTCATAAGGAGCCCCGGGATTACAGGCTTTTGGGGTCACATGAAAGGGTCTTAAAAAGTCTAAAAACGCATCGTTGAAGCGAATTAGTCTTGCTTCCCGGTCAATCACTGCGGTCATCATGTTATCCACCACAACGGTTTTAGGTGTCCCGCCGAAAAAATGGAACGCATTGAACAAGCAACCATGCAGAGTCTGCTGATTCTGGGAATGGGTAAACTCCACATACATCTTTCTGGAATAGGATTCAACCACCACCAGGGCATAGATCTTTCGATTGAATGCTCCGTAAGGGATCACCCCAAAGTGCCCCCAGTCCACCTGGATCTGTTCTCCCGGTTTGGATTCGAACCGGATATAGGGCGTCTTTTGTTTGACTTGCCCGCGGATCTGTTTGAGGTAGTCTCTTAAAATGGTGATCCGTCCCTGGTAACCCAGTTCCTTTATTTTCCGTAAAATGACAACGGCACTGACGGCGGCATCTTTTTTCAGATACCGTTTGATCTCCTCTTTATACGGATCAAGCTTGGAAGGGGCTTTGGTTCTGGGCGAGAAACACTTATCAGGATCGTTGAGATAGTCAGCCACCGTATTGCGGCCGATTCCCAACTGTCTGGCAATGGCGCGGTTTGAGTATCCCTCCTCTTTCATTTTGTGAATATCAAACACAATCTGTCTGTTAATCATCGGTCATCCTCTCATTGAATAAATGAAAAACATCTTACACAAACCTGAATCCCAATTTCCATCCCGTCCATCTTTGCAATCACAAAAAATGACTGTGTTTTCCTTTTGATACAGTAAGATACCCCCTTAACACGTCCATCTTTGCAATTGCCGGAACCACCCAGTATTCCCTCAAAACCCCATGGTTGTTGGCATCCAACACGTCCATCTTTGCAATCACTTTTTCAGCAGGTTTCTTTTCCAACCGTTTCAATCGGTATTGCTGGTTCCGTTTGCGTTGCAGAAGCACGTTTCGAAGAGTTTTCTGATGGTTCTTTCTGCGATATCTTCTCCAAAAGTCCGGACGCTGATCAAACCAATCCTGCTTGGCCTGCATCTGATCTTTTTTGTATGTGGGATTGGATTTCATCTGCTCTCGTTGCCATTTTGCCTTCCTGGCTTTCTGGCAGGCAGGGTCACTGCAATACTGTTGTTTTTTCTGGCGGGGATTCCTGATGTAGGGTTTTTTGCAGGACACACAGATGGGTTGCCTCATGAGAACGCTTCCTTTCTTCCAACTTCCGGTTAATCAAATCTGCTGAAAAACCGAAAGGAAATGAAAGGAGAATGCAACTCAGGGGGAATGTGCAGGGTAGGTTAAAATTAGTATTCGCTTTTCTGCGGAAATTGAAAAGAAGGATGGCTCTGATTTAGCCGTTGAAGATGGTATCGTTTTGGTCCGTTGCTTTTGGCTTTATACTTAACCGGTGGTTACAGATAATTCCCGGTCCATATGAATCGTCAGCTCTTTCGACTCTTAATTGAAATTCATCACATATGCTTGTGATTACTTCTTCATGAAGTTCATTATAAGGGGAGGTGTATTGCATTATAACAAATACTTTGAAGGAATCTGTTTTTATTGTAAAGTCAGTGATTTTTATATCTGATTTTCCGATACACCAAACACCTGCTTGGGCAACCGGTAAAGAAATGG
The DNA here is from genome assembly GCA_022360105.1 of Pseudomonadota bacterium. Next base: position 3,570 of record JAKSDL010000003.1, read on the forward strand.
GAAGGTCTGCCCAACAAGCATTTACACCATTGACAGACAAAACAATTCGCGAACCTGTAACTGAAATCTCAGTTTCATATTTTGTCTTTGGTTTAATGTTAGCTCCATCACCAGAAGAGGCTAAAACATTCCATTTGCCTTTATCAAATAATCTAATAGAAAACATACCAAGTCGATCATTACCAATCCCTGCGTTTAAAAAAAGTCCTGAATTGTAGTAGATCATTAACTCGCAGGCGTGTGATGTAGAAACATCAGTAAATTCA
>JAKSDL010000019.1 GCA_022360105.1 Pseudomonadota bacterium
AAAATGGGGTCACCCAGTGTGTTGTAATTCACGGTAACTGTATTCGAACCAAGCTGCACATTCTCTCCCAAAACGCTGTCGCCTATGAACGAAAGCCTGCCAACAGTGGAGTTTCCGAACAAAACAGCATTCTTTATTTCGGTTCCATAGCCTATTTTACAATTGGGGCCGATGGATGAGTTCTTTCTGATCAATGCACTGTTGCCTATGTAGACATTGTCACCAATATAACACGGTCCAACAATGGTTGTACCCGAACTCACATGGACATTTTCACCAAATTGCACTATTCCCTTAATGTTTACATTGGCATCCAGATGAACCGTACTTGGTACAATAGAAGTTTCCCATGGTTTCATCATCATTTGATTCGCTGCCAAAATGTGCCATGGTCGGCTGATATCGATCCAGGAATCTTCCCAGATCGATGCTTCCAGTTGCTTATTTGCGATGAGTGAACTGTAGTAAGATACCATGCTCAGCTCATTGGCTTTTAAAAAATCAAAGCAACTATTATGTAAAATAAAACTCCCGCCAAATATGTAATTGGATAGTCTTTTACTTTCAGGCTTTTCCACAAACTTGGATATGGTCATGTCATGTCCCAGATAGATGTTACCATAGGCTCCGTCTGACAATGGGTGACTGACTGTGGCAAGAGATTTTGAAGAAGACGGGGAAAACCGGGAAATCAAAGCTTTGAATGGGTTGCCTACCATGAGTGCATCACCATAGATCAGCAAAAAATGATCGTCATTGCCAATCACAGATTCACAAAGAGAAACAGCGTGACCAATACCTTTTTCTTCTGTCTGGTGTATGTAGTCGATTTTCAGTCCAAGGGATTTACCGTATTTAAAATGCTCCTGGATGATGGACATGTGGTGATTGACGACAATCCACACTTCATCAATGCCGGTTTCTTTTAATTGCGTCAGAATAGTTTCCAAAATCGGCTGTCCCGAAATTGTAATCATCGATTTTGGTCTGGTATCTGAAAAAGGTGAAAGTTTTTTGCTTCGACCGGCTGCCAGTACGAGTGCTTTCATTTATAGTCGCTTTTTTGTTTATCTGTTGTTGATTTGCTTTAAAGTGAATTTATTAAGCTTGACTTCAAACAGCTGATCCAAAAAAGATTCACGTTCTACAATTTCCTCACCATTGAGGTGAATCGTTGCTGTTTTGCCGGTGGTGAGAATCAGTGCATATTCCTCTTCCGCAGGCCATTCATATTTTTCCCCCTTTTTTAGTTTGAGTTCAAAGGGATCCTGTTCATCGATGGCCAGTCGAATCCATTCGTCCTCCTGGGCAACGAGAGTAAGTGTCAAGGGGCTTATGATCGGTGCAGCTACTTGAGCTGCTTCCGCAGTTTGGATACCACCTTCTCCGGTTTCTGCTGCATTGACGACTGTTTCGGTAATCTCCTCTTGGGGCGCGACTGCCTGAACCGTTTCTACCGATTCGCTGTTCAAACTCAATTGGTTGGACGGTCTTTTATACACTACAAAAACCACAAGAATAACCGCGAGGACAGTTGCGACACCAAAAGAATAAAGGAACACATTGTTTTTGGGCTCGGAGGAAGTTTCATCCTGATTATAGGAGGGCTCACGCACTGGAGGAGCGTCCGTGCCCGATGCATAGGTTTGATTCAATGCTTCAATCATCCAATCACTTTCCAGGCCCAGTAGCTTCGAATAATTTCTAATGAAACCACGGACAAAGACTAAACCCGGTAGGGCTTTCATGTTTCCTTCTTCAATATTTCGAAGGCAGGTCAGTGTTATACGTGTGATCTCTGAGACGTGTTCCAGAGTATAGGATAGTTCTTCTCTTTTCTTTTTTAATATCAAACCAATACTTTTAAGATCGCTACTCTGTCGGATATCTTTGTTGTTTGCCATTTTGGTAATTGGAGATTGAAAGTTAACTGACTAAAACATTGAACTAAAACCAAATAGGAACGACTTGTTTTGATGGTTCTTTATTCAGGATAAAAGTAATGCATTAGTAATTCCCAGAAGACTCTTAATTGGACAAAAAATCTGAACACCTGTATTTCGAGGTTACGATAACAGTTACATAGTGTAAATTCCAGTGTATTATTTGCTAAACAGCTGCCTCAGACGAAGAACCTGTCGAACCTTTCGTTTTTTTTTATTATTCCGGGAAAAGATGATAGCCAGAGTCGTCACAAAGGCCGGTTACCCTGAAACAAGCTCATTTTTAACGCGACTCAATGTAATCTGCTTTCGAAGCTACAGCAAGATGGAAACGGCTCAGAAATAGAACTACTATAAAACAAAACCAAGACATTTCAGGGAATCAATGGTGGCGTTTGTGAGACCTGAATAGTTGCTAATTTGAAAATTGGCAAACTCCTGCCGAAAATGATAACTGCCTCGTAACGATCTGAAGTGACTAATCGGATGAGCTACAGTCGAGACCTCTCTCAGACGTTTATCGTCTTCGTAAATATCGTAGGTCCTCTTTAAAACCTCCGCCAAGGAGCACTTTTTGTCTTCCAGGTCGATTATTAGCGATTCTGAATTGTATTGTCTGGGGGATTTCCAGGTAGGAGCAAGTCCAAAATATGAGCAGGTTTCCCGATAGACGATTTCTGTTGCTTTGAACTTACCATCCAAAGAGTACCCGGCTATATGAGGTGTTGCAAAATCAGCAATTTTAAGGGATTCGGGATCAATATGCGGTTCACCCTCCCAGACATCAAGGATAATTCCGCTGAATTTGCCCCGGTTCTTCACCAAAACGCATTCGTTTATTATTCCACCTCTGCTGGTATTGATGAAAATGGAGTTCGGTTTCATTGCCGAAATAATTTTACGATCAATTAAGTGGTAAGTGGGATGAGGACCGCTTTTGGTTAACGGGACATGGAGTGAAATGATGTCTGATTTGGCTACAAGGTCATCTATGGGAATCAGATCCTTTCTCCTGGTTTTGTCGAATAAAGGAGGATCGTTTAACAAACATTTGAGCCCCAAGCAACAGGCTTTTCTTTTAAGAGCTGAGCCCGCGTTTCCCGCACCGATGATTCCGATCGTCTTGCCGGATAGGTCAATCTTTTTATTTGCAGCCAGCCTGAGCAGGGCGTTAACGACAAATTCTCCAACTGCTTCCGAATTGCAGCCAGGGGCAGATGTAAACCCGATGTTTTTGGCAGTTAAGTATTCCAGGTCGATGTGATCTGTTCCGGCTGTTGCCGTTGCTACAAATTTAACTGCAGAATTTTCCAGAAGCTTTTCAGATACCTTTGTTGTTGTTCTGGTTACCAACACATCAGCCTTTGCCACGTCAGGTGAAGCAATATCATTTCCGCTTTTTACAACAACGTTTCCTATGGTTGAGAAGGCTTGAACTACGTGAAGTATCTTCTCATCTGCAATAATGTTTAAGTTTGAATTCAATGAGGTTTTTTGGAATGCGACGTTGAGTGATTTAGGTGGTATAGTCGGCATTAATGTGGATGTATTCGTTACTTAAATCACAGCCCCATCCGGTCAAATCACAGCTTCCGGCATGCAGATCCAACTCGATTTTAATCAGATGATTATCCATCAACGTTGTCAAAGCCTGCTCATCAAAGTGTGAAGGTTCTCCTTTGATGAGAACCGGAATCCCTTGAATGGATATGGAAAGCGGTGAATTTACCGGTATGTCGTACCCTTTCAGTCCGTTACCGGCGGCCATAAGCAGTCGTCCCCAGTTAGGATCTTTGCCATGGATGGCTGTTTTGACCAGGTTGGAGTTCAGGATAGCATGAAGCACGGAGCGACAGACTTCATCCGAGGTTCCGCCTCGGATGGTTGTTTCAATGAGATGGTTTGCACCTTCTCCGTCTGCTGCTATCTGTTTTGCCAGGGATATGGCAACGTCTTCAATAGCTTTTTCGATTATTGGGAGTTGGCTATGATCCATCGATTCTTCAGATGCGGAACTGATAATATAAAAAGAATCATTGGTGGATGTGTCTCCGTCCACACTTATGCAATTGAAACTTCTATTGCCTATCCTTCTGGTTAGCGGTTGGATATCAGAATACGGAATAGGCGCATCTGTCAACACATAAGCCAGCATTGTGGCCATGTTTGGATAGATCATCCCCGAACCTTTTGCAAATCCGGTAATAGTATAAGATTGGTTAGCGATTTCGATTGATTGCGAAGCTAGTTTGGGTGTTAAATCGGTTGTCATAATCGCTTCAGAAATATCGGCGCAATCGTCAGACAATTCACTGATTAACTTATCAAGAGAGTCTTTGATCACGGATATCGGAAAGGGAACGCCAATGATACCTGTTGAAGAGGTAAACACCTGCCCTTTTTTGATTGATAGTTTCTGAGCCAGGGATTCAGCCAGATGGTCATTGTCATTAATTCCCTGAATTCCCGTTGCCGCATTGGCGTTTCCGGAATTTACAACGAGAGCCCTGAATTGGTTGCAGGGAGTTAACTTTTTGCAATATTCGACATGAGCTGAAGGAAACTTATTTTGAGTGTAAACAGCACCTAGCAATGCATCCCTGTCTGTTACTATCAGACCCAAATCTTTTTTGGATTTGTCTTCCTTGATTCCACTTGTTATTCCGGAACAGCGAAATCCTTTTGGTATTGGAAATGTCGATGAATGGGCACTCATGGCTTTAACTGCAAAATCTATCTGGATTTTCCGGAAATGGAGAAACCATATTTGATCGATTCAAATGATATTTCATCACCGTCGTTCAAAAAGCGACTATCGATTCTACGGCCGTTTACAAAAGTACCCTGGGAACTGGTCAAATCCACGAGTTTATATTTTCCTGCCACTTTTTCAATTCTGGCATGCATGGGCGAAACAGCCTTGGATTTGGGAATCAGATCATTCATTTCAGATCTGCCAATCAAGGTGATGTTTTTCGTCAAATAGTAAGTTTTTTGTCTTTGATCAGCCGGAACCAGGCTAGGGCTATTTTTGATTATCCGACTGTTGGTCCTGCGAGCACGAGGAATGGCATGACCGGATGAATGAGATTGAAAATCACGTTTGGCAGGTCTGCTTTCCGGCGTTTGGAACATAATGGTCAGCTCACCCATGTCCAGGATATCTCCATCATTCAACATGCTGCGCCTGGACCTGCGTCTGTTAATCAAGATAGAAATTTTGTAATTTTTATCTTCCAGAAACACTCCCGAAGGCTTTCTGGTAAGTGTAATTTTATTTAAATTACTATAGACATTGGTTTGGTCATCAGCCAATTCATCGACAACCGGCACCATGTTATTCACCTCTTCAGTCAAAGGAAAAAACTTTTGAGGTCGCCTGGGTGTAATGGAAATGAAACCGAGTTGTTTTGCAGGTTTACGGTTGAATCTTAACTTAGTGCCAAACATCAGCAACAAACCTGCAAAAAACACAGGTAAAATAACATAAAGAGTTAGCGGATTATCCGGCGTAATCAGAATATCTCTTTCAGCCGCTTGTATGCCTTTTGTAGCCAACAGAATGGCAATTGATAATAGTGATAAGTTCTTCATTTTTATTGCTATTTGTGAATAGTTATAAGCTAATAGTCTTAACTGGTTGGGCTCGGCTATTCTACGGTACAATATTGAAACAGGGCCGTGCCAATTTTTAATATGTCGCCGTTTTTCAGGAATTGCTCTTTGATCCCTCTAAAATTAACAAAGGTCTGGCAAAAAGGATCGTTGTCTACTAAGGAGTAATTGTCGAAATATCGGATCAGCTTGGCATGTGCCTGCTGAACTTCCTGATAGTCCTGAAGGTTGATATCATCATTATCTTGAGTACCGAAATAGTGAATTTCCTTAGTCAGCTCAATTTCCATGCCTTCCAGTTTGCCGTTGAGTACTTTGAGCCAGGATTTACGACCATAAAATGAAAAATGATACACCGAACCAGCCAAAAGCATTCCAAAAACAATCAAGCCGATTCCTCGTGCCAAGAGAATTGATTCGATATATTGGATGGAAAACGAAATAATCAGTCCGCCGGTTATTCCCGACAACAATCCACTAATTATGGTTCGCACCAGGGTGAGGTGATTTCTGTCTCGAATACCAATGGCAAATCCGATACACAGTGCGATTGTGAGCCATCTTAACGAATAAACGACTAAAGGAACCATCGGATTTAGATCCGTTAGAGCTGCAAAGCGTACAATCTGATCGACAATGTAAAAGCTAACAAGTCCACCGATGGTACCAAAAATGACTCCCAGCCGGAGTCCTTTTTTCAATAGAAATTTACTTCCTGAAAAAAAACCTTCCATGCCGGCAATCAATCCGCCGTACAATCCTCCGCAGAGTGCACCATATAATGCTCCGGTTAAGCTTTCGGAAACGGGAAGGTCGTTGAACAGATACAGAAACAGCTCTTGTAAAGACCAGATAATCAAGGCAGATGCAAAACCATAAATCAAATAATACGATATTTTTTTTCTCATATGTTGTTATAAAACCACGATGTTTATAAAAATACAGCTATATCCGCTAAAATTTAATTTATGCAGAGGTAAGCCCGCTGGATTAATTGAAATGTTATATCAATTGGATGCCAGCTCTGTTTCCGGACGAGTTTAAACTGGTAGCGGGAATTGGATGGGGCGTAATTCAGATTTGAATAAATCGCAGAATCTCATTAACCCTTGAAACGTTTTTTCCTCATAAATGAAGGAATATCGTAATCCTGGGGATCCATCTGGTCAGACGATTTGTTTCCACTTTCTGGGGATTCTTCAGGCTGATCAGGGTAATGTAGTGTCTGTTCGACTTTTTGTAAGCCAACTTGGTCAGGATCCAGTTCCAGAATTTCTTTTTCCTTTTTTTCAGTATCTTCCAATTGCGGTGGTTCGAAGGTGTCTTCTGAGCTGCCGTCAACTTGTTCTGTAGCTTTTTCAGGAACAGTGTTTCTTAAACTGTCGACGACACGTAAAGGTTTTCTGTCTGGAGATCTGACTGCACTTTCATCCATGGGGTTCTCAAAGCCGGTCGCTATAACGGTAATGACAACTTCATTTTCCTTGCTCGGATCAGTGACCAATCCAAAAATTACGTCTGCATCTTGGTCGGCAGTACTTTGGATGAAGTCTGCTGCTGCTTCTGCATCAAGCAAAGAAAACTGTTCGTCTGCCACAATATTAATGATGACCCCTGTTGCTCCGCTGATTGGTTTATCACTGAGCAATGGACTTGAAATCGCTTTTTTGGCTGCTTCTAATCCGCGGTTTTCGCCGGTACCAATTCCGGTACCCATAATCGCACGACCCTTGTTTAACATGACTGTCTTCAGGTCGGCAAAATCTAAGTTAATAACTCCTTCCAGGTTAATCAGGTTTGTGATGCCACTAATTGCTTGTTTTAAAACGTCATCGGCAATAGAGAACGCCTCGTTCATGGTTGTTTTTGATGAAGCAATTTCGAGCAATTTATCGTTTGGAATAACCATCAAGGTATCGACATGCTTTTTAAGCTCTTCGATCCCAAGTTCACCGATACGGGCTCTTTTGCTGCCTTCAAATCTGAATGGGGTGGTGACAACGCCAACAGTGAGTATTTTGTTCTCCTTGGCGATTTCTGCAACGATTGGTGCGGCACCGGTTCCGGTCCCACCTCCCATTCCGGCAGCAATAAACATCATATCTGCGTCTTCCAACACGTCTTTAATGGCTTCGATGTCCTCCTCAGCCGCCATTCTTCCAATTTCCGGCTTCATGCCTGCACCCAAACCTTTGGTAATTTGAGTGCCCAGCGGTAAAGTCGTATCAGCCCTTGAAGAGTTTAATACCATGACATCGGTGTTGGCTGCGATATAATGAACGCCTTTAATCCCATCTTGTATCATGCGATTGACGACATTTCCGCCACCACCACCTACACCTACGACTTTGATTGTTGGTAATCCGGTTGGAATTGGTTGAGATTTAAAATTATCTACATCGATTACCATCTGAACTTCCTACATAATTTTTAGTAATATTACGATATTTTGCTTCTTCAATACCGATTTTACCCGCTTGGTTAAAATAGATCGAAAAAGCCTTTTACCATTTTCTTGAAGGCTTGTGAGATACTCTTTAACAGACTATCACTATTGTTGCTTTGCAGAATAGTTGATTCTTCCTGCCCTGTCTTCGCTCCGTATTGAATCAGTCCCACAACAGTGGAACATTCTGGGGCTTCGACCAGATCCGAAAGACCTTCAATATTTGATGGTGACCCTACACGAACCGGCATTTTTAGAACATCTTCCGCCAATTCAGCCAGATTTTTCATATTTGCCGAGCCCCCGGTTAAAACAATACCGGCCGCGCACCCCGGACCAAATCCTGAGCTTTTGATTTCATTTTGAATAAGCTCAAAAATTTCTCTGAATCTGGCATCTATCACTTCTGCCAACAAGCGTTTATCTATTATTCTTTCTTCCCTTCCGGCTAGACCCTTAAGATGAATGGTTTCACCTTCATTGACCCTGTCAACCAAGGCGATTCCATAGTCGTGTTTTATTCTCAAGGCTTCTGATTTAGTGGTTCTCAGCCCAATGGCAATATCATTGGTGACCTGGTTGCCGCCCAAAGGAAGTACACTAGTATGAACAATTGATCCGTTTTTGTATATAACCATATCAGAAGTTCCACCTCCGATATCAAGCAAAATCACGCCCAACTCTTTTTCTTGTTCATCAAGAACAGCGAGGCTTGATGCAAACGGCTCAAGGACAATGTTCAACACGTTGAGATCGGCATCATTGCAACATTGAACAATGTTGGCTGCTGAGCTGACTGCTCCCAGAATCAAATGCACACGAGCTTCCAGGCGCTTGCCTGCCATGCCGATGGGATCAATGACACCATCCTGTCCATCAACGATGTATTCTTGTGTCAAGGTGTGGATGATTTCCTTATCAGGTGAGTTTGTTGCACGCGCTGCTTCCACAACACGTTGAATGTCTGACTCTGTAATGGTATCTCCGGTAACAGCAACAACTCCCTCTTTGTTTAAACCCAGAATGTGGTGACCGGCGATTCCGGCATAAACATTCTCAATTTCAATACCGCTTTTTAATTCACACTCTTCAACAGCTTTACGAATTGACTTTACTGCGGATCTAATGTTGGTAACCACTCCCCTGTTCAGTCCTTCAGATTGCGAATTACCTACTCCTATTACTCGAAAATCTCCATCTTCATTGACTTCTGCCGCAACAACACAGTTCTTGGTGGTCCCGATATCTAATCCAACAATGATTCTTTTCTCGTCGTAAGATTCTTCCTGCATTTTTTTAGTCAATCCGTTATAAAAAAGGGGGTTATAAAATGTTCTATTGCCTTTATTTCTCTAATGCTCTTCGATTTGTTATCAGGATGGGTCGAATTATACAACACCCTTTTTGAACTGTAGATAACCTAATAATTACAGAGTGATAAAAGAATGGCTGTAACTATATGAAATTTAAAGAAAATTACAGCGTTGGTAAATCAAATGTAATCAGGGCTCCATTCGTTTTTTCTTGTGTGATTGTCCAGATATACACCAACTTAGTAACAAATTAAACCGGAAATGTCGAAATGTGATAAGCAAGCACAGCTGATTTTCACCGATTTTTAGAAGCATTTTTTGTTTGAAACAATAAGGCGATAATAGGTGGTTCAATAATTCAATGGTCGAGCAGCGGCCGGCATTTGTTCCTTGATGGAGAAAATACCGGCTTCATCAACTGCGTCCTGTAAGTTCTCAAACCTGCCGATTCTGACCGAATACCACTTCTCGTTGGTTATTTCGTCTTTCACGATTTCCAAATAAGGCATATAACCTTTCGATCGAAATCTCTTGAGTTGTTTTTTTGCGTTTTCCTGTGTGTACAATCCTCCAATTTGAAAAGAATATGGGCTGGTTGCTTTGTTAGCTGTTGGATTTGCTTTTGATTTAAATACCTTTGGTATCTTTTTGAGGACAGGTTCCTCTAAGGCAGACTGCGAAGTCACTTGGGTTCCTGTCTTTTTCGCCGGTTTTGATATCACAGGCTTTTTATCGGTTTTCCTGGATGCTGTCTTAGCGGCTTTTTGCGTCTTTTCTTTTTTAACAACAGCATTTGAAGTGTTTGGTTTTTCCTTTGATGTGCCGGCAGACAAGACGGGCTTTTTTTCAATAACGACAGGAGCTTTTATCCTCTCTAAAAGTGCCTTGTTTTTTAAAATGATAATGTCAGACTTAAGGTAGGGTGTGAGTTTTTGCGCGGTTAAAACAGCGTCTTTTTGCCGCCGGTACGGACCGATCTTTACAAAATGCCACTTTTTGCCTTTAAACTCGGAATCTTCGATATAAGGCTGATACCCTTTTTTCTCAATGCGTTTTATCAGTTTATTTGCATTTCCTTCATTCACGAATGCACCGAGTTGCAGTTGAAAGGTGTCTTTATTTGCAGGTGAAATTTGTTTCTTAGTTTTGGATGTAACGGATTTTGCGGTGGATTGATCGGCTTTGGGGGATCTCTTTCTGGATTGCTGTTGCGCTTTTTTGTGATCCCAATCTGTATGAACAATGCTGCCCGGTGAACCATCTTCTACAACCGTCTCAATATAATCATTACCGGATTCACAGGATAATAAGCCAACTAAGAGAAAGGACAGGATAATTTGAAAAAACCTAGGTTTCATATTAATGCCAAAAAAGGTAGTGAGAATCTTGACTTTCCAACCGGGTCGTATTTTTGCACCAGAGTTGTTGGCATTGTATCTGATTGGCTAAAAAAGAGAAATGACTTTTATTGTTTTTCCACTACCTTTAATGCATTGTAATATCTAATTTTTCAAAATCCAAATTTTGTGAGTAACGCGTCCACGTCTCCTTGTGAGCTTTTTTCCTTGTCTTCTTCATCTAGCGGACCTTTCAGATTGGTCTCATTAACTTGTTCAGCTTCAATAAGCACCTGACCGAATCGATCGATTAACTGGGCAAGATCTGATTCCAATGATTTCAGTAAGTTAATCACTTTGAATATAACCTGCCCGGTCAAATCCTGGTAATCTTGAGCGATCAGAATTTCTGTCAGTTTGTTTTGGGTATCAGTATTATCGCCTGTAATTTCTTTGACTTGATTCAGTGCAGATTCGATTGTTTTTGCTAATTCGGGATCAAGTGAGCCGTTAGCAAGGACAGAATTTAAGGAATCACTGATCTGATCCAGTGTTTGCCCCTGGTTGCCAATGGTATCCATGATACCTTCGGTCAAATCCATGGTCTTGTTAGCGGCTTTGTCAGTCATTGAGACGATCATTTGCAACCGCTCCGACATTTCAACCACTTCCTGACTGGCAATTCTCCCCAAATCTTCAGGTATTCCTTCTCTAATCAACACCAGTTGATCATGGAATCGTCTAAGCAGTTTTCCTACTTCCTGAAACAGCATATTGTCGCTTGTCGACTCCAAAGATTTTAAAACCTCATCAGCTGCACTTTTATCAACCTGCTCTATATATTGCAGAAATGATTTAAGTTCAAACACGAGCTTTTGCAGTACATCTTCTTTGGCATCAGGAACAGAGTCGATCAGGTCTCTTAAGTTCTTTTGTAGTTCGGTTATTTCCATATTCAGCTGTCTGTTGTTGGGTTAGTATCTGAAGATTTGCAATATTGCAGTTAATAAAAACTGTGAGCACAAAGTCTTCCAGTCCATGCGGTTCAAAAATCAAATATGTTGTAAGAAGCCTGCATGATCTAGTCTTTCATGAATTTTGAAGTACCTGCAACAATTTTTTAAATCACCTATCATCCGGCATTGACCGGATAGTTTATTGCGGGAAGATCCTATTTGCTTCACTCTTGTGCCACTCAATCTATCAATATTTTGAATGATAATCGTAATTGCTATGACCAAAATTTTTTTCTATTATTTGAGAAAAAGCAAATTGATGATGTAAGCAGCGTAATTTCTTGCTATCAATTCCACCAAATCAAGCAAAGAGCGATTTATCACTCCTGATCATCCGACTGTGCAGTGTCATGTTAAATATGACCTTGTTCA
>JAKSDL010000441.1 GCA_022360105.1 Pseudomonadota bacterium
CTTGCATCTTTGTATTTTTGTAAGATTGCAACGACCCCGAACCGAATTCCGAAGTTCCCTTCCACCCTCAATTTATTAATGCTTTATCACCCCCTTGACTGCGTCGCCTAAATTACATAGAATATATGTAAATTTGACGTCTAATTGACGATATGAAAAAAATAAAAGGAGGTGATTATGCCGCGATATACAATTGACCTTTCAGGGGATGTGCTCAATGATTTAGATGCCTTTGCCAAGAGACATCATATCTCTCGTGCAGAAGCTGCCAAGAGGGCCTTTGCTATTCTTGCCATTGCCGATGAAGAGAAAAAAAAAGGTAATGACTTGGGAATTGTAAAAATTGATAGTGAGACTGATGCAACAGAACTGGTGGCACGAATAACCGGAATATAGGATTATGAGTGAAGAAGGGGCAAAACCGCAAAAAAAGACGTTGCTCATAAGTACATAGAACTTGGGGCCGATGAACGTTATAAAAAAGATGATGATGTTTTAGACGCAGAACTGCGTCTTTTATTTGCAAAACAGATTCTCCTGTGTTTATTTTTGATTATCATTTTCGTTTTTTCATCCAGTTATTTTTTGCTTATCTATTGGTCAGCAAACGAAAAGCTTATTTCCGTAGTTGATACTATCCTCGATATAACCAAAACGGTTGTGCCTTCAATGGCTACTTTGGTTCTTGGATTTTACTTTGGGAAGAAAGATACTTAACGACAAGAAGAGGCTCAAGTCTTTCGTTTTGATGTTTTCATTAAAACCCTAGGCGACCGCAAAACAGCACAGCACATTATAAATATATTATAATATTTTTATGATGTTTCTCACCTCATTGGATCCAGTCGTTTTCCCTACCACCTTACCCAGTTCGTCGCCTTTATGCTATTAATACCCTGAATTTATTGATCTATAAATCGATTGAGAAACTTTCAGGCAGGGATCTATGGAAAACCATTAGTTATCTATTCAGACAATTGTCGACCAACACGAAAATCAATCTGGTATTGATTGTTATTGCCTTGTTGATTGGCATTACCGAATATATCTAAATCAAAAGGTTTCACGCAGAAAACCAAGAGTTCTTTGTCGAAGTTGAAAAAGCCAAAATCATGCTTATCAACTGCACCCAATCCCCTTCCTGCCTTGAGATATCGATGAAGCGATAATTGATTTAGATGGGTTCTGTGGGCGTATCTATTAATCCGCCAAGCACAGTAATAATTTCACCGACTTCTGCCTTTGTTGCTTGCCTATACCTAGCTGCATCCGACTTAAAGATCTGCGATTCCTGGGACCTTATTTTTATCGTGAGGTATCCTCCTTTGGAAATCCGACAGATAGGCACTACTCCGCACGCGCTCGAACTTTCTGATGTAATTTGGTAAAAAATCGCTTCCTTTTCCCGCTCTATTTTTAAGATTGTTCCGACTTGTGTTTTTGACATTGATCCTCCATTGGTAGTTTACGATATAGATTTATGATAACCAATAGTAAACAAATGTTCTCCATTTTGCAAGAAATAATCAAGTAACGGGTTGAATGCATTGAGGGCTATTATTCCTTGCATTGTTCACAAAGTCGGAAACGGCATAGTATTCCATTGCATTGCTTGCATAAGGAACCAACAGGCTATCCAGCTCGTCGGCTGCTTGAATATTTGTATCAAGCCATTGTGAGTAATCTCTCGGGTTAAGAATAACAGGCATCCTGTGATGGACAGACTTTAACAATTCGTTTGGTTCTGTAGTGATGATTGTGCATGAGTTAACCGGCTCCTGTCCCGGAGGATTCCAGGTTTCCCATAATCCGGCGAAAGCGAACGGCTGTTGAGATTTCAGCCGAATATAGAGTGGGATTTTCGTTTTCTTCTGCCACTCGAAATATCCGTTAGCGGGGATGAGGCAGCGTTTGGTTTGATAAGGTTTTTTGTAGGTTGGCTTTTCGGATAATGTTTCGGCCCTGGCGTTGATCATTTTGGAGGCTAACTTTTTATCCTTTGCCCAGGGGGGGATCAAGCCCCAATGAAAGAGTTGTGCCCTGGCAGGTTCCTGGTTCGTGATCGTGACGACTTTTTGTGTGGGTGTGATGTTGTAATTGGGTTTCAGATCAATGTTGATTTCGAAATTCTCAAAAAACTCTAATATCGTCTCAAAGCCCATTTCAAAAACGAATCTACCGCACATTGCCCTCCTATTTCATTATGGTTTGTTGCTCACTTTTTTGCGTCTTAATACGATACACCAAAAAGAAATAGGATTCAAATTTCAATTACTTACAACACCGCAAAGCAAGATTTCATATACTGCCAAAAATTGGAACTACTGGCTAAAAATAGAAAAGATGTTGCAACGATCTTGAGAAATTAAACCGACAAATCATTAACCAACACCGATCGTTTTTAACAATTTTTCCTCAATCCACAGAACAGGAAAAAGAGAACTTTATCTTCCTGAAACGAGCATATATGGATTCCAGATATGACATGGAAAACTATCATATTACTAAAAAGCAATTGGAATGGTTGGCTGAACGAGTCGTAAAACTAAAAGAGTTAACCCAAGACAAAAGGGGCACATTGTTAGCATTGGCATATTGAAAGGAAGCCTCGCAAAATGCTGTCACACTTTGAATA
>JAKSDL010000490.1 GCA_022360105.1 Pseudomonadota bacterium
AATCGCAAATTGCACACCCTTTGACAGTGTTTCAATTTTAATGTCTGATTCTTTCAATTCCGGGCCATATTTAATCTCACCCATATTGATCATCGCCGCAACTTTTGTCTCATTGGCAGACACATCAAATGCAGTGATTTTCTCAATTCCTGATTTACCGTCGATTGCAGAAGACCAGAAATCTTCCACATTAACTCCAAGTGGCGTAGTTGCACCTATTCCCGTGATTACTGCTCTTTGTTTCATTGTAAAGACCGTTTCCTATGCTATATTCCGGTAAATGTTCCCGGATAAAAGTTTAACCAGGTATTCGACCTCGGGGATTTGTTTGGACTGATCGGGGCCATCATTGGCTTCCATCGAAAAAATCAGGTCCGTGGAAGCCACCATTTTGCCTTCCCTTTTCATCACTCCTTTAAGACGTACAGTATCTTCTGTTCGATCCCTTATGGAGACAATCCCCTGCAGCTGGTCGCCAGGTGCAATGACTTTTCTGAATTTGGCGTTTTGCACCTGCTGCAAAGCCACTGTCCCGCCAAAGCTCTCCGAATGTAGCAGTAACAATGTTGCTGCCTGGTTGAGTGTTTCAATGACCAAGGCTCCGGGCATCACCGGGAAATTTGGGAAATGAAACCGGAAATAGTCTTCGCTGCTGCAGACATTCTTCATCACATGAATACAGCTTCCTTTTTCAAGTTTTAATATTTTATCGATAAACAGAAATCGCATCGATGGTTTCCTTGGCATAATAATAAGTTATCCAGATCCAAAAACTCGCTTTGGAATGCAATCTAAGACTTCTTCATATTATTTTTCACAAAATCCACAAGAAACTGGACCGTAAATTCCGGAACAATTTCGGCACGCAGTTGCATGGGATCAAGTTCAATAGCCGAACTACTCAAGTTTGCGTTTTTTTGCAGATCGATATCCACGCCAAAACTATTGAGATGATTTGCCATTTGAATAACAAAGCGTTCATTGGCTTTTTCTATTTCCGCATTACTCACAACCACATTGTGCTTCTCCCTGACTCGATCCAGAATTTCACTTAATTCCAGTTGTGAAAAAACGTCTGCTTCTTCCTCATTCAATTCAATGTGATGGTCCTCTTTCAACATCTCATTGATAATGGCAAACCTGTTTTGTCTGGATTGGTCAGCCAGATCTGCGATTTCATTCTCCGGGAAACGAACTCCAAATTCTTTTTCGATTCGAAACGACAGATCAAGAAAATCGATCGATTCCGCCCCCAAATCATCAACCAATGATGCTTCAGGAAGCACTTCATCATCGTCTACACCAAATACATCAATGATTATCTCCTTCATTTTTTCGTAAATCTCTTCATGTTCAGTCATAAGTCCTCCACGTTTGATTGAGTCAGCCACTTAGCCTGTTAAATTCCACATAACCACCTAAAAAAAAGTAATTCCTCCGTTTACATTGATTGTTTCTCCCGTTATGTAATCTGCATCAGATGAAGAAAGAAAGGAAACGACACTTGCAACTTCTTCCGGTCTGCCGGCTCGGCGAAGACAAATATGTTTGTCCAGTTTGTCTTTAGCCAGTTTATATACAGCCTGGCTCATATCCGTAAGAATTAGACCCGGTGCCACCGTGTTTACATTAATTCCTTTTGGTCCTAATTCTGCCGCCACACCCCTGGTAAATGAATTGATAGCTCCCTTGGATGCTGCATAATGGCTATGGCCCCTCCCTGCTTGATCTGCGATAATGGAAGATACGTTAATAATTTTTCCCTCCTTTTGATAAATCATGTGTTTTGACGCTTCTTTCGTGCAGTTAAAAACCCCGCCAAAATTCGTATCCATTACATTCTTCAAATCCTGTTGTCCAATTAACTGGATCAGGCTTTCTTTTGTGATCCCAGCATTGTTCACAAGAATATCCAGCTTTTGATAGGTTTTGATAATGAAGTCAATCAATTGTTTTACCTGGTCAGGATCGGTAACATCAGCCTTAAATACGGATGCATTTCCTCCAAGATCCTTAATATCTGATAAGGTTTTGTTTGCAGCTTCTTCCGAACGACTGAAGTTAATCACCACGCTTGCTCCTTCCCGGGCTAGCCTCAGAGAAATAGCTCTTCCAATTCCTTTTGCCCCACCTGTCACCAGGGCTATTTTGTTCTTAAGTTTCACGTTTTAGATCCTCATTTATGGTTGTTATGGGTTACTTGATCCAACCACGTTCCTTGAGCCTTAGAATTCCTGCAAAACCAAACTTGCACTTTGCCCAAACCAGCCAATACAGTTCGACAGAACACAGGAAACCTCTTTTTCTCTGGCGCCTCCAGGAATATAATCCAGATCGCATTCTGAGTCGGGCTCTTCGTAATTCAAAGTTGGAGGCAAGATATTAAATTTAAGCGCTGATAAACACGCAATTACTTCTACCGGTCCGGAAGCAGACATCATATGGCCTGTATGGGCTTTAATGGAGCTGATTGGAGTGTTATATGCTTGCGACCCCATCAATGTTTTAAGGGCCGCCGTTTCTTCCTTGTCACCTAGTACAGTCGAATCACCGTTCGCACAAATATAGTCAATATCTTCTGGGGATATCGCGGCTTCATCACAGGCTTTTTTCATGGTGTGCAGAATCGATGATGAGTTTTTCCCATTTCTGAAAACCGGGTTTCCCGCCGTGGTGGCATATCCTTTTATTTCGGCCAAAATCGGTGCGTCTCTTTTCCTGGCATGATCCAGGCTTTCCAAGACGAGAGCTCCGGCACCTTCGCCGGGAACTGTTCCTTTTCTTCTTGCATCAAACGGACGGCATCCCTGCAGGTCCTCACCTGAAGAATTTAAAAACGGGTGAATCAGATAATGGTCCAGCAAAGTCTTGGCGGAAAGTGCTGTTTCCGATCCTCCACACAGCATCACATCAGCATCACCTTGCTGAATGGTTCTGACTCCCGCACCGATAGCCTGCATTCCGGAAATACAGTTGTCTATATAAGTACTGACCGGGCCTTTAAATTGGTGTTCTATGGCTATGTTGCAGGCAACAAGATTGGTTATTCTTTTTAAAACCTCATAAGGATTGACCATATCGATCAGGTAATTCACATAGCCTGGCTCGTTTACCTTGCTAGGTTGATTAGGATCTGCAGAGACACAAATGGCCTTGATATCTTTCTCAAAAACCGGCTGGCAAAGTAATGTACCCATGTAAAGTCCAATACGATCCGGATTAATGGTTTCCATGGGTAATTCAGCCATATCCAGAGCCATGTTGGTTGCACCCAGAAAGAACTG
>JAKSDL010000173.1 GCA_022360105.1 Pseudomonadota bacterium
ATCCTTTGAAAAAAATCTGGGAAGTAAAGGGATCGCAAAATGGACGAAGCCTAACGGTGGATATTTTATTAGCCTGGATGTAGTAGAAGGCCACGCAAAAGAGGTGGTTGAAATGGCAAAGGAAGCGGGCGTAAAATTGACAGGTGCAGGTGCAACATATCCATATAAAAAAGATCCGAAGGACACAAATATCCGAATTGCACCAACTTACCCATCACTTTCGGATTTAAACAAAGCTTTGGAAATTGTATGTGTATGTATTGAAAGAGCATACCTTAAAAAATTAAAACTATAAAAAGAATCGAAACCATAGATAAATAGGACTGTTGTCCTAAGACCTTTGATCTAATTATTAAAAATAGTTGGGGGAATATTCATTTCCTCCGTTTTTTTTCTGGATTTTGAATGGAAAAAGGTTTATAATAGATGATGCGACAAATATAGTATGGCAACATGAAATCTTTACAATAATACAACTTTACGTAATGACATTATTACACATTTGGAGGTACGGTCATTGGAAAAAGACACTTACGAAAGCCCATTCAATTCACGATATACAAGTCCTGAAATGCTTAGGCTTTTTTCTCCTGATACGAAGTTTTCAACATGGAGAAAGCTTTGGACTGCGCTTGCAGAAGCAGAGCGAGAACTTGGCCTTCCTATCAGCAGTGAGCAAATTGACCAAATGAAGAAATTTCAAAATGACATTAACTATTCGGTAGCAGAAGAAATAGAGAAAAAAACACGTCATGATGTTATGTCCCATATTCATGCATATGGTGAACAATGCGACAAGGCAAAAGGGATTATTCATTGGGGTGCAACATCCTGCTTTGTCGGTGACAATACAGATGTCATTATTTTCTCAAAGGCTTTGGAGCTTATTAAGTCAAAGCTTTTAACAGTGGTAAAAAAGCTTTCAGAATTTGCAAGAACCTATAAAGACCTTCCTACTATGGGGTTTACCCATTACCAGCCAGCGCAATTGGTTACGGTTGGAAAGCGAGCTTGTTTATGGTTGCAGGATTTATATTTGGATGTTGAAGAGCTTGATTTTGTTTCTTCTACTCTTAGACTGCTTGGAAATAAAGGGACTACCGGAACCCAGGCCAGCTTTTTAAAACTTTTTGACGGTAATCATGAAAAAGTAAAAAGACTGGAAAAAATCATTGCACAAAAAATCGGATTTAAAAAAATTATGCCTGTTACCGGGCAGACATATTCGAGA
>JAKSDL010000394.1 GCA_022360105.1 Pseudomonadota bacterium
AACGATGTCCGAGTATGCCAAACTAAATTATGGAGGCACTAAGACCGGAGGTTGGCCAACCTGGACACTGGAAGTTTCAACACCAATTTGTTGCAATAAAGAAGTGAATTTTATATTTCAATTGTATGAGCACCCTTCCGAAGGATGGATGTGGGGTACGGATTGTGGTTTGTTGTACGTCTTTAAATGCGATGTCTGCAACAAATTGCATTCTCAAGAGGATGGTGCTTAATAATAGCTAACAAGTCCATAAATAGGGGCATTGTTGAAGAATTGAAATTTAGTTACCGATATAAGTGAATGTCAATATCTCAACTAAGTCCCCTATTACAGTTATTTCGCATCGATTCCAGAGCCTGATAAATAATTGAGGTATCAATATTTTCCAAATTCCTTCTCATCTAAGGTGATCATCTTTGGTAAAACCGGCTCAGTTTTTTCAGGCCTCTCCGGCTCGACTTCCGCAATCTGAGGTAAGACTGCATTAGAACTCATGTCAGTCCGTTTTAATCTAAAACGACTGATCATTTTTTGCAGATGTGAAGCCTGTTCACTTAACTCGGCCGAAGCGGATGCGGTTTCTTGGGAGATGGATGAATTTTTCTGGACGACATCATTGACTTGGGCCAGACCCCTGTTTATTTCATCCGCGCTGTTACTTTGATTTTTAGAGGCGGTGGCTATGTCATCAACCAGATCATTTACTTTGGTAATGCTTTCATTTATTTCATTCAAGACTTCGGCAGTTTTACCCGCATTGTCAACACCATTTTCCACTTCCTTGGTAGAGTTTTCTATAAGTTCCGTTGTGCTCTTTGCTGCTTCGGCGCTTCTGGCAGCCAGATTTCTCACTTCTTCCGCTACCACGGCGAAGCCTTTTCCGTATTTTCCAGCCCTGGCAGCTTCGACCGCGGCGTTAAGGGCAAGAAGATTCGTCTGAAAAGCGATTTCATCAATCACCTTGATGATTTTTGTAATATCGGAGCTGGCTGCGCTGATTTTGTCCATTGATTTCAGCATCTGATCCATTTGATTGTTACCCTTATTGACAACATCCAGGGTATTGTTCGAAAGCTGCACCGCTTCTATGGCATTTTTACTGCTGGATTTGGCTCCGTTACCAACTTCGGCCATTGAAGAGCTGATCTCTTCAATGCTTGCAGCCTGATCCGCTGCCCCTTTGGACAGGGCACTTGCTGAGCTGGCCAATTGACCGGCACCACTGGTGACTTGTTCTGTTGCCTGTTTGATTTGGAAGATGACATCGTTCAAGTCCATAATCATTTTTTTCAGCGACTTGCCAAGAGTGTCATTATCGGACGCCACCAGCACATCCTGATCAAGGTTACGTTCAGCGATTTCCTCTGCAATTTGGGCTTTTGTGTTCAAACTATTGACCACTTCATTAATAACCATACCCATTTGTTCGAGTTCATGAGGCATTCCCATTTGTAAGCGGTTTGAAAGATCCCCTTTTTTTAATCTTTCCGCAAAGTCAACAACATTGTTTATTGAATCGATTATGGATTTAACAATGAAGAATGCGATGACAAGACCAACGACAATACCGATCAACGTTATGATGACAATGCTAATAATGCTTATTCTTAACTGCGAAACCAATGAATTTAAAGCGCCTTCGGCATCCTTTTTTTCTTCGATTGAGGATTTATCCAGAATATCCTCAAGTTTTGATAGATATTCATGCTCCAGGTTATCTACCGTAGATAAAGCACGAATTTTACTTTGCGGGTCGTATTCCCTGAATACAGTTTCGGCTCCGTTCTTGATCTGGGAGAACAGATTTCGAATCTTATCCAGATTTGCAATTTCCTCCGGTTTAGTTTCCAAAGGTACCAGTCGGTTTAAATAATCTTCAAAGCTTGCGGAGTCGGCTTTGAAAGCATCTATTTCTTCGGATTCTCCAGCGACATATTCCGCCAAGGCAGACAACATGTCACCTGCTTCGTCCACCAATTCAAGGTAATATCGAACCCCAGGGAGATCGTCCTGAACTGCTTCCTTGATACTGGTCGTTCTTTGTGCATCGAGAAATTCCTCGTTCTTGAGTCGATCAAGAAGAGTTTCCAATTCCTTGCCCTGATTGTTTTCCAGGGTATCAGCCATTTTAATCGCATTTTTTTCCGAAACCGGATCATATGAATTAAAAACATCTTTTTCAATAGATGCGACATATTGCTGAATCATCCTTTCTATGGTGTTCATCTTTTCCACATCCGCCTGGGAAGCCGATTCCAGCAACCTCAATTCATTGAAGTATGTGGTGAACTCCTGGTAGTTTTCGTAAAATTCTTCTTTTTCGTCCGCTTCTCCAGTCATATATTCCAAAACATTGGATTGCATGTCTCCCATTTCATCCAAAACCTGGAGATACAGAATAACACCTGGCACATCGTCAGTTTCTACTTCGGTGGCAATGACACTAATATCCGAACTCAGTTTGAAAACGACGATGCTTGAAGTCGCCATTAACAATAAAATAATGCCAAAACCTATAGTTAATTGGGTTCTGATCTTTGCTTTTTTTAACATTTTGAGGTCCCTCTATTTGCTCATATCAAGTTAACTCATTTTCAGGTTGCTTCGACAACATTTGAATCATCAAGTAAGAATTACAACGGCAAAATCAGCATACGATAGTTTATACTAACAGAGATTTTTACAGCATCATAGTTTTTTCTCATGCATAACGGGCAGGTTAGTTCCACCATAATGAAAACTGAACTTTACCGGATCTCAGCTTGACAAAGAGCAATGGAAATCTATCAAGGGATTGATTGCCGTATTAAAACTTTGAAAACAGGTAGTTCAAGTTTATCTGAGAATTTGCAGAAAACAGAGACACCAACTCTGGTTGGGATCTTACAATGAGGGAAACAGACTATGGAGAAAGAATAAATCGGTCTTCAGGACGAAATCAGTGAGTTGAAAACTCAATTCAATTTCCTGCTGAGAGTCTTTGCAGCCCCGGTCATCGATAAATCGAATTCTAATTTTGCCAAGTCGCCATGATCGGTCAGAACATTTTTGATAAGATGGTCACCCGAACTGACGACATTTCAATGAAGATTTTTTGGTGGATGAGGATAACATTCATGCACTGCTGCAGTTCAAATAGAGTTTCCTTAAGCTGTCTAGCTGACACCTATTTCCTGAGGCACAAACTCCACAGCTCTAAACAATGAAAAAGATTTTTTAGTGTTGATCTCCTCGTCCATGTGCGTTACATGTAGACACCACAGGACGTTAGAGGCATCTCTCGGAAATCGGAACGGAAACCCCGAAATAATAGGAATAAACGGAATGTCTGATTTTTGGACAATAATTAGGGATGCAATTGAACCTTTAAAACTTGATTACCAAAAGAGCGAATATCAATACAACAGCAGTACGCAGGAAATTGTTTTTGATCGGCCGCAATCGCTGCTAAATCGGCTATTAAAGCGGTTTTGCATAAGCTCAACCGCGAAACATTCAAAAATTAATAAAGGAAACAGATGCAACCATCTCTTGATAAGAAACGGATTTTAGTGACCCAAGCGGATACTTTTATGGGTCCGGCAATTTGCGAAATATTGGAGTCACAAGGTGCTGAGGTGATCTCACATGTGGGGTCCCTGGTTGATCCGGAAGAGCCGGCAAAAATTGTAAAGGAAAGTGGCGAAGTTGATGTACTCATCGCCAATTTAGCAATTGAGGCACCTACTACAAGTGCGTCGGAAGTTACTGACAGTGAATGGAATGAAGTCTTCGAAGCACTTGTTCACCCTCTACCACGTCTTATCAGGGCAGTTTTACCACAAATGATAGACCGGTCTTCCGGCAAGATAATTGTAGTCGGCAGTGCATCGGCACTGAGAGGGATGAAACGGACATCTACCTACAGCGCTGCCAGGGGTGCGCAGATTGCCTATGTGCAGGCACTTGGCGTTGAAGTGGCAAAACACAATATACAGGTAAATGCTGTTGCCCAAAACTTTGTCGATAATCCCAGTTATTTTCCACCGGAAATTCAAGCCAATCCAAAATTTCAAGACAGACTAAAACGTGAGGTTCCTCTAGGTCGTCTTGTATCTGCAAAAGAGGATGCCTCTTTTGTCGCTTACCTTTGTTCGGAAGCTGCAGATTGCTTTGTTGGTCAGGTTTTTCCAGTTTGTGGCGGGTGGATTTCGCGATAACAAAGCTAATTTGAAGTTTCAACAGAAAAGCTTATCTGCGTATGATCCGAAAAGTGTGGGGCAGAATTAAACAAGAAAAAATACAATGAAACCTATTTTAATCGAAAAAGATTTATTGAAGTCTTCCGGAGGTGTTTTTTCAGAGGCTTTTTTTGATGATCCGTTTATTTCATACGTTTTTCCGGATTCCGATGAAAAGAAACTCAAATCCCCGAAATATTGGCATTTGGCACTGAAATACGCCTATTTGTATGGTGAGGTCTACACAATATCGAAAAACCTGGAAGGTGTGGTCGCCTGGCTCCCTTCAGATAAGTTGGATACGTCGATAGTCAGAATAATTCGCTCGGGGAACTTTAAGTTACCGTGGTTGGTGGGTTCTTCTGCCTTTAAAAGGTTATTAACCTGTGTTGAATGGGTAATGTCCCTGCAAAAGCAAATAGCTCCTTTCAAACATATGTATCTAAACGCTCTTTGTGTCTCTCCAAATCATCAAGGAAAGGGATATTCAAATACCTTGTTGAAACCAATGTTTGAAAGATTAGATAAGGAAGAGCTGCCATGCTATATGGAGACTCAAAAGCAACACATTGTTCCGTTTTATGAAAGACATGGATTTCAGGTTGTTGATGAACAAAAGATACCAGGCACTGATTTGATGAACTGGGCAATGATAAGACATCCTAACCCTAAAATTTTATAAATTGATAACCGTTTAACGAATCTAAAAAATGGCACTTCAAAAATGGCCGGAAGGTTTGCCTAGGGCGGCAAATCTCAAATTTCAGAAAGTCACTCCAGTTAATGACTGGTTCGAAATATTTAGAGTAAACGATACCACGTATGCTCTTCTAGAGCCGCATCATGACGAAGAAGTATTTTCTTATCTTCTTTTGGGTACCGATAAAGCGGCTCTGATAGATACAGGCATGGGGATAGCGAATATCAAGGTTGAAGTTGAGGAGATAACCGATTTACCTGTCAT
>JAKSDL010000191.1 GCA_022360105.1 Pseudomonadota bacterium
CACACTTCCGGCCATCAGCATGTTTGCACCGACAATGATAACGCTTGCCATCCCCAGTTTTAAGAAGCTCATTGAACTGTTTACCAGAACGCCGGTTAGAAGCTCCACTCGAGTCAGGTCTTTTTCGTAATCATCCAGCATGTGATCCAGTTCACCGAGGTATTTGCTTTCGTTGCTGTATGATTTGATTTCCTGGATAGTTTCCAAACCTTCTTGAATCTGCTCAGTGACATTCCGTTTCTTGTCATAGATAATCCTGTTGCCTTTTCGCTGCCATTTCTTTGATAAAAGAATGATTGCAGTTGCAAAGGGAACCACCCAAAACAAGGCCAGTGCCAGTTTCCAGTTGTAAATGAACATACCGATCCCGATCAAACATATGCTGATGATCGAGGCGAACAACTGGGGGACCGCATGGGAAAAAGTGTGTTCCAACTCCGTGTTATCGGACATGATCGTGGAAGTCAGATCGGAAAGGTTTTTTTCGCCAAAAAACGCCAGGGGCAACCTTCGTAGTTTCTCTGCAAGAGAGATTCGCCGGCTGGCGCTCTCCTCATAGATTGTCGTGAATGTGCTGCGATACTGAAACCTGGCAATCACCCAGGACACCAGCATAAATAGAGCCCCGATCACCAGGTAAAAGCCGACTGCACGTTCGGCGGATTCTGATATGCCTAGAACCGAACCCAGGTAATCCTCAAGGAACAAAAATACGTAAACAGCCGGCAGCATCAGGGCGATATTCAATATAGTAGTAAAGATTGTTCCCTTGAGAAAATCCTTTGCCCCTTTGTTGGAAAGGGCCAGTCGTTTCTGCAGAAAATTAAGCATGTTGCACCTCCCTTTCAATAGTCCATTGGATAGATTGTTGGTAATCATTCCACATCTTTGTATATACCCCCTGTTTTTCGACTAATTGCGGATGAGACCCCTGTTCGGCAATCCTGCCGTTTTTGATAACCAGGATGGTATCCACATTGACGACACTCGTTAAACGATGGGCGATCATCAGCACCGTTTTGCCTCGGGTAAGAACCCCCAGGGCCTTCTGTATCAGGTGTTCGTTTTCGGGATCGGTAAAAGCAGTGGCTTCGTCCAGAACAACAATGGGGGCGTCCTTCAAAATAGCACGCGCCAGGGCAACGCGCTGCTGTTCACCTCCCGAGAGATAGATCCCTTCGGTTCCGATTCTGGTATCCCATCTGTCCGGAAGTTTATCGACAATTTCCCTGCACTGCGCCAGATCAACGGCCCGTTCTATTTCTTCCCGACTTGCCCCGGGCGTTCCATAGCGGATATTCTCCAACAGGGAGGTTTTAAACAGTCGGGTGTTTTGAAATACAAAAGAGATATTCCCCATCAGTTCCTGAGACGCAATCTCTTTCACATCGGTTCCCCCGATGGTAACCTTGCCTTCGCCAACATCCCAGAACCGGGGAACCAGACGGGCGATCGTTGTTTTTCCGCCACCGGAGGCTCCTACCAGGGCAAATGTCTTTCCTTCAGGAATCTTAAAACTGATGCCGTCTATGGCCTTTTGTTCACTCCCGGGATAACGGAATGATACTTCGGAAAACTCAATCTCATAGCCGTTGATAGATTTCGGGTCGGTGGCTTCTTTAAGAGGTTGCACACTTGTTAGCTCTTCCGTGCGGTTCAACGCTTCTGTGGCTTGCCCCATCGCCTGGTTGAGATGCATGCTCCTCATAATACTGACGGCAAAAATGGGCGTAATCAGAATGTAAAAAACAAGGTTCAACAAAACACCGGCGAAATCCCCTGAATAGCCGATTAATAGAATCGCAACAGGTATCAGGAAATAGGCAAATCCATGGATAATAACAGTATAAGCCGACATGGGTTTCTCCCACATCAAGGTATATTGAAAGACCATTTCCCGATAGCGGGTAATGCTGTTGTAAAAGTTCTTGAAAGAAAAAACCGTCTGCTGAAATACCTTCACAACAGGAATCCCGCGCACATATTCGACAGCTTCGGTATTCATCTCTTCAAGGGAATTCATATAGCTTTGCATAAATTTTTTCCCTTTTTCCCCCATCATAAAACTCATGATTCCCATGGAAAAGATGATGGGTACCAGGCAGGCAAGACCGAGAACCCAGTCAAACACAAAAATCAAGACCAGGGTTGCCAACGGTGCCAGAAAACTACCCGCCAAATCAGGCAATTGGTGAGCTAAAAACAGATGGGTAATGCCGGCATTGTCATCAATGATTTTTCTGATCCGCCCGCTGGTATTGTTATCAAAAAATCCCAGGGGGAAATGCACAATTTTATGCATGGCCTGTCTTCGCATATTGGTTTCAACCCGAAAGGCAGCCAGATGAGATAGCGTCAAGGCAAAAAAGTAGACCACAACGCCTGCAATGGCTGTTCCCATTGCCCACCAGGCGTAGGTACTGATCAATTCTTGAGACAATACCCCGGTGGAGCGAAACAGCTCCCTGACGATCAACCAGATAAAGATAAACGGCAACATTCCCATCAGGGAACTCAACGCCGATAACGCCAACGCACCCGGTATCAGTATAGCCCTGCCACCCATATAGGTCTGGAGTTTCAATAAAGTTTTCATGAACTGCCTCCACTTAATACTCAAGTTTCGCACCCGTTTTTGCAGTAGATGATTTATATGGTGTAAAACCAACATCAGCTGTTCAGTTAAAAGCATTTGGCTATTAGCGATTAGCTGCTAGCTTTGACCGGCAAGCAAAGCTTAACCAAACCCTAAAAAACTTAAAAAAGAACAATGTTCAGTCACGGGTAAATAAAAATTAAAAATTCTACACTTCCTTTTTTCGATCACCGACCTGCTTCCCAACCTTTAATTGACTGCATTCCTTTTTGGGTCACTGTCCAAATGGGTATCGAATCATCGGAAACCGATACTATCCCCTGGCAAGAGCCCCCGCAGGAGGAGGCACAATCGGACTGCGACACGCATAACTGATATGTATCGAATTGCCACGATGTAGCACTACCCCGATTCGGATTTTCAATACCCGAATTTGGAAAAAAACAGGATATAATGGGGAGTAAAAGGATCGGAGGGTTATGTGAGAAACGCAGAAAGGAGGAATCAAATTAGCCCGATGAATTAAAAATCGGCAGACAACCTGTTCATCTCTTTCAGCAAACTTCCCGGGTTGATACCGAAAATCTTGCGATACGCACCGATAAAATGGCTGACGTTGACATATCCCATTTCCCAAGCCACCTGACTCACGTTGTGTTTGCCCTGTTCAATCAGATCCCTGGCCTTTTGCATTCTGGCAAACTGAAAATAGCCATGGATCGTGGCATTAAACTCACTCTTAAAACCCGATTTCAGTTTAAATTCGTTGAGACCCGTTTTCCTCGATAATTCAGACAGGGTAGGCGCCCGGCTTAAGTCTGCTACCAGCAGTTCCCTGGCTTGGTAAAGCTTCTCGATATCTTCCGGGTTACGCGGTTTGCCGGCACCTGGTTTACGCTGCCTGTCAAAGAGCTTTTCAACAAACCGGGCGATCAGTTCTATCACTTTGCTCTCTGTGAACAAGCGCCCTGCACTTCCTTTAAACGGACAGGACAACAGTTGATGCAACAACAGGTTTTCCTGGCAGTTAATGGAATACCCCTGAAAAAAAGGGGCTCTTTCCTGTTTATTGAACAAAAGTTTGATTGAATCGGGTAACAGATCAACATCCTGATCCACAAATTCCATAAATAATTCCGGATCGATGAAAATACAAACAGTCAGATATTGCTCACTCTCCGTCATGTGGCAAGTACCCCAGGTTTGCGGCAGGAAGGTGATCATATTTGATCCCTTCAGTACCTTGGCCTGGCCGGGTGGGAGATGTTCACTGTTAATGTGAAACAATCCGGAGCCTTTTAAATGATACGAGATCTCAAGATAACTATGTTTGATCTCATAAGCGTAGGTAAAGGATTCATGATTGATGCGATCAGTTATGAGCATGTAAAGGCCGGGTCTCAGGCGAACTGCCCTCATTGAAGCATAACCGGTTTCCGATTCCAGTTGGTTGAAGTCGAAATCCTGACAGTCAAACCGTCCCTTAACATTGAATGCCTCGCCATATCTATTATGGTTGATATCACACACCATATAGTTTTCGTTGGAACAAATCTGATTCATGGTATTCATCTTGGCGTTTTTGTAAGTTGGCAATGAATTTGTATTTAGCATATAAAAACTTTTATAATACGCCAAGACGAATTTTATTGGGGTATTGGGGTCAAGTCTTCTTTTGACTTACCTTTTCATTTTAGCCCGTTGACTGAAGCATCCTCACCCTTCTGATTAAGGGAGGGTTCGGGCCTTTCTGATACTATCAGTTGCTTAAAAAAGTAATTGAACTAGAAAAGTCAAAAGAAGACTTGCCCCCAAATTTTTACAGCTTGCCTGCCATTGTCAGGCCGATAGTCTGAGGGCTTCCCGGGCGGGCCACTACATCGTACCCGTAGTTTCTCATATCGGCATAAGTGGTGGCATATTTTTCACTAAGCAGATTCTTAGCCCACAGAAAAACCTCAAAAGATTCAGCCTCGTATCCCAATTTTGCATTGATTATATTATAAGGATCCTCTTTCAGGGTATTTTCATTATTCATGTAAACCCGACCCGTATGCATCATATCAGCTGTGGCGTACAATCCGTTCAGCCAACTGTAAGATATTCCTAAATGCCCTGTATAGTCCGGAACAAATGGAACATAGTTATCGGAAAAGTCATTTGTTGTCCCTTTTTGTTTGTAATCGTCGAATTTTGAATGGGTATACGCCACTGCGGTTGAGATGGTTAAGCCTTGAACAGGCATGGCTTTCAGTTCCAATTCATACCCCCGGCTGGTGGCCTTGCCTCCGTTTTCCGTATAAAAATCAGCCCCGTTGGAAGCATTGACCTGCATATCTTTCCAGTCGATGTGATACACGGCTGCATTCAGAACAAGTCGGTTATCAAGCCAATTGGATTTCACGCCAATCTCATAATTCCATGTAAATTCAGGTTCAAATTTATCTCCAATATTGGTCACCAGGTTAAATCCTCCCGCTTTGTATCCTTTTGTTGCTCCGGCGTAAACCAGGCCTTTTGGATTACCTACATAGCTTACCACCAGTTTGGGAAGTGTGGCTGTGAATGTTTCGCTCTTTTCGCCTTTTTCCCCTCCTGCTTTTGTAGCATCGTATTCAAATTTCTGCTTCTCCTGGTCAAAGCGAACACCTGTGGTGACCTTGATTGCCTTCGCAAAAGTATAACTAGCCTCACCAAAAAGCGCCTGACCGGTAATATTGTTTTCTGAAACACTTGGATAGTCTCCGGCAGGCATCATCATTATGAAAGGATTATCGGGACCTGCTGTAAAGGTATATTCATGATCCTGCTTCTCCCTGAATCCATAGAGACCAAAAAGCCATTGCAGGGCAGACTTTTTATCATTGGAAAGCAGACGCAGTTCCTGGCTGAGTGTATCGTAATCTCTTTTATATAACTGTCTGAACGAATCATCGGCGGTAAAATCCAGATCATGATCCAGCTCGTTTTCGTCCCGTCGTTGGGCCGTAATGGAGATAATTTTCACAGACTCTCCGGCATACTCAATTCTCAGGTTGGAGCCGCTTGCTTCCTTGAGTGAGTCACCCTCATAATCCACATTGGCTTCATAGGGCTTATCATCAAAGTCATCCAGGGGAACATAATCAGTGTATTTGCTTTCGTACTTCAGGCTGTCAAACGCCAGGTCAAAGGAAAGCTGATCGCTTGGTGTATAACGCAACAATACTTTAGCTTCGGAGTTGACCGGCTCATTGACCTTGTCATCATCGGTATAGTCGTTTCTCATGTATCCATCCGACTTGTCATAGTGCCCGGCCAAACGAAAATACAAACGTTCCCTTACCAGGGGACCGGATAAATTGAATTTCACATCCGTCGTATTAAAGCTGCCATATCCGGCTTCAAGTCTCCCTTCCAGGGTATCACCGGGTTTTTTGGTAACGATGTTCAACACCCCCGAAGAGGTATTACGACCATAAAGAGTTCCCTGTGGACCTCTTAACAATTCCACCCGTTCAACATCCAACAGGTTCGCATCATACTCACTGTAATAAATATCATCGACATAAAATCCAAAAGACGGGGCCAAACTCATGGTCTGAGAGATCCCCCTGATAGAAACTATTGAGCCTACATCAGCTGGTGGCCCCGCCAGAGCCAGGTGCATGTTGGGCAAAATGTTAAACAGCTCTTCCGCAGTAAAGACACCGGAATTCGCCAAATCCAGATCTGTTTGAACGGTGATACTGGTAGAAGCCTGTTGCGAGTCTACCTCACGTTTATCAGCCGTTACGGTGATGACCTCAAGATTGAAGCTATCAGCCGTATCCTTTGACTGGTTTTCGACCTCCTGGGCAAAAAGCGGCTTGAATAGTAACAAGAACATAAAAAATCCGATCATCATTTTATATTTCATTTTGTTAAATCGATAGGGCTCACGCATGATCTTCCATCCTTTATAGTAGATTTGAGCGGTGCCCAGGCAAAATGATCCGGTTATTGGCCAACGTCATTGCCTGGATACCATTTTTTCTACTATGAGAAAAATATTATTCTTTGATATGAAAATTATTTTTACATCATACCAAGTTCTCCTTCGGGTTCTACTCCAAAAGGGATTCAGTTATACCCCAACCGGGAGGGACCCCCAAATATCGCTTTTTAGCGATTAAAAGTAATTCCGTTAATGCGAGTGAACTTTTTTAATCGAGACTATTTAACGGTCCGTTAAGCAGCAGAAGGATTGGTTCGGTCATTGTTGTCAACCGGTTATAACGATATGTAGCCCGATTCAAAATTGAAGGAAGCGTGATGAATACCTATCTCGACCTGGGAAGAGGCACTATGGGTGAGCTAACCGGTTCACCGGACAGGCAGTCGATCAAGGAACGTTACTCGGGGATTAATCCGCAACAGGTTGCATTTGAAGCCATTCTGCTGAGGCCGGGGCTGGTTATGGTTTCAATCAAGCAAGCAGAGAATCAGCACTTAGCCTTCAATTTTGAGGTAGACCGGACCTTTCTTTCTGCCACGTATTGTTTAACAGGGGAAGGCAGCACGACATACACTGGTAATCACCGGAAACCGGAAACGATCAGTATGTCACCGTCAACAGGAGTATTTTCTTTTTTTCCCAATTCGTGGGGAACTACCAGCACAATACCGGGCAGTCCCAAACAATTCCTGCGTTTGTTTATCGAACCCGGGTTGTTTTTTGATTATTTAGGTGATGACATTGACCTGGTACCCAAAGACATATCGACTATCTATGATGATCCGGACCAATCAGGCCTGGTTAGTCAATTCCATTTATGCCACCAGGAGCAGTCCATCGTGCACCAATTGTTGAATTCCCCGTTTCAGGGAGCTGCAAAACGATTTGTGCTGGAAGGAGGGGCTTTGGAATTGTTTGGATACGCCACGGCCAAGCTGAAAACTGATAACAAAAGGAAAAAAGATCCCTCTCTTTCCAAAAATGACGTTGAAGCTCTCTATTATGCCCGCAGCCTTCTTTTCAAAGACCTTGCTCAACCACCAACCATCATGCAACTTGCCCAGTTAACAGGATTGAATGAATTCAAACTGAAAAACGGATTTCGCAAGCTTTTCTCATCATCCATCTATCAGTATTTTCAGAATAACCGCATGTCGAGGGCAAAATGCCTGCTACAGCAGGGCAGCCTGAATGTCAGCTCAGTCGCCTGGGAAGTCGGCTACACAAATGTCAGCCATTTCATCGCTGCTTTTAAAAAGAAATACGGGATCAACCCGGGCAACATGTTAAAGGAGGTTAAGCGATTAGGTCGCTAATCCCTTGGGGAAAACTATCCAGAAACCACGCTCCCAGTGAGAAGAAAGGTGAATAAAAAAGAAAAAATCGTTCAAAAAAAGGGCCCGTTTACTGCGGATTGCGGGAACGAAAAAATGGCATGTTTTTCGCTTTCAACTCCCCAGGCAACAGACAATGATACAACAACCGGGTAAACAAAGCTTATAAAGATAGAGGCTGTTGTCTGAGTGAGAAGATTTTTTCATTTTCTTGTCAACTTTGAGTAACTGCTCCACAGGCGCTTAACCGAGAAAAGGAAGAAAAGGGAAAAAG
>JAKSDL010000623.1 GCA_022360105.1 Pseudomonadota bacterium
GGTTGAATAAAACAGCTCTATATCTCCGGTCTGATAATTCACCCCCTGAAAGCTATATAGGTCATTTGTTTGCAGCCAGCGATAGTATTTATTGATCGATATGTCCCGATAGAAAATCTTACCATGATCGTCCTCGTATAGCGATAATCCGGTCTGTTCATCTTTAACATCCTGATAAGTCGGATGGATAACCGGTCGCAACTCGAGGCTTTCCGGATTTGCCACCTGGATTAGTGTATCTCCTGCACGTTCAAAGACATTCCCTACGCCTATTCGAGGGTTATCCTTATAATAAGACTTTCCATTGGCCTGGAATTCATAGAATCCAGTCAGATCACCCTCTTGAATTCTGTTCCCATATGCAATGAGCATTAATTCGGTCAGACCATCGACATCTTTGGCCTGAATCGCACCGGTTATTGTGATGTTCCCATTATTTGTTACAATCTTTAAGAGTTCGCTCGCCGACAAGGTTCCGTCAACAAAAATAGATGTTCCCGATTCAATGATTATTGTATCCGCATTGAGCGACAGTTGTCTGTCTGATGTGCTGAATGTATTTCCCGCATTGAACTCCAGGCGCTCTGCAGCGGAGACCTTACCCTGCAAGGTAATATCATGAGCTGCAGCCAGGATGATTCCAGCATAGGCTTCGATTGTTGCTGTGTCATCCTCACGGCCAGCCACGACAATATTCGAAGGTGTTGACGTCAATGAAGCTGTTGCTCCAATGCCCTGGACGACGATTTTACCTTCGACTGCATTTCCGTTGACGTCGGGATAGCCTACAAAAATGCTGCCTTGTGAGCTGATATTGAGGGAGCCGTCAGAGATGAGAACATTCAGTAACACCAGTCCGGTTTCCTTTTTAGCGATATTCAAATTATTAATTACCACTGAGCCACTGCTATCCAATCTGACTTCTTCCAGAGTATTAATCGCAGTTTCAATTGAGCCGATACCACTGTTTGCGATTAAACGTGCCTGGTTTGCCAAAAGGTCGGCGTCTTGATCTCCTGTTCCAATTTCTGCCAACGATCCTGCGGCATCAATTGTCAGCTTGCCAAGTCCGGCATCGATTCGGTCAACCAGGATATTGCCGCTTGTGTTGGAAAGCTGAATTTCCTGACCAACTGTATTTTCATACAATGCCATCTGATTGACAGTGATTTTGCCATCAGCTGTCAATGCAAAAGAACCGTTGGCAACTCCGATATCATCGAGGACGATTTCATCAAATTCACTGATCGTAACATTGCCTTCCTCAATCAGTTTCAAGGTCAATGTCTCTATCTCGGTAGTGATATCAACGTTTCGTGTGGAGCTTATGTTCGCATGTCCTGTTCTAAGGATATGAGTCGGGTTAAGCCCTTCAATTTTCCCTTCCACATGCAATGTGACAGTCCCTGTGCTGTTGGTTTCAATCCTGTCAAAAAGCAGATCGGAAGAGTCGTTACCACTCAGGTCGATCAGGTTCAGGGTAATGTTACTTGAAGCAAAGAGATCTATTGCAGCAACATCGCTGAGAGAAGTAATATTGATCGATCCATCTACCGCGTTTACTAGTGTCAGTGTAAGGTCATCTTTTTCAGTTAGACTGATATCACCGGTACCATTTACTACCAAATCCGCACTATCAATAGCTGTATTTGCGGCAATGCCACTGTGCGTTGTGACTGAGAGTTGAGATGCTACAATTCCTTCCCGACCGCCCCAGTGTTGGAGACTACCATTTGGTACCTGAATCTGTACCTGATCTTGGGCCCTAAAATCGGTGTTATCCAGGGTGATATTTCCAACTAATGATCCTGCTGTAAGAAGAATATCACTGCCAGGGTTTTCAACACTGAGGATACCATTCAGATCACCAGTGATATGTCCTGTTTGCTCGGAGCCTTTACCTGCCTGGATATCAATGAGATTACCGGCTGTAATCTGACCGTTGAGTTCGATGTTTTCATCTGCGCGCAGGGTCACCTGGTTATCGGAATAGAGTTTTCCTTGAATCCTTGCATCCAATCCTGCAGAGATCGTGATCTGATCTGTGGGATAAAGACTAGTTTCCGTTTTTTCACCCAGGGCACCAAATGGAGCAATGGTCACATCGCCACCTGTCAGAATATTGATTGCCCGGTTGGCTTTTACCACTGCTGTTGCCGGGATCGTATCTTCTGGTGAAGCTCCCTCTGGCAGTTCCCCATTCACAATGAGATTCTGACCTGCTTCAATGATTACCTCGCCATCATCTCCTAAAGCAGCGATAATCCCACTCACGTTGATATTATTGCCTGCCTCAATTCGAATATCCCCGGTGATAGCTCTCAGAGAATCTTCCGAAAATATACCGTAGTTCACTTCGGTTGTATTTTCGTGAACTACATTGTAGTCATAGATCGTTCGCGGCTCGATAATCGGTTCTGTAATCCAGTTAATCTCCTGCACATATTCCGTAATTGCCCTGGTTTCGGCAACTTCCTGGTATTTGGCTCTGTTTTCAAACAGAGGAGTAACATCGCTTTCTACCCTATAATTCAAACCGATCAGGCGAGAATCTATGATATTTACCGGTAAGTATTTAATGCTATAAGTATAATGAAAACGATCCTCAAATTCGTCGATACGGACATAGTCAGAACTAGGTCTAAGTCCACCATTGGTATTTAGAATATCTTGTGGACGACTCGCATGGAATCCATCTTCATAAGTCCATTGATCCCGTTGATTGTACCCATCGTTGCCATACCCGGCATAAGGATCAGCCATCGAACCCCCACCTACAGGAACAACCTCGAAATAAGCAACCCTGTGTCCTTGATACTGCCAATGATAATCCACCTGAACCTGGTCCCATTCAACTTCTTTTGTCGCTGATATCCATTTAATAGTATCATAAGTGAAA
>JAKSDL010000652.1 GCA_022360105.1 Pseudomonadota bacterium
GATGATGGTCCTGATTTTTTATCGGGAAGCAGCAATAAAACAAAAGTACTTTGGGATAGTTGCACCAGTTTATTAAAGCAGGAACTGGAGAATAACGGTGTATTGGATATAGATACCGGAACAATATCAGGAATCAACAGCTACCCACCAGGCTTTATGGATAAAGAAAATGAAGTCATTTTAGGGCTGCAAACCGATGAACCTTTAAAAAGGGGCGTTAATCCTTTCGCAGGTATCCGCATGGCTAAAATTGCCTGTGATAAATACCAGCGTCATGTTTCCGAACATATTGTGAATATATTCAGTAAATATAGAAGGTCCCATAACGACGGCGTTTTCAGTGCCTATACGGAAGAGATGCGGCGCGCAAGGCGCAGCGGTGTCATCACAGGTCTTCCCGATGCTTATGGACGTGGCAGGCTCATTGGTGATTATCGCAGGGCTGCTCTATATGGTGTGAACAAGCTTATCCAGGAAAAAAGAAACGATCTTAATAACCTTTTGGATATGGATATGACTGACGAAAATATACGTTTGAGAGAAGAGGTATCCGACCAAATTATCGTTTTGGAAGAGTTAATTACCTTGGGAAAATCATATGGATATGATATCGGCATCCCGGCAAAAAATGCTTTGGAAGCTGTCCAGTGGACATATTTTGCCTTCCTTGGTTCCATGAGGGAAACCAATGGGGCAGCCAACTCATTGGGACGTGTAAATACATTTTTTGATATATATATAGAAAGGGATATAAAAAACGGACTTCTTGATGAGGAAAAAGCCCAGGAGCTAATTGACCACTTTGTCATTAAATTAAGGCTCATCAGACACCTCCGCACACCGGAATATAACGAGCTTTTTGCAGGAGATCCCGTCTGGATTACAGAAGCATTAGGCGGTATGAGCCAGGACGGGCGGCATCTGGTGACAAAAACTACTTATCGGTTCCTGCAAACCCTTTATAATCTGGGTTCTGCTCCTGAACCTAACCTGACGGTTCTTTGGTCTCCCAGGCTCCCAAAACCTTTTAAGGAATTTTGTGCCTACGTTTCCATGGAGACCAGTTCTA
>JAKSDL010000618.1 GCA_022360105.1 Pseudomonadota bacterium
AGTTACCCATCCTACCTTCCATTGCTCGGTCTGCCTTGATGGGTAACGGGTTACCGATCCTACTATTTTCCAAATGCCTCACCATATCTGGTTCAGCAGCTCATGATGGGCAACAATGTTGCCCATCGGGCGGAATTAAATCACAATCACCACCACTGAAAGTGCTGTGATTGTTCCCAGAGAGAGGTTGAAAATTCGAAATCTTCCGGGGCTGCTCAGCAACTTGCCAATTGCCATGCCGAATCCTGTCCACAGGGAAATGGAGGGAATACAAGTTACCGCAAACACGATGACTACCTGCATCGCCGAATTAATGTATTGGTCTCCTGCGATGGTAAAGGTGGTCATGGCTGAAAATGCCATGACCAGAGCCTTGGGATTTAAAAATTGAAACAATGCGGCTTGCCAGAAAGTAAAGGGTCGTCCTTGTTTTTTTGATGATTCCAAGGTTGGAATGGTAGCAATCTTCCAGGCGAGATAAAGTAAATACGCTGAACCCAGGACTTTTAACACCAATTGCAGCTGTGGAAACTGACTAAAAATGTATCCAAGCCCCATCGCTGTCAATGTCTGCAGGGCAACCACTCCAAACGTGATTCCCAGGATATGGGGAATGGTGCGTTTAAATCCAAAATTCGCTCCGGAAGCAGTTAGCATAATATTGTTGGGGCCTGGTGTGATACAACAGGCGATGGCAAATAAAACCAAGGGAAGGAGTAGCGAATTCATTTTATTCCGTAAGATGATTGGTAAACTGTATCTATCAAATGGATACAATTTGCAATTGATAGCAGGCGCTGATACGATTGTTCCATAATTGTAATAATAAAACCTCGAATATTAATGTCAATATTTATATTGTACCCATGACAATTTGGAATCCAAATCTGGAAAGCTATCCCGGTCCTCGCTACAAGGCCCTGGCCGATGCTATAGCTGATGATATCAAAGCCGGAGTACTTAAACCCCAACAAAAACTGCCGACTCACCGCTCCCTGGCGGACCTTTTAGGAGTAACCGTTGGTACTGTCACCAGGGGGTATGCTGAAGCGGAAAAAAGAGAATTGATTGTTGCCAGAATGGGAAGCGGGACCTTTGTAGGTAGTAAAAGCAATGGCATGAGCGATTACCTCCAATCACTTAGAGGGCATGGTGATCAGATCGATATGAGCCTGAGTATCACTCTGAGTCACGGACAGGAACAAGTGCTGGCTGATATTTTGAAAGAGATTGGCCATTCGGCTGCATCTATTCAAGGGTTAATCGGTTATCAATATGAAGCCGGTTCAATACGCCACCGATCGGTTTTTGCGGAATGGCTGCGAAAATTTGGCATAAAGACTGATCGACACAACCTGGTTATTTGTAATGGCGGTCAAAATGCCATCAGCACTATTCTTTCCGCCTTGACACGAACCGGCGACAGGGTGGTATCTGATATGCTGACCTATCCGGGTTTTACCTTTTTGGTAAGGCATCACCGTCTCCGTCACTTTGGAGTGGAGATGGATAAATATGGCATGATCACGGAGGATCTCGAAGATATCTGTCAAAAACACCAGCCACGAATTCTTTATTGCATGCCCAACCTGCAAAATCCAACTTCAACCACCCTTCCTGAACAGCGCAGAAGGGAGATCATGGAAATAGCAAAGCGACATGATTTATATGTCATCGAAGACCAGGTGCAGGGGGCGTTTCA
The DNA here is from genome assembly GCA_022360105.1 of Pseudomonadota bacterium. The sequence continues at coordinate 1,703 of JAKSDL010000618.1, forward strand.
ACAAGATCCGCCGTTGCCCTTGTTTAACCTGGACAATGATCGAGTCTTTTTTAGTTGCAGCTTTTCGAAAATTTTTGCCGGGGGATTACGAGTCGGTCTGATTGTATCGCCGAATCGTTTTCTGAAATCCTTGGAATCAGCTTTGTATCTTGATTCATTGTTTGCACCTCCTCTTATGGCGGAGGTGGCTTGCAATGCGATAGAATCCGGTCGGCTGGATAAGCTGATCAAGGGAAAAGACGCAGAAATCCGCGTACGGCAGCAGCTGGTGGATGAGTTGTTCGAAGGCCTGGATTATATCAACCAGCCCGAGTGCCCTCATGCCTGGCTCAATCTACCTGATCCCTGGCAGGCGGATGAGTTTGTATTGGAACTCCAGAAAAAAGGTGTTCTGGTAAAAGCAGTCAATTCGTTTGTGGTGAGTCCAACCAATAACACCCAGGGAATTCGAATCTGCTTGACCAGCCCCCGTAAAAGGGAACAAGTGGAAAAAGGCTTGGCGCTGATCAGGGATACTGTTGATCAACATCCGGGTGTGTGGCAGTCAATCATGTAAGTGCCGTTATCCGTTGTCAGCTATCGGTTATCGGTGGGGTCGTGTGAACGCTTAATAAATTTAAAAAATTGGGTGCTTTTTGTTTGACAGATTTCACGCTGTTGAATATTTTGACCCAACCGCCAACCGCCAACCGCCAACCGCCAACCGCCAACCGCCAACCGCCAACCGCCAACCGCCAACCGCCAACCGCCAACCGCCAACCGCCAACCGCCAACCGCCAACCGCTATGCAGCATGTAGCAGGTTCATTTTTGTCACTGCGCTCTCAACTTCTTCGAAACCTATTGTTCTGATTGCCTCGATACCCTGTTTCTTTGCAGCTGCAATATTTGTTGCGCTATCGTCAAAGAAAAGGACTTGTTCGGGGGATTTTCCTAACGAGTTGAGTATATATTCAAAAGTTTCCGAGTCCGGTTTAAATAGACCCGTCAGATGGGATGGAAAATGGTGATCAAAATAAGTGTTTAATCCCAGGTCATTCATTAGGATTGGCCAGTGTACCTCATTGGTGTTGCTTAGGCAGGCAATCGTGTAGCGCTCCCCAAGTTTTTTTAGCAGTGGTTGTACACCTGGATATAGACCTGATGGCCAGGTAACGAATTGTTCCAGAAACTGTTGTGGACTTACAGGCAGGTCCAGCTCCTTTACAATGTTCTCGACAAACACTTCAGGAGAGCATTTCCCGGATTCGAAATTCCTGACTGTTTTTGAAGACAACCATAATTCCATCAAATCTTCATCGTTGTATTTATTCCCCATCCAGGAATGCATGGTTTTCATTCCGCCCAGTTCAACGAGGACACCACCAAGGTCAAATACAATTGTATCAATTTTCTTCATATCAATTCCTGAATAGTTATCCGGCCAGTTGGTCAGGCTTTTTTAAATGATCGAAACGAGCCGTATACAATCGAGAACTGGGCCAGATAGTAAGTACTCATAATCCAATGGTCATTATAGGGAAAAGGGGATACAAAACGTTTGATCGCAATCAGTGAGTCGGAAATGATAAATATCATGGCTCCAATAACCAACATTCGATGGTTGTTTTCCCCCAATGCTGCACTAGCCGCCATAAACAGAATAACGCCCAGGTAAAAGAAGACCGGAACGGCCATGCGGCCCAGATAGGGGTATAGGGCTCGACCTATTACGACCGCAAAAATCATCAAAGCGACAATGACGGATAAACTGAATTTGTTAATTCTGTTTGATCGCAGGAAAACAGAGATATAAAACAAGTGAGCCAGGGTAAACGCTCCAATACCGAATATAAACAGCCTGTTGGCGTCAATTGCCAGCATAACATCACCAATGCCGGAAAACACAAGTCCTGCGGTTATTAACTTGCCTTTTGAATTTCGAATATTTAAAAGGACCATGGAAGCCAGCAAAAAAATTGGCAGGGATTTTAACAGGAAGGATAATGAGTATGGGCGAAAATCCAGGGAAATTATGAAACCAAGACTGCATCCGGCAGTCAATACGGCCAGAAGCTGATTTTTCACGTTTGATGTCGTATTCATGGGACAAGAGTTTTAGATGTCGATTTTATTAAATTTAACCTATCGGTATATTGAGGAAGCGACTAAAAAACCGGAGCCACTTTACAACAACTTTTCGTTGTAGTGTTGATTAAGTGTTGTTTCTTTCGTAAGCTAATATATTACAGCAGTTTATAAAACCCTGCCAGGGAAATGGCTCTTTCAGGTCAACTGAACCTTGACTATTATTCGGGTAACTGCCTGAATGTAAATTGAGTTTTTATTCAATTGGTAGTTGGTGACCGGGCGTCTTTGACCGCAGTACGGAAGTAGTGATGACAATCGTAATTAGGCTTTGTATTTTACCTATTGTCACGCATTCAGGGCATCCAAATCAATAATCGTGCACCAGTTGAAACTAATATTTTAAAGGAGTAACCATTGCAAGAACTAACAAAGGCGCAACAAGGGCGGGTAGCGATCCGATCGTTCAAGACAACCGCAGACGCCCTGATCTTAAGAGGATATTACAAACCGTCCGGACGTACCGGTGCAACGTTGGAAAGGGCGTTGCGAGATTTAAGTCCCGAAATTTACGGGACCATGAATGATTCGCGAAGTATCGAACTAAAGGGGCTGGAATACGTATTGGACAGGTTACCCAGGGGCATAGAAGAATGCACCCGAATTATTTTGACAGCGCTGGAAGATCTTGATCAGGCAGGTTTCGAAAAGATTGAACCTCCCAAAAGGCGCAGGGCTTCGTATCGCATGAGCGATAACGAGTATTGTTTTGTGATCACAAGAGGTGCCAGCGAAGTATACGATCTGTTGACTCATCTGACCTTCCTGAATATTGAAGCCAACAAAATTTATACTCAACTTTCAGATAAAGATGGTGATACCACTTTTATGTGGAAGGATCTGGAAAGTGTTATTGAAAAAGGAGAGACGCTGTCAGGGAAAGAGTTGGACCAGGCTCTCTGGAATCTTAGTGTTATTTTGGGAAGAACTTACCAGGAAACCAAAGAAACCTATGAAGCTTTGGAAAAAACCAGGAAAGAAAGCAACGGCAACAACGGGCTTTTTCAGATTATCTATCAGTTGGGAAAAAGAGTTGAGTATGAAAGACAGAACTCGGAAAATGAGCTGATATTCCTATTTACGCCTGCTTTTCGTGATTTAATGGGTCATCAGAATATCGGCCGTCTCTGGGCAAACCAGGTTAAGGAGCATCTGATCGAATTGCAGCTAAAAGATCGTCCCATTCACATCATCAGTGCCAACATGCACAGTGTTAAAAACTCATTGTTTGCCTACGCGTCACTGCATAATAAGCGAAAGAACAAGGAAGATGCCGATTTCTATCAATTCATCACAGGTATCCGGGATGAGGCCGAAGAGGTTGGCAAATATGGTAAAACCCACGGATTGCATGAGTTTGAGGACCAATCCGGCGCCAATATCGATTTTCAATTAATCGATACAACCAAGATTTGCGGTATCCCGTTTCATGATGGACTGAGTTTTGACAAAGAACAGATAAAACAGCAAAAAGCAGTGCTGCTGGTTATGGACTATGCTTTTGGCGATCAAGCCTTTGAGGTGATGGATGAACTGCTGAATCCGTATCCGGACAATGGTGTGGAGGAAAATCTGGATATCCGCTCAATATCCGTTATGGGAAAAGCGGGGATTTTGCCCGGAAACAAAGGGGATCTGATGTTGGCAACAGCCCATGTCATTGAGGGAACTGCCAATAACTATATTGTTGATAATGACTTGACAGAAGCGGATTTCAAGGAAGCTGCAGCCGTATATACCGGTCCCATCCTTACCGTATTGGGGACATCGTTGCAGAATAGTGATGTTCTGGAAAAATTTCAAACCACCAGTTGGAAAGCTGTAGGACTTGAGATGGAGGGAGGTCATTACCAGAGAGCGATCAGTGCTGCAATGATCAAAGGGCATATAGGAATGGATGTTAAAATACGATACGCCTATTATGCTTCTGATAACCCGCTGCGCAGTGGTCAAACTCTGGCATCCGGCAGTATGGGGCAAGAGGGAATACAGCCGACTTACATGATAACCAAAGTGATTTTGGAAAAGATATTCAAAAGGATTTAGTGTTAGGGGTTAAAACAATATGAGCATAAAAAAAATCACCGACCAGTTGGTTAAAGAACTTAAACCTTTGTCATTTAAATCACCGGTCACACATGTCTACAATCCCCTTGAATACTCCCGTAAAAGCTATGATGTCTATTTTGACCGCTTTGGTAAAGGGGCCAAGGAGATTCTGCTGATCGGTATGAATCCGGGGCCTTTTGGTATGGTCCAGACGGGAATTCCTTTTGGAGAAGTGGAGGCTGTCAAGGATTGGTTGCAAATTGAAGAACCGGTGGGGCAGCCTG
>JAKSDL010000717.1 GCA_022360105.1 Pseudomonadota bacterium
GAGCATTTCAAAACCAAGGTTTGAAAATCATCATCTCGATGAAGCACTCCTTCAGAGTGCAAATCGAATTTTTAATTCTTACCCCGGGTTAACACCCGGGGCTTTTATGAGCTCCCCTGAAAGGGGAATACAGATCAATTTTAGTATCCATAAAACAACTTAGCGCTTATGGGGCTTGACCCGGAATCTAAACAGGCGATACTAAATAGCTGGTTTTGGATGCCGGATCAAGTCCGGCATGACTCAAATGTCTTAATTTTGCCAATTATCAAATTTTAGCGATCTATGACAGCTTTAACATCCCGCATACTGCAAGATAACTAACCCAAGCATCACAACAAATACCAATGAACAATCCAAAGCATTTTTTTATTCGTGATCCCTGGACATATGATCCGGATTATAAACGTCCAAAACGCAAAGACGATAATCTTGGATTCGACACCAGATCCCTGCATGCCGGGTTTCGACCTGAAGATACCAAGGGAGACTTTAGTTCCTTTGTACCTCCCCTCGTCAATTCCATTACCTATCCCTACGAAACCTTTGACGAAATCCCATGCCCCGTATACGGAAGGACACGAACACCCACTAATACGGTGCTTGAGGAAAGACTTGCCTCCCTGGAAGGCGGTGAAGCATGTCTCACCGCGGCATCAGGTTCCCAAGCATTGTTTAACTTGATATTCACCATTGCACGACCAGGAGACAACATTGTCACTTCCCTGAACATTTTCGGAGAAGGATACAAACAAGCAGCCACTATTTTTCCTGAAAGGTGTGGCATTCATTTTAAGTTTGTTGAAAATCCGGAAAACCCAAGGTTCTGGGGCGAGGCTATCGATTCAAAAACCAAGCTGGTGTGGGTAGAGACCCCCAGCAATCCCTGTCTCTTCATCACCGACTTGGAGGCGGTCTGTGATCTAGCCCACTCAAAGGGCGTTCCGGTTGTTGTTGACAACACAACCGCAACAGCGGCACTACAAAAACCCATGGATTTGGGAGCCGATATAGTATTGCTTTCCATCTCCAAATTCCTTTCCGGAAACGCAACTGTTTTGGGTGGAGCTGTTGTCGGGCCTGAAGAGCTGATTGAAGACATTCGCTGGAACACCACGGAGTTTATTGGTGCCATTATGCAACCGAATGAAGCATGGATGACTTTGCAATATCTGGACACCCTTTCCATGAGAATGGATCGTCACAGCTGTAATGCTCAACAAGTGGCGGAGTACTTGGCACAGCATCCAAAAGTGGAGCATGTCAACTATTCGGGATTGCCCGATCACCCCCAACATGAACTGGCTTCCTTTCAGATGAACGCTCATGGGGGCCTACTGTCTTTTGTTGTCAAAAACGGTATTGAAGGCGCAGCAACCGTCATGAATCAATTCAAGCTCATTGTACACGCAGTAACTTTCGGTACCAGCCGAACTATTTGCATGCATCCTCCGACCATTACTCATGAGCATATGACTCAGGAGGAGCGAATATCGGTGGGAATTGACGACGGACTGATCCGCTTGTCAGTCGGTCTGGAAACTCCGGAAGATTTGATAGCCGATCTTGATCAGGCTCTGGAAAAGCTACCGTGATCCTATTAGGTGAGAAATAATCAAAAAACTTTTCCGGGTTCCTATTGTATATTTCCATTTTGCCGGTTATGAATTAAACATTCAGTCAACCTTTATTTTCAATATTTGAACTTACACTCCTGTTAACGGTGCTTTATAAATCCAACCAAGATTGTCCAATTTTTCCATTTTTATTGTAAATTCCCGAACAGCTTGAACAAGCCGGATTTCTATGTTAGGGGTTAGGCAAACAAAGCCGCAATTTTGCTCAATCATAGGCCCCCTCAATACTCTTATGATCAACAAACTTCCGGAGGAGATATGTCAGAAGAAAATCATTCAGTAATGCTTGAGTTGAAAAACGACCTGAACACTGGAAAGCTGAGCCGCAGGGAATTCATACGATACGCCACTTTGCTGGGTATGTCCGCTGCGGCTGCCACACAAATGGCAGGTATTGTTGCTTTCCCGACAAATGCATCCGCTGCTTCCATCCGCAGGGGCGGTTCAATGAGAATCGCATCACCTGTGCACAAGGTGACACACCCAGCTCAATTCTCCTGGATTGCTCCCTCAAACCAGTTAAGGCAGGTTGCGGAATTCTTGACCTATACCGACGAAAACAACGTCACTCACCCACATCTCCTGCAAAATTGGAATGCCAGCAATGATTTAAAAACCTGGACATTGAACCTGAGAAAAGGCATCAAATTTAACAATGGTGACACTTTCACTGCAGATGATGTGATATTTACTTTCAACCAGTGGCTGAAAAAAGAAGTTGGATCTTCCATGATGGGCATGATCGGTGGTTACCTGGCTCCGACAGGCATCGAAAAAGTGAATGCCTATCAAGTTAAGCTCCACCTCAAAAGACCTGAGATAGCCGTACCGGAACATTTATTCCACTACCCTGCACTGGTTCTGAATCACAAGACATTTGAGGGTGATTTTATCAAAGCTCCCCATGGAACCGGTCCTTACACGCTGGATAGCTATGTGGAAGGTGAACGCTGCGTTCTCAAGAGCCGAAACGGATACTGGCAAAAAGGAGCGGATGGCAAAGCCATGCCTTATATGGATAAGATAGAGTTTGTACACATGGGAACAGAAATGGCACCCATGATCGCAGCCATTAAATCGGGCGATGTTGACCTGATCGATTTTGGCGATATCAGCGGAACCGAAGCCTTCCAGGCACTGAAAAACGATTCCTCCGTGAATGTCATGCCGGTTACGACCAACCAGACTCGTGTTGTAAGAATGCGGGTGGATATGAAACCATGGTCAGACAACAGGGTAAGAACAGCACTCAAGCTTTGCCAGCACCGGGAAAAAATTCTGGCTTTGGCTTATTTTAACGAAGGAATGATTGGCCAGGATGTTCATGTTAGTCCTAAACATCCGGAGTACTGCCCGATTGAAACACCCAAGTATGATCCGGAAAGGGCGAAGCAGCTATTAAAGGAAGCCGGATATCCCAATGGATTGAATGTCAATATTGCTGTTGGGAACGGCTGGAAAGAAATCGTGCGTTATGCGGAAATCCTTAAACAAGACGCCGCTCCGGCAGGATTCAAGATTAATATCAATTCCATGCCGAACAGCCAGTACTGGGAAAAATGGACCGAGGTTGACCTGGGAGTAACCACCTGGGCTCACCGGCCGCTGGGAACAATGGTGCTGAGTCTGGGATATGTCGGTGATGATAATGGCAAACCGGTTACCTGGAACGAATCCCGCTGGGTTGATAAAGAGTTTGATCAGTTGCTCAAACAGGCTAATGGGACACTGGATGTGGAAAAACGGCGCAAAATTTTCTGTCAGTTGGAAAACATTCAACAGAGCAGAGGGTCCATTGCCAACGCATTCTGGATTAATGTTTGGACAATCGCCAGAAAAAGAGTTCAAGGTGTTGTAGCCCATCCAAGTCTCTATTTGAACCTGAGTAATGTGTGGTTGAAAAGCTAATCCCAATCCCTTCTTTCAGGCAGGCTGATTACAGAGCCTGCCTCTGATTTTGTTAATTCACACTCTCCATTTTTATGGTCCGATTTATTCTCAGGCGCCTGCTTCTTCTTGTAATTACCATGTTTATGGTTTCAATTGCGGTATTCCTGATTGTGGAGTCTTCACCCGGAAACATTGCAAAAAACATCCTGGGGGCATTCATTACTCCCGAGCAGGAAGCATCCTTTTTGAAACAGATGGGATTGGACAAACCGGTTACAACTCGCTATCTCACCTGGTTAACCGGAAGTGACTGGGTGGCTGAAGACAAAGTGGGAATGCCTTTGAAACGGATAATTACCGAAAGGGGATTTGTAGAGTGGTGGGCTAAAAACGAAGAAGGACAATTAATAAGGTGGAAGCTTGAAGGAGATTCACTGATCGCCGTTGTCAAGCAATCCAACGGTGAAATAATCGAAAAACCAGACGATTCCAGATGGCAAGTCGATAAAAACGGTATCAGCTCCTTTTGGGGAATAGATACAAACAATCATGCTGTGCTTTGGGAAAAGGGTTCTGACAATGAGGTCTGGAATTTTATAGTCGGTACAGGTTGGAAAAAGACTACTGGCGGACCTATTGACTATATTCCTTTAAAAAAAGGTTTTTTAAGGGGAGATCCCGGGGTCTCATTACGAACCGGTCGACCGGTCTCCAAGACTCTTTTTGTCCGGTTCCGGAATTCCATGGCTTTGGCCGGAATCGCATTTATCATTGTTATGCCGCTTGCATTGGTTCTTGGCATCATTGCGGGTCTCAAGGAAGGCTCACTCAAAGACAGGTTTCTTTCCATTTCCGGTATGACGTTTTCGGTAATACCTGAATTTGCGACCGGTATTTTTCTGATCCTGATTCTTTCAAATTGGCTGGAACTGGTTCCCGGGGCGACCGTGTTTGGTGAAAAGGCTCCATGGGAGAGACCCGATATGTTAATCCTGCCTGTACTCACACTGACCTTAATCGAATTGGGTTACGTTTTGAGAATTACCAGGGCCAGTATGGCGGATGTTATGCGTTCGGCTTACATAAGAACGGCTTATCTTAAGGGTATTCCCAACTTCAAAGTTATTATGAAACACGCGGTTCGTAACGCCCTGATTGCGCCGATTACAGTGATTATGCTGCATGTGAACTGGCTAATGGGTGGTATTGTTATCGTCGAGGTTGTATTTGGTTACCCGGGTCTGGGGCAGTATTTGTTGGATTCGGCTCTATACAAAGATATCAATGCCCTGCAAGCCGGCACCATGATTATGGTGTTGATTGCAGTGGGAACCCAGTTGATTGCAGATATTTTATACACCTTTTTAAATCCCAGAATCCGCTATTCATAATTAAGCGATGGATGTAAGCAAACGTTTTTTTAAAAAAGTAAAACAAAGCTTGGGGATACTTTTCGCTTCCAAAACAGCAACCATCGGACTTGCGATTGTTGGATTCTGGGTAGTCGTCGCCTTGTTGGCACCTTATGTAACAAGCTACGGACCGCTTGAGCAGGATTGGATGGCTCCCAACCAGGGTCCATCGCTCAAACACCCTCTTGGTACTGATGAACTGGGTAGAGACCTCTGGTCCAGACTTGTTTACGGAGCACGCATTGTCCTTGTTATTCTGCCGGTATCGGAAACCTTCTGGTTACCAGGAGGCACGGCAGTCATCGGTGTGCTGGCCTCACTGTTGATTGGATCTACTTTGGGACTTGTCAGCGGTTATCGCGGTGGCTGGGTCGATGAGCTTATCATGCGTTGCCTTGACGCCATGATGTCTATCCCCATCATTCTTTTATATCTTATTATTGTCGCCGCAATCGGAGCGTCTGCCGTCAATGTTGTATTCGCGATTGCCATTGTGGGAACACCTGGAGTCGCCAGACTGGTTCGTGGATTAACCCTGGATATCAAAACCAGGGATTACGTACGCGCAGCCGAAACGCGCGGTGAAAGTACTGTTTACATTATTTTCAGGGAAATTCTGCCCAACGCCAAGGGTCCTATCATTATCGATTCCATGTTACGAGTCGGTTATGCCATATTCGCCATGGGAACATTAGGCTTTTTGGGTTTAGGGCTACCACCCCCATCACCGGATTGGGGGAGTATGGTGGCTAAGGGCCGGGAGTTTATACTGGCCGGAAGCCCATGGGCAGCCCTCTGGCCATCCATTGCCATTGCTTCGCTGGTAGTCGGTTTGAATTTACTGGCAGATGGTTTGAGAGAGGAATTGTCCAGATATCAATGATATTTTAGATCTATGATTTTAGATTTAGGATTGACCAGGTGGTGCCGGCGTTGCCGGCATTCACCTCGTATTATGATATGACTTTCATGTCGTATCGGATTTGATTCATTAAGCTTTTAATTAAAGCAAAATTTTGATCGTTTTTAGCTTGCCGGCGGGGTCGTGGCCCCGCCCTACCATGCGTTAACCGATAGTATCATAACTTTGCTTTAATTGAGTGCTTTTCAGATTTAATCCAACATCATAACAAACCGGCTATAAATTGTATCCATTCCGTAGTTATGGAAAGTAATCCAAAAGACCAAGTACCTGTTCTTGAAGTAAAGAACCTTGCAATTTCCTATAAAACCAGGAAAAAAGAGGTTCCTGCCGTTCGCGGCGTGAATTTTAGCGTGAAACAGGGGGAAACCGTTGGACTGGTAGGTGAATCGGGATGTGGAAAGAGCACCATCGCTTTTGGGATTTTGGATTTTCTTGGCATCAATGGAAAGATTACAGGTGGCAGTATCAAATTTAACGGAACCGAACTGGTTGGCAAGCCCAAAAAGGAATTACGGAAAATTCGCGGCAACCAGATCTCCATGGTTTACCAGGACCCGATGCAAGCCCTGAATCCGTCATTGACCATCGGCAGCCAGCTAACAGAAGTATTAACAACCCACCAGGATATCTCCAAAACCGAAGCCAGGAAGCAAAGTATCAGAATGCTGGAAAGGGTTTACATGCCTGATGCCGCTAACGTCATGAATCGGTATCCCCATATGATTTCCGGCGGACAGCAACAGCGTGTGGTAATCGCCATGGCCATGCTGAATAACCCTTCGCTGTTGATCATGGATGAACCGACCACTGCACTTGATGTCACAGTAGAAGCCGCCGTGCTGGACCTGGTTGAAGATTTAAAAAAGGACTTTAATACGGGCATCATTTTTATCACCCACAATCTTGGTGTTGTGGCAAGAGTTAGTGATCGTCTGTGTGTCATGTACGCCGGAGAAATGGTAGAAAACGGGACCGTAAACGATCTCTTTTCCCAACCAGCCCACCCATACACCAGGGGACTGTTGTGCTGCATTCCCAGGTTATCGGATGATCTTTCTTTCGCGCAGTTATGGTCGATCAAAGGACGTGTTCCTCATCCAAATGAAAGAGCTGCCAATGCCTGTATTTTCCAACCCCGCTGTGACTGGTATGACGAGTACATCGAAAAGGAACCGGAATTGGTTAAACATTGTGATAATGCTCATCCTCCCTTGGTAAAGGTCGGTGCTGATCATTTCAGCAGGTGTTTCCTGGGAGATAATACTCTGCAGGTTCCCTGGAACGAGTATTATCGGGGTAAAAAGAAAGCTTTGGAAGCCGAAGAAGACTATTCCACGGAAATTTCAAAAGAAGATTTAATATCCGTTGATAATCTGAAAATATACTACGAACAACAGGCGACATCCCTAAAACAGGTGATCGGAACAGAAACTAAAAAAACGGTTAAAGCCGTTGATGGTATTACCTTGAACATCAAAAAAGGCAGCATCCTCGGAATTGTTGGCGAATCCGGCTGCGGCAAAAGCACCCTGGTGAAAGGAATTATCGGATTGGAAAAACTGGCAGAAGGAGACGTGGAACTGCTGGGTATTGATATTTCAGACCCTGTATCCAAGAGATCTCAGAAGATCATTAAGGAACTGCAGATGGTTTTTCAAAATCCCGATTCAACCCTGAATCCTTCGTTTTCAGTAGGAAAACAAATTGCAAGACCTTTAAAAAAATTTAAGACAGTCCCTAAATCCAAAGTCAAACAGCAAGTGCAATCTTTGTTGCACTCCGTAAAACTGGGACATTATTATTACGACAGGCTTCCCAGACAGCTCAGCGGCGGAGAAAAACAACGGGTCGGTATCGCTCGGGCGTTAGCCAGCAGACCTAGCATGATCGTTTGTGACGAGCCGGTCTCTGCTTTGGATGTGTCCGTGCAAGCTGCAGTGTTGAATCTTCTCAATGAAATAAAAGAGGAATTTGGTTCAACCCTGATCTTTATTGCTCATGATTTGAGTGTCGTGCGCTTTATTTCTGATTTTATTGCAGTTATGTATTTGGGGAAAATCGTAGAATATGGTGCTGTAGAACACATTTATCCGCCACCTTACCACCCTTATACCGAAGCATTGCTTTCAGCGATTCCTGTGCCCGATCCTAACGCTGAAACAAGAAACATCCGACTTTCAGGCGAGGTTCCCAGTGCTCTTGAGCCACCTCCCGGTTGTCCGTTTCATACGCGTTGTCATCGCAAAGAATTTTTGCCTGACAACGGCAAAATCTGCGAAACCGAAATCCCACCGAATCAAATGGTCAGAAAAGACCACACCATCGCTTGTCATATTCCGGCAGATCAGCTATGCCGATTAGAAAATTAGCAATATCTGGCTTTTCGCATTTTTGACTTAACCATCGATTATGCAGAATCATCCAAACTTTAATTTAGGCACTCTGCAGGATATGGATGTCAGTTATCGGTTCTCCGCCAGCAGTTTGCGATGAACGCTTCACTTTCGATTTATACTCATTCATTCTGTTGAAAGAATACTCCCCAAACATAAAGTGCAGCTCGATTGGGTCAAACAGTATAACATAGTTCTTATGTTTCCAATCAATGTTCCACAAACCGATAACAGATGGTCGATAGCTGATAACGTTGATGTTTTAGTGTGAACAATCAATTTTTCTGATGAAACTGAATTTTGAAGAATCCCAAAAACAAATTGATTAAAAATGATGAATCCCGGATTTAACGCCTCACCTTTGGAATATCTATCTAAAACCCAAGTTAACCAGCTACACGAGGCATCTCTAAGCATCCTTCAAGATGTGGGATGCATGATACGCCATGAAAAGACCTTGGAAATGTTAAAAAGCAAGGGATGTAAAACCACAAGTAACGGCCTGGTTTATATACCCGCGGAATTAGTGGAATGGGCAATTGAGCAAGCGCCTGGCAAGATTACAATTTTTGATCGGATACGAAATCCCGCTCTGAATTTGCAGGGAACGAACGTGTATTTTGGAACAGGACCGGACTGCAAATTCGTGTTGGACACTGAGTCGGGCGACCTTCTTGATTTCAATCTGGAACGAATGATCCAGGCCGTGCAATTGGCAGACAGTTTACCTAACATCGACTTTTTAATGAGTATGGCTTTAACGGGGGAATTGAAAAGCGGCACAGCCAATCTTGTTAAATTCGGAACGATGCTGCAATACTCTTCGAAACCTATCGTAACAGTTTTAGGAGCTAATATAAAAGAGCTTGAAGGTATGGTGGAGGCTGCAGCTCTTGTTGCCGGTGATAGGGGGACATTAATAAAAGAACCAAATTTTTTACTTTTAGTCGACCCAACCTCCCCCCTGGTGCATTCAGCTGAAGCGATCGAAAAACTTGCCTATATGGCAACAAACCGTCTACCGGTAATCTACGCTCCAGGTATCATGGCCGGAGCATCCAGTCCCATTACTGTTGCCGGTGCCATCGCACAGGCTAACGCGGAAATTCTGGCCGGCCTGGTCATCCATCAACTGTACACACCAGGAGCGCCTTTTGTGTTTGGCGGCGGCATGTCTCCCCTTGACATGAAAAGCGGCCAGCCTACCTATTCTGCTCCCGAAGCGATGACAGCACAGGCAGGATTGTGCCAACTGGGCAGATCACTCTACAAGCTGCCAACATGGGGATTTGGAGGTTGCAGTGCATCCAAACTTTGTGACGAACAGGCAGTCATGGAAGCTTCGAACTACCTGATGATGTCTTCCTGGATGGGCACCAATCTTGTTCACGATGTAGGGTATTTGGAATTTGGATTAACTTATTCCCTGGAATTGCTGACTATTTGCGATGAAATCATCGGACAGATCAGGCATTTAATGGCTGGGATAGCGGTAAATGATGATCAGTTGGCGTTGGATGTAATAAAGCAGGTCGGCCCTTCAGGAAATTTTTTAAGTGAAGCACATACAGCAAAGCATTTTAAAAACAACTGGCAACCTGATCTGGTCGACAGGAAGTCTCGGAAAGCCTGGAGTAAGCGTGGTTCCAGTTCGTTGTTGGAAAGATGCCGGGCGAAGATTCATTCGATTATCCAACACCCTCCAAGCTGTAAGCTGGACAATGAAATGAACAGACATTTGACTGCAATTTGCGGATTAACCGGATTATTTAAAAAGATGTGACCAGTCGATCAGGCATTTCAGAATTTTCTTAACATGTGCCAGACCTAGGCAAAATCTCGTTCTATAATGGTCAATTATCTGTTTATTGCTTTATCAGAGAAGTGGCTTTTCAGTTGTTCGTCCAATCTTGAGAAATTGTTCCATCAACCGATCAGCGATAGCCGATGACTGATAACACATTTAAAACCGCGATAAAGCCCCATACTTGCAATCCAAAAAAGTCTAAACCAAAGCCTAAAAAATGTGTTAACTGTTTGGAATGATGAATTTGAATATCACCCCCTCCGGGTGGTTGTGCTCCGCCCAGATCCTTCCGTTGTGAGCCGTGATAATTTCACTGCAGATTGCCAGGCCAAGACCGGTTCCACCCGCTCCTGTTTTTGTTTTACTGCTTTGACTGAATTTATCAAAAATGGACTTTAACTCCGAATTAGGTACGCCAACTCCAAAATCACTCACGGATACCTGCAACGCTGGTAATTCTTGATTTTCCCTGTTTAAAACGGCATCTGACAAACTGATAATAATCCCGGAACCTTCCTGACTGAATTTCGCAGAGTTTGATAACAGATTCCTTACAACCTGGGCGATCTTAAAATTATCGCAGATAATTTGTTTGATGGCGTTGCTGTTCTCTATGGTTACATCCAGTTGCTTCTCTTTGAATAGAGGCTTCAACTCACCCACCACCTCCCGGATTATTGATTCAATGTTGTTCTCAGTCTTATGGTATTCCATTCTTCCGGATTCCATCTTGGAGAGATCCAAAAGATCATTTAACAACACCATTAGTTTACCGGCAGAGGTACGAATTTGGTTAAAATAGTGATGCAGCTTGGGTTTAGGATGGTCTATCTTTTCAATCCCATATTTGGAATAACTCAGAATCTGGTGCATGGGATTACGAAGTTCATGTGAGATATTAGCCAGGAATTCCGATTTTGCATTATTGGCTATCTCTGCTTCGTCCTTGGCTAACTGCAACTCAAATGTCCTTTTTTCAACTTCTTCTTCCAGTTCCCGCTGCGCATTTCGTAAAAAGTCCTCGGTTTTTTTTCTGGCATCAATATCCAGATTTACTCCCATGTACCCGGTCGTGTTTCCATCGCCATCGATAATTTTGTTGGCTAATCCAAACACCCAGGTTATCGTCCCTTGTCTGTCTTGAAACCGATATTCATTTTTCCAGGTAGAATCGAATTCCACCATATCATTCCAGGATTTAATTATTGTTCCTCGATCTTCTTCATGAACTCCATTCATCCAGCCTTCTCCCATGGCCTCATCGGGCATTAAACCGGTCATTTCGCACCACCGGTTGTTTACATAAATATAATTCCCTTTTTTATCAGTTAGATAAATTCCGACAGGTGCCATTTCTGCTAAAATCTTGAAGCGGGTTTCGCTTTCCCTGTAGGCTTCTTCCGCTTGTTTTTCCAAAGTTACATCCTGGGAAAACCCGATAATCTCCGAAACCCTGCCATTTGCATCATATTCAAATGGCATCAGGGTGGTATTGAACCACTTATCATGCGCATAACAGTCGTACACGGCTTTAGCTCCACCAAACGCCTCTTCGAAATACACCTGTAACGATTCAATATTCTCCGGTCCAACCACTTCTCCAAGTCTTTTCCCCACAACTTTTTCGGTGACAGCATTCATCTCTTCCGCTATCCTGCCTTCGCTAAAGGTCAGCCGATACTGACCGGCGCCGTCTCTTTTGTATTTGAAAACCTGGTTGGGTAATCCCTGCAATGTTCGTTTAAACTCTTCTGCAATTTTATAACGTTCTTCCTCAGCTTTTTTTCGTTTAGAGATATCCGTATTTTGAATCACCACATTCGTAATTTTGCCATCAATGTTTTGAATGGCATACGCAAATACCTCCAGAAATATTTTGGTGTGCTGAGAAAAACTAACATTCTTAATAAGAGACGTATCATACTCCAACTCAAAACTAGTCGTACCTCCTTTATCGAAAACCTGTTTGATGGGACCAATCAGGTTCTTTTGTTTTAAAACCGGATCTTTGAACAGGTTGTACTTGCCAACTATTTCTTCTTCCTTAATTTTATAGAGCTTCAGCAAAGCTTCATTGGTTCGAATCATGGTACCTGATGGATCAGATATCCAGATAGCAGTCGGATTTTGATCAATCATACTGTCCAAAAACAGGTTCGACATTCTCAATTCCTGCTCTGCCTTTAGCCTTTCCGCTTCAACCCTGGCATTGTTCAACGCCATTTCAATAGTTACTTTTAAGTCCCTATCCTGGACAGGCTTCAACAAGTAACCAAAAGGCATGATTATCTTTGCACGCTGTAACTTATCTTCCTCCGCATATGCAGTGAGAAAAACAACAGGAATCTTTTCGAATTTGCGGATTTCAAGCGCAGCATCAATGCCATCCATCGGACCTTTCAGCCTGATATCCATCAAAATGATATTCGGTTTCAGCTGTTGAGATAATTCAATGGCTTGAGGACCATTATCAGTGCTCCCAACAACCTTATACCCCATTGCTTCCAAGTTGTTCTTCATTTCAAGAGCAACAACTGCTTCGTCTTCAACAATCAGGATTGATGTGCCGCCCATTAATGTCCCGTTTCAAATATTTTAAGTAATGCTTTTTGCTTGTTGATCTTGTTTTCCACTCGCCTCAACAATCAATCCGCCTAAGCTGTAGTGTCATTAAGGTAAGAGAATTTGGACTGATAGTCATCCTGAACCAAGGGAGAGGTCTATCATAGTCCTTAAAAGACTCTTCGCTATTCTCCGGAATGACACATTCCCGGTGATCTTTCCTTAAGTTAATGACATTGGGC
>JAKSDL010000227.1 GCA_022360105.1 Pseudomonadota bacterium
AGCCAAATACTCGACAAATATGAACATGAAATGCGCCTGGGAGAAATATGGATACGCGGAGATTTAAGTTCTGATCTAGAAATACAGTTTGGGCGGCAAATCGTGGTTTGGGGGAAATCAGATAATATTCGAATAACCGATGTTATCAACCCTCTGGACATGCGTGAACCAGGCATGACTGATATTGAAGATCTTCGTCTGCCGGTAACTATGACTCGCCTGGATTACAGTTTGGATACATGGAGCCTGACCGGGCTTATTATCCATGAAACCCGTTTTAATGAATTACCGGATTATGGAAGCGATTACTATCCATCAGACATTCATTTATCCAATGAACAAAAACCTGTATTCAGCCTGGATAACCAAGAGTTCGGTTTGGCTCTCAACGGTATATTTAACGGCTGGGACCTATCTATATATGGCGCGCGCTTATTCGATAATCAGTATTATATAAACCGAAAAAAAAATGAAAGCCTGGAATATCAACATAATCGAATAAACATGTTGGGTGGAGCTGTCAATGCTGCTTATGGAAACTGGCTTCTTAAGTCTGAAACAGCCTTCTTTGATCGACTTGTATTTGATTTACTTCCAGAAAACAGATATGCACGCCTGGATTTTTTACTGGGAGTTGAATATTCCGGGTTTAATAATACAACAATCAGTTTGGAGGCTGCCAACCGGCACATATTAGACTATGACGAATCTCTTAATACAATGCCAGGCAAAAAATCTGAAAATGATTTCCAATGGGCCTTGCGAATTACACGAAATTTCTGGCATGAGCGACTTTCTTCGACATTACTGGCTAATGTCTATGATGCTTTGGGACAAAATGGAGCAGCCGAACGTTTGGAGTTTAGCTATGACCTTAATGATAGCTGGAAATTCACTTCCGGGCTCGTACTCTATCATGGAGGTAACAATGCTTACTATGAACGTATAAAAAACAATGACCGACTGTTTGTACAACTGAAATATTCATTTTAATCTTAGCAAAAAAAGCTGTTTGGATAAATTCTAATAACATAAAATATATTACAAGTAAAATCAAAAATATATTTAGAATTATAAATACTTTTAATGGAGTAAATATTGTGGGAAGAAAAAATATATGCCCGGTTGAACGTGCCGGAGGATTTGATGCATGGTACAGAAAATGGTTTCAAAATCCAGATAAAATACTGGGGCCGCTGGTAAAAGAAGGCATGGCTGTTATTGATTATGGATGCGGTCCAGGCTTCTTTACCGTCAGCATGGCAAACCTGGTTGGAGAATCAGGCAAGGTAGTTGCAATTGACATACAAGAAGGCATGCTGGAATTGTTAAATAAAAAAATACGTAATTCTGACATTAAAAAGCGTATCGTACTGCATAAATGTGATGATGAAAATATAGCAATCACAGAACCAATAGATTTTATTTTAGCGTTCTATGTTATTCACGAAGTTCCACACAAGAATATTTTGTTTGAAAAATTCAATTCAATACTAAAACCGCATGGTAAAATACTTATTGTAGAGCCCCCCATACATGTTTCCAGAGCAGGTTTTAATAAATCGTTAAAAATTGCTCAAAACAATGGATTTACGCTGGAAAAGGGGCCGGGCATGCTTTTTAGCAAAACAGCCTTATTAACAAAAAATAAACATCATTGAACAAACTGTACAGGAAATCATATAATGGTAACAGTAAAGCAACACTATGAAGAATTTTTATCGGAAATATACTCCTGGATGGCAGGAGGATTTAATCAGGGAATAGAAGAAAATACGGCTTTCTTTTCAAAACATAAAGTCCAACCTGCTCAACCAGGCATTGCAGTTGATCTTGGCTGCGGTTGTGGTTTTCAATCGATTCCACTTGCACGTACTGGTTTTAATGTAGTATCTTTAGATACTGACAAAAGACTACTGGATGAATTGCAAAGAAATGCTTTTGGCCTGGATATAAAAGTCGTAAAC
Organism: Pseudomonadota bacterium; assembly: GCA_022360105.1. The sequence goes on from JAKSDL010000227.1 coordinate 1,968, forward strand.
GATGATCTTTTAAATTTTGCAGAACACCTTTCCGAAAAAGCTGAAATTATTGTTTGCATGACCGATACAATTCTTCACCTTAATTCAGCAAAAGATGTGATTTCACTTTTTAATAAAACTGCCGAATGTTTAAGTGAAGGAGGTAAATTTATCATAACATGTAGAGATTTTTCAAATGAATTATTTGGAGTCGACAGGATTATACCAGTAAAAAGTGATGATTCAAGGATACTTACCTGCTTCCTGGAATATACAAAAAATAAAATCATAGTTAATGATATTTTGTACCAAAAAAATAAGGAAAAATG
>JAKSDL010000031.1 GCA_022360105.1 Pseudomonadota bacterium
ATGGTAAACTGGAAATAGAAAACCGAAAACAAAACGCATCAGGCATTTATGCGGTGTTACTGGAGATGACCGAATCCCTGAGGTTAGCTGTGGAATCTATTCAAGTGACCATGGATAGTCTGGCTGAAGGAAATCTCACTGTGCAAATGGATAAAGTCTCACTCAAAGGGAAGCTGGCGTTAATAACCACCAGCATTAATGAATCAGTCAATTTGCTGAATGATGCCATCAGCCAGGTCTCTGCTGTTTCAGGACAGGTCGCGGCGGGGGCCGAACAATTACAAAGCTCATCCCAGGCATTGGCCAGTGGGACCACAGAGCAGGCGGCCAGTCTGGAAGAGATTGGCTCAACCATGCAGGAGATAGGCGTTCGAGCCAAGACCAACAATCAAAATGCAAACCAGGCTTCCAAACTTTCCAGGGAAACGCTTCAGGTGGTCGACCAGGGGAATCTTCAGATGTCCGACATGTTGGACTCCATTGCCAAAATAAATAGATCCAGTACGGATATCTCTAAAATTATTAAAGTAATTGATGAAATTGCTTTTCAAACCAATCTACTGGCATTGAATGCTGCAGTTGAAGCAGCCAGAGCCGGTAAATACGGGAAAGGGTTTGCTGTTGTTGCCGAGGAGGTTAGAAATCTCGCAGGAAGAAGTGCAGCAGCGGCAAAGGATACATCCCAACTGATCGAAAATTCTATCAAAGAAGTTGAACATGGGGTTGAAACCGCCAATAAAACAGCAGAGTTTCTTGAGCAGATCAGCCTGGGTATTAATAAATTTAACAGCCTGGTCATTGAAATTACAGAAGCATCTGATGAACAGCGCAGCAGTTCCGGGGAGATGAACGTAGCCATTACCCAGGTTAACAATGTGGTTCAGGAGAACTCTTCCATCTCGGAAGAAACGGCTTCAAGCTCTGAGGAATTAAGCTCTCAAGCGGAATTGTTAAAACAACTGGTGGGGCAGTTTAAACTGACATCGGGCGTCGATATTGAGTCCTATCCAGAAATTGAACAAACAGCAGCGGATACCGGGTTTGAAAACATCATTGAATGGGACGAACCAAGGGGCTTGCCATACGACAAAGATCACAAAAGCTAAAATTCCAATGCATTTGGTTGATACCCATTTGTTTATTGCGGTGAAAAGACGAGCAACTACCTGGGTTTCTCTTGCTTCCAGCGCAAATTCTTACAGATTAAAAAAACCTCAACAACCTAATTGGTTGTTGAGGTAAAACCTGCAGGTCGTTTTACTTACGCTTGCCAGCTACTTGAGGAGTTAACTTCTTCCGGAGGGACTGATTGGATCTTTGGGGTTTCTGCCACCGGGTTTTCCTGTGACAACACTTGGTGGTTGTGGCTGGGGTATTAATCCTTCCCCGAAACCGAGGCCCTGATTTTCTGCTGCAGGGCGCTGGTTTGCATCTGCAGATTTCATATTGCTTCCACGGTCGAGACCTGCATCGATAATTCCGGCACTGATTCCTGCACCACTTGCGGCATTGATAATATCCGGTTGTGGAACTCCATAGCTGACCAAAACAGCTATGACATTGACAGGGTTTTGATTCTGAGTATTTGCCAAGGCGGTATCCGCAATCTGCTCCATCGATAAGACTCCACTTTTCAGGGCTTTATCCAAAGCTTCCTCGAAGCCGAGCTTTTCAATAGCTGATTTGAAGTTTGCTTCAGTTGAAATCGACTCCTGTGCCATTGCCGTTAAGCCGGAAAACAGCATCACGAGCAGAATCGTTATGACTGGGATTTTGAAAACGTTTGTCATTTATCCTCCTTACTAATTAATGAAAAAGACTTCAAAAGGATTTGAAGCCAGTGAGATCCGATATGAAACAATTTCAATCAGATACTTTTGAAAGTTGTAGCAATTTCAAGCATTCTATTTGCCGGTTCCAAACAACACCGCCGGGATGGTGTAAAACAGCAGCTTAAAATCGAGCCATAGGGACCAGCGATCTATATATTCAAGGTCCATGTTCATCCAGGATTTAAATTCGACGTTATTTCTGCCGCTGACTTGCCAGATACAGGTTAACCCCGGTTTTACAGATAAACGGCGACGTTGCCATGGTTTGTACTGTTCCACTTCGTCAGGTATTGGTGGTCTTGGACCAACCAGACTCATTTCGCCTCTTAGGATGTTGATTAGCTGTGGAAGTTCATCCAGACTGGTTTTTCTTAAAATTCTTCCTATGAAGGTAATACGCGGATCATTCTTCATTTTAAAAACCGGACCATCGACCTCATTGTGCTGCATTAGTTTATTTTTAATCTTCTCAGCGTCGGCTACCATAGTCCTGAATTTGATCATGGGGAACTTCCGACCGTATTTTCCGCAACGTGTCTGACAGAAAAATACCGGGCCTTTTGATGTCAGCTTAATTGCAATACTAATCACACAGAACAGGGGGAGCAGGGCAAGTGCTGTCAAACCGGCTACTGAATAATCAAGCAAAAGCTTTATAAACAAAGCTCCTTCCTGATGGGTCTGACTGGAAAGCAGCACGGTTTTCACCCCTTCGATGTTTTGAAAAGAGACCTGGGCCTTTTCCGGTTCATGCATGATCTTGTGCAGCTGCCAGTCGGGTAAGAGTCTAATATTAATTCCGACTTCTTCTGCAAAAGCGATGTAGTCTTTTACATTTTTTATCAAAGCGAGCGGCAGGGCAAAAACAATCTCGTCGATGGGATGGTCTTCCAGAATTCGGTGGAAATTCTGCATGGTTCCTATGATGCAGACATCGTCGGCAACTCTTTTACCGACTTGCTCATCGCTGAGATCAAGGCATCCAATCACGTGATAGGAAGATCTGTTTTTGCGTTTGATATTGCGAATTAATTCTTTGGCCCTTTCACGACTGCCAATAATTAATATGTTTTTATGGTGATAGCTGCGTTTGTGATGCAATGAAACGAAACTGTAGATTAATATCTTACTAATCAGGAGAGAGGTGAAACTGTAAACTAAAAACAAGGTAAACATAATCCTGCTGATCTCCGATGCCTTCATGATATAGAGTAATAGCAGAGTAAAGAGAAAGGTGCAGGTTATCCCCTTGATCAATCGTTTTAAAATATCAGAAAACGGTACCTTTAAATAGGAACGATAAAATCCATAAAAGTTAAAGCTCAGATAGCCTGTCATCAGGATTAACAGTAAAACGACATAATAGTTTGGTATTGTTGAGATCCCGGCATATGGGGCAGGTAAAAGGTACTTTTTGGTAAAATAGGCAGCGATAAACGAACCCATTAGCAAACCCATATCCAGACAAAGATGGATACCTGCTAGAATCTGGCTTTTTTTCAACATCGGTCTAACTTTTATCTAAGCTGTTTACCAGCTGGTTCTAATTAGATTTTGCTTGTAACTTTCAAAAAATCTAACAAAATTGATACACCGTTCCAATCAAAAGTCGCTTAACTTACCGTCTGTTCGCTAATTTCATCGTAAAAGACAGTTAAAAGATAAAATAGTTTATTATATCAGTTAATTATATACTTAATATTAACCTTATGCTAACAGTGATTTGTCGTTAAAATATTTTCAGTGTTGACGGGAAAAAATTTCAGCGTTGATTTCATCAAAGGATTTCTGATTACAGGCGAAATCACCTGTTGAAAGCATCATTGCCTTAGAGGCGAAGCGAGCCTGTATTCAAAAGGCAATAAGGAAACACGTGAACCTAAGGATTCGGACCGTCTGGACTTTGAATTAATCGGTGATATTAGCGGCGGCAAATTGAGCCAGCAATTCATGCATTTTAGGAGGGGGAGAGATATCGAAATAGTTTTCGACAATGACATGTCCAAATTCATGGGCCAGAACACGCAGATTAATATCATCAACGGAAAGATAAACAGTATTTTTTTTGGGGCTGAAAAAGGCGATGTAAGAGGCGTTCCTGTGATAAACATTTTGATGAATTTTCCGAATATCCTCATCATCAGGCAGCAAAACAATGTTAAATGAAACATTCCTGGGAAACATATCCAAGACGACCTCGACCTTTTCCAGCACGACATCAATTTTGTTTTTAACTTCGTCAGTCAGGGTGTAATTGGCCCTGCGTTTTACATACTGGTAAAGCTTATACCCGATTCTGAGATTATCGTTGAATTCTCTCAGCAGGTCCTGATTTTCATACGTTACCAGGGCATATCTGGTTTTAAGTTCACCTGCCTGGCAGCTCTTTGGCGCTGCGTAGTATAAAACCAGAAAACCGCATATAAATAAAGCAAATCTAATCATTTTGCTTTTTTATCCAGGGTTGAAAAAGCAGAGAGGATATCTTTCAATTCAGCATTTAGTCTTTCGATCTCATCAAAACCATTATCACTGGTTGCGGTTGAGGCCTTCATTGTTGAGTTTTTTTTAAGTACCATGATTTCTTGTTCAATTTTTTGGGAGGCAGTTCTCATGGAACTAATTTTTTCTGAGAGAATCCCATTGAAGTGATTTATCTTGCTGCTCAGTTGTTTCCCTTCGTCTTTTTCCCTCAAGGCCAGCTTATCTGTCAGATCACCGGTTATCATGCTGTCCAGGCATTTTTCAAAACGAAAAAGCGGTCCCGCAATACGATGCGTCAGAAGAATGGAAACGCCAATCAATACAATACCACCCAGCACGATAAAGATCCAGTTTCCATAAATCATCTGTTTCCAGAGAATCAAGGGAGTGGTTCCCAATTTGAGTTGATAACCTTCGTAAACTATGGTTTGTGTGTTGTAAGTCATCAATGCCAGAAAGACAGTAAATGCCAGGGCACTTAGGATGAAAATCACAAAGGTCTTAAAGATAAACTTCCCCTGTAATTCCTGATTTAGCAGCAAGTTCCTTTTTTTTCGCTGGTGGGTTTCGCTCATGGTATCCTTTAGCTGATTAGTTCTCCTGGTTTTAGAAGGGGGATTCATTTGCATCTATCATCAGGCTTATATCTGCCGAATTTTTAAGATTTTCTGCCCAGTCATTCAAAGCATTTTGTTTTTCTACGTCTCTTAAGATGGTTTTTATCTTATCTTTGTTCATAGAACCCGGATTTAGTTCTTTGCCGCTGGGTTTAACCAGGTTTAGTCGGACAATAAGGTATTGACTTGCAAACAACTCTGTCTTGATGAGAGTAGGAGCAGACAATTCTCCCTCATTCAGCTGGGCAAGAATATTTCTGAGTTCGATGGAAAGGTCCCTGAAATCATTTTGACGGGTTGTCCCCTTACCAAGAAGGGAAATATCGATTTCCCGTTCTTCGATTTTAGGTGATTCCAGTGTCCACAGGGTGAAATCAATCGACTTGTCAAGTAACTGCACGTATCTTTCAACAACCGATTCACTTACCTCTATGTTCAGGGAATCCATTTTTCTATCCATCAAAATCCTGATAAGCGATTGCTCATAAAAATTCTGAATGGCTTGTCGAAACTTGTCTTCCTGATCGATTTTTTGTTTTTTTGCTTCTTGAATGAAGAGTTCCCTGCTGATCAGGGATTGGATGAATTCGTTGTGGTCTTGCAAATGACTGGAACGAAATGAGTACCTTTGCATCAGTTCATCCTTACAAATCACCCGATCATTAATTTTTATCGCCACTGTTTCTTTCTCAACCTGATCATCGGAAAAACCGATGATGTATACTACAGCTCCGCTAATTACAACAAAAAGGGAAAATATTAGGAGTATGTACTTCATGTTAAATGCTGAATTGATAGAATTAGAGTTTCATTTCTGATGATTGAAGTGATCTGCAAACCAACTACGGAATTAGTTTTATATAGGTCCATGGTAGATCTGATCGATTTGCTTACTGCTTTGCGTATTAAAGCTGTTTCTTTGGTGTTCTTAACCCTGACGATTTTAGACAGGATTTCCGTTAAGAAATCCACCATGGCGATATTGTTTTCAGTCCTGCGTAGTTGTATAAATCTCCCGGGACCACAATTAAACATCCGGGCTTCACTTCAATTACCAAACTTTAGGATTCAGACCAACGCAAAGTCGCTTAAAGAAATGTGGTTGTCGTGAAAAACGTTGAAAGGAAATATACGACAAGAAAGTAGATATAAAAATCAAATAATTAGTACAATAGCACCAAGGTATTAATATATGGAAATGTCGTGAAAAATAGAGCGGCGAAAGTAGCTATTTACTTACTTGATCGTTTATGAAGTTTATTAATGGGTTGTCAGCATGTTTACCGATGGTCTTTAAACATTTCAAATCTGATAAATGGTCCAGTTTGTCACCAAGATCACGTTCACTAAAAATGGGATAAATATACCCCCTTTCTGAGAAAGCTTTAGTAGTGTCCATTTGGTGATCATTTCGGTGCTCTCTATACTCAGCCAGCCTTGGAAGAGTCAGTATTTTTTTTTGATGATACAAACAGGATATTATCGTCCCCATCCCTGCATGGCTGATAATGACAGCCGCTCTATTAAATATTTCCAGAAAGTTTTCCTCGGTTAAGAATTTTTCAAAAGGAATGTTTTTGGGGAGGTATTTGGCGTCTGCGATTTGAGCAAAACATTCGTATTTTGCCATATGCGGCCATTTGTCTAAATACTCAATTAGCCTGTCAAAAGGAGCTTGTGTTCCGACTGTAATGAATATCATAAAACCGAACCTTTAAATAGGGTAATATCATCAGTTAGATGTTTCCACTGGGTTAAATGAATATCTGAAATTCTTTTAACCAACTTTCCACTCATTGAGATGTCTCTATAATTTGCAATGCTGTCTAGCCAGATAGTTTTTGCACCAATCATTTTACCGAATACGATTGCCCATACCCCTATGGAAGCCCCTGTGGTGAGAATAAATCGAGGTCGATGTATAATGACAAGGTAAAATACTTGGATGAGTTGTTTTAGCATTTTAAACTTACTCCATCTGGATGCATCGCAAACTGAAAGGTACTCAAGGCTTTGACAATCTAAGACTGGTTTTTCATCAAATGTAGAAATCAGGACCAATTCTTTTTCAGTAAACGCCGGCAGTAAACGTATTAGTTGAACCCAGTGCCCGCCTTGCGAAGCTACTAGCATTATCTTTCCGTCTTTCATATTACCCTGCTAAACACTGTTCATATATTTTTTTTAGCTCGACCATAACATTTTCGGCATAATATGCTTTGACAACTTTCAAGCTCCTGTTTCCAAATTCATTTATATAATGAGGATTTTCTATAAAGAAACTTAAACTTTCTTTTATTGCGTTATAGTCACCTGGTAATATAAGACATCCATTGTACTTATCCTTTACAGTCTCGGCTATCCCCCCAATATCAGTGGATATTATAGGCTTACCGTAACTCATCGCCTCTAAAATTGCGATTGGTAGTCCCTCATTGTATGATGGTAGAATAAATACATCGCTTGTAAGCAGTGCTTCCTGTTTGGACTCATCACTGACCCAACCTAAAAAAGTGACAAAACTGTTCAATTCATTTTGGTTAATAAAGTCAATTAATCTCTTAACTTCGCCATTGCCGCCGATTAACAAGTGAAGATTATCTTTGAACAATTCTTTGTTATCTGCAATTACTTTAAGTAGATCAAAGATTCCTTTTCGATCCCCGATTTCACCTAGGAATAGATATTTTACCGGAAAATTTAAGCTCACGGGGGCAATTGTAATAGAAGGTGGATGAACAATGTTGTTTAAAACGGCTAGTTTTTTATGATCAACACCAATGGCAATAAAATAGTCTTTCCATGAATTTGATAGCACTAGTACCAAATCACAGAGGTTCAGGATTTTTCTTATCAGTCCCTTCCAATTGCTTTGGGAATAAAAAACCTTAAACTGCGATGCATGGATATGCATTAGTATCTTTTTATTAAATATTCGCCCCAATAGAACAAACAAACTTTTACGGTAAAATGATGCGTGGGCTGCGGTATGAATGTGTAGAATACTTATCGAACGATTGAAACAAAGTTGCCAAATGACTTGAACCAATGCACAAGTAAGATAAACAAGCTTTGTTAGTTTATTTCCAGTTTTCCAACTTGATACATAGGAATATTTGTGAAAACTCTTACTGTAGGAATCTGCGACAGAAGCCATACCACCGGGGGCATTGTTTTTATAGTAAACTCCAACGCTAAGTACCCTACTTGATAGCTTTACATCCATCATCATGCGACTTCACCAGTGCATTTACGAATATTTGACTCTAAAAAGCTCAAAGAGTTCTCCCTTAATTTTGATAATTTGATTAATACTTCTTTATAATTTATGTCTTGAGTAATTGCAGAAACATCGCCTTGGAATAAGCGATTTTCAAGATTTAGCAGGGAGAATAAACTGTCAATTCGACTATTACGAGAGTTGGAAGACTTTGAATTAAATCTATAAAATGTTAAAAATTTTTTCTCGAAATGGATAGAAAATATAGTGGCGTGAAATGAATCTGTACAAACATATCGTGCGTGTTTGATATGATTAACAAAGTCATTAGGAGTGAAAGCATAAGGTGAATAATCACCAAAATTGTCATCATCCTTTACATATTCATCCATATGAGGGCAGAAAACTATTGGTAAACCAGTTTTCTCCTTTAGCTGATTGACGGCATCTCTGCTCACTCGACTATTGCCAAGAAGGTAACAAAATATATAATCATTTGAAGTTACCAAACTGCATTGCCTAAGCTCTTTTTCCCACTCTTTATTGGGAACAAGTAAAGTAGGGTCCAAGACGACGGTTGCGGAATTATTCGAGTTTTTTTCGACGATTTCCTTGCCTTTTATCTCTCTGACCCCTATGGCGTCAAAACGATTTAAATAGTATCTTGTTTTCTTCTTTTGCCAAATCGGGATCTTTGAAACCCCAAAACTCGACGAATATGCCATTTTAGGAATCCTATCGTTAACAAAAAGTAAATTGAAGAACTTTTTATAGAGGCCTAAAGGGAGCCAAACTTGATCGCTTCCAACAATTATCAAATCATAATTCAATGAACCCTTTTTCAAGGCATTAAATCCCTTGTAGGTTCGCATCAATGGGATTAGATTTAGTTTTTTATATGTGTTAACAGCTGATGTTCTTTCTTTGATTCCTTGTGCATAAAAAAAATACCTTTTTAGATTGATTTTAACCTTAATTCTGTTTTTTAGAGTATTTAATCCTCCACTGATTAATATAAAAGGAGCATCCAGCAAACTTTTTATGATGCTTCGCTCTTTCCTGTAATGGATAATCTCATATGAGTATCCAAGACTTTGGACTACCTTTGTCAAAGCAAATCCAACCAGGGAAGTTCCAAAGTTATTATGATTTTCTCTATATGCTATACAAAGACCTATCTTTTTTGATTTCCTGTTTAAATTGTCCACAGTTCCACTATTCAGTAATATTTGGTTTTCGTTTTAGTAATTTGATTAAGGGCCATAAGCTTTTTCGGGCACCTATATACATTTGACTTGTTGTGACGACATAAGACAGCAATGACTTTAACGGATGTGAATCATTGAGTTCAATATCGTAAACAGGTACGGCTCTTTTTAACAATTTATCAATTTTAATTATTGTTTTAGACCGTTGCTTTTTATGTTTTAGCATGGCCTGAGATTTGTTAAGGGTGTTGATACTAATTTTATCTAGTAAGACGTACCCAGCTTTTTTAGCTTCCATCAAAAGTTCTACAAATATTTGATTTCTTACTAAAATTGAATTGATCCCAATTTTGTCTTTTTTATAGTCACCAAGATGAATGTCACCAAAACATATGTCACCTAGTTCTCCATAATGATCAACACATGAGATACAGCGCCTTGGGATAAAAAAAGAGCGCAAAGGGTGGTAGTATGATTGATAAGGCTCAGAATACTTGCTTCCGTTTTTATCGAGAGTAACCATGCTTCCTAAGCACCCTTCATCTCGGTAGGCAAAATATTGAAGTTTGCTTTTGTCTATACCTCTTTCTTTGAAAACATACTCGGTTAGATGAAACGTTCTACTTTCTGAACAATAGATTGAAAAGTAGCCAATAATTTTTTTTCTAAACAGGGAGGAGACTGCTGCAAGTTTTCGGAATCCCTGTATGTGGCATGGTAAGCCGACAACCACAAAACGACCCTCATCATTTCTCAGCTCACTGACAGCCTCATGCATGCTAACCGGACCATATTTTGAGCTTCTGCCTCTTAATATGTCTTCTTTTGTTCTAGCAATAGCAGTCTTGACAAGAAATTCGTTGTTTGCGTCAAAAGTTGTTACTACAGCACCATCAATGTAGTTTTGTTCCAAAAGGAAAATTAGGAATTGTGATACCATTCCTCCGGAAGCAGACCGATACCGTATATCCCTGTCGGCGCTGTACCCGGTAAAGCATTTAAGGTATCGACCTGCGTTGTAATCCTCTTTAATATCCGGATTTTTAAAAAACTCCTCAGCTAGATTTCGTAAACCGACTCCAAGCCCGGGGCAAACACGTAAACATCGGCCACATCCTTTCTTAGATTGGCACTTTATCTCATCAACCCAAGGCACAAACATGCCATTTTGTTTAGCAATTGACACTGCACCTGAAACACACGCGCCAAAGCAAATACCGCAGCCGCAACATAAATTGTGTTTTATTACATTAGACACAGAACTGTAATAATCGTCCTTCATAAATCTATAAAAGTATGTGTCAGAGTTGCTGAGTAAAACTTACTTCTCTGAGAATAAAAGGTCTTTTCCATTATCTATTGCTGTCTTACACTCAATCGATATTTATCATTAAGTTTCGAAAATTTTTCTCCTTTGCTGTGTTTCAGGTTTTCAAGTTCTTGTTTTGCTTTTTGGTGTATTGGATTAAGAAGATACCCAGCAACTGCAAACAAAACATATCCTTCTTTGTTTAATAGTGCACTTGTTGCCAATGAAGTGGTAAATATAAAAATGAAGTACATCGTAAAAAATTCTGAAATGTAATTATTTCTTCTTTTTTTGGCGACTTCTAAAACAATCAAAGTCCAAAAAAGGAGATATAATAGCAGGCCAAGAAAACCCGTTTCTCCTAATACCATAGGCCAAAACGTATCACAAATGAAGGAACCCATAGTCCTTGATAACCCCCAAACATTACTAATCATGTACTGGTCGTATACAGGACTGTAATAATCCCTGGAAACAGGACTCGCAAAAGTGCCAAACCCTGTTCCCAGCGGAAAGTAATCTGTTGCAATTTTGATTGAAGTAATCGTCAAAGCTTGTCTCGCATTTTTATCAATATCAATATAACCTAAATAACGATTGTAATGGTTAGGTAAAAATGTTTTATACCCCCAAAACAGCCCCACGGCTAATACAATCCCGACAATAAGACCTCTAATAGATATTTTACGAACCCCAAGAGCCAATATCAGCGCAATAATTTGCTTGATGCGCGTTGCTCCAATAACAAAAAGGAACAATGCAGTAATTCTGATTTTATCGTTAAGGCTTTTAGGTTCTTCAGAATATTTTTTGAACGCAGAGTAGTAAATAATGAGTAACGATGCCAGTATAGCTTGAGAAGAAGGATGCCAAAAAAAGCCGCTTATATATGTAATTCCAAAACGTACATCAGTTCGATAGCTACTAATGATTGGTCTATAGATTTGGGCAAAAAATATATCTATGGCTCCTCCTACAACCACGATCAGAAAAAGTAGCTGCAATACCCTATTTATACTCTTGTGAGATGTATCAAATCTCAAAGTCTTGAATATAAAAAAAATAAAAAATGGTTTTAAAGTAAGAAATGTAGCTAAAGCTATTGTACTTATGTCTCTTCCATAAATAAATGCAGAAAAAAAACCTATGAAACCGAATGAAGTAATTAATAAAAGATATTTGTCAAAATTTATTTGTAATTTAGGTGTAAATGGTATTAATGTAAGTACTAATACAATAGATATTTCATCTGCGTATTTCAATAGATAAAACAAAGTTCTATTTAAACCAAATTTTTCATTTCCCAAATATGATGATGCCGGTACAATGGATAACATACCACATACCAGCAGCCATTGTAGCACTTTTTGCTTGTCTCTTATTGTGAAGTAAAACAACAAGAATACGAAAAAAAAAGGTATTGAAAAAATAATATATATAAACATGAATTGCACTCTATTGCTTAATAGTTAAATATTTAATACACATTTAGGGTTTGGTTTGGCCATGTTTATAAAGCAAATAAGGGTCTTTATCCAGGTTTTGAATATGTTATCGGTTATCTAATGTCGTTAACTTAAGGGGACTGTGATTGGTTGTCATCCTGAACGAAAGTGAAGGATCTGTCAGAACCTCCGAGAGATTCTTCACTATCGTTCAGAATGACATCTTGGCCAACTTTTCTTAAGTTAATGACATTAACTGGTGATCAGCTCGTGGAACAATTTCCTATGATTGGGCGAGAACTTGAAAAACCATCTCCTCAATCAAGTAGCAATTTTTATATTTTGAATAACTGTCTATCTGATTGCTCACTATTTGTTCATCAAAATAGAAAGCGGAGCTTTCACTAGACCGATAACCGATAACTATATCATGCGACTTCGCCGTTGCATGGCATGGATTAGAAAGCCTGTACATTTAAAAAATCCTAAAATGCGTGATTTAATTTGAATGTTAAATCTTATCGGACACAAACTTTACAAAAGTTTTATTTTAATAACTAAGTAACGATGTGTTTCGTAAATAATCAAACTAATTTTTTCAATTAATTTTTTTTGATACAAGCTCTCGTTTTAGCCGGAAAACCGCAAAACAATTACTAATAAACCAAGATAACGATGCAGAAATAGATAGCAACCGAATCAAGTAGTACCTTTTCTTTAGTCTGCTTGGGAAAAGCGAACGATCTACTTTTTTAAGGTAGCCAATTAGGTTATTTGAATTAATTAATTCAACATACTCACCTCTTCTTATGCTAAGATCCTTGCACAAGTGCAGCATTCTTGTAGCAATGGACATTGGTATTTTTACTTTTCTAATTAATATCAATATATCTTCACTAACTTCATTTTTCTGCCAATAATCTAACAGACTTTCCAGTTTATTTACTCCGGCAAATGGATTGCAACCCAATGTTCTTTTCATTGAATGAGTAGCCGATTTTGCTCTTTGAATATATAAAAATGATGCGTGCTTGATTTGAAAAGCGGATGTACAATGTGCAAGTGACTTTAAAATGAATTCTGTATCTTCACCTATTTTAACTCCCTCACTAAAAGAAATGGAATTTTCAGTTATAATTTTCTTCCTAAAAAAACTTGAACAAATACGTAAATAAACTGAGTCATCTTGAAGAAAGCGTTTAAGTAGTGCTGATGGGGTGGTTTCGTTTGGTAAATACCCAAATTTTGTTCTGTAGTCAGTAATTCTTGTTTTGTAATCTTCAAAATAACAGTCAAAACCAAAACATACATAGTCATATCGGTTCGTTGAAACAGCTTCAAAGAATTTCGAAAGTGACGATTCCGTTAAAATATCATCGCCATCGAAAAATAGAAGGTACTCTCCTTTACTTTCCAGTATTCCCCTGTTTCTGGCTGCAGATACTCCGGAGTTTTCTTTCTGAATAAGTTTTGTGCACACATTGGGGTGTTGCTGAAAAACTCTTCGTATTTCTCCTGCAGTATTGTCGGTGGAACCATCATTCACTACAATTACTTCAACTCTGCCATCAGCTTGCCGCAAAATTGAATCTAAGGTATTGTCTATATATTTTTCAACATTGTAAGCAGGGATTACAATCGACAAATCAATATTCATATATTTACTGAAGTGTTTCTCGTAAAAACTCATAAGAGGGTTTTCGTAAATTTTCAAGTCTTTTATTAATATTAATATAGTCAAGCTTATTGCCTAATATTTTATTTAGATAGTCTTCATCCAATGAATCCACTATACGATCTTTTATATTAAGCGTTTGAAATAAACTTTCAATTCGTGCTAATCCTCTTTTTTCATTAATGTAATAAATAAATTCTTTATTAAATAGTAATGAAAAACAAATACAATGAAACGAATCTGTTATAACGAATTTGCTATTTTTAATTTGGGTAAGCCACTCACTAACTGGAAGATATTCTCTTACATACTTTGATATTCTTTTATTATAGATATCTCTTGATTGAATATCTAACGCAGACTCTAAATGTTTCAAAAAGTCAGTGAAATCCGGGCTTTTGTCTAGGATGCAATAAACAATTCCTTCGCAGGTCTTTTTAGGGTTAGCAATGATGTTAAGAAAAATGTCTTTTCCAACCAATAAAGTTGGATCTAAAACATGTAATGCTTCTGTATCAAAATGTTTTTTACAAATTTCAACCCCGCTGACCTCTCGAACTGAAACAGCTGTGAAGTCTTTTATGTGATTTTTAATTTTTTCTGTAAGATCTAAATCATCAGTATGTTCCCAATAATCGACGCCAAAACTAGCTGCGTAAGCAATCTTTTTAATAGGCTTTCTTACAAAAGATAAAAAATATGCATCAATAAATTTATTTAAGTATCTTGGTCTCCAAACTTGGTCACTGCCGACAATAATAGAATCATAATTAAAATCACGATTTATTAATTGCTTCATGGAAAGAAACTTATCTTTCGAAGTACGCAAGTACTTATCACGAAATATTTGAAACTGCTCTCGACCTTTGATCATGAATTCAATTCTTAGAAAAATCTTGATCAAATTTTTAATTTTTATGTAATAATTTTTAATACGGGTTTTAGTATTAAAAAGACTAATATGTTCTGAGTCATAGCCAAGTTTTGCGAGCGCCTCTTGTAATGCGTATGCTTGTAACACTGCACCATAGTTATGGGTAGAATGATGAAAATTTAAAATACC
Source organism: Pseudomonadota bacterium (assembly GCA_022360105.1). The sequence continues at coordinate 14,854 of JAKSDL010000031.1, forward strand.
AACCTTTTTCAATGCATTTTTCATATTTGTATCGCTCCTGCGAAGCTTTTTGCCAATTAGGAATTTATCATTAAGGATTAACCCTGGCTAAAACCTGACCCAGAATGGGAAGAGAATGGAATTTTGATCGCTCAAAAATCATAAATTGTCTCTACCTTTTAGTGTTGGAGAAGCATTGGTTAGTGCCTGAACAAAAGCCAATTTAAGCTGAATCAATAAAAGCTTTGAAAGCAGCTTGGTACTTTGAAGTTTGTTGCTTTCTGGCGGTTTTTGCTTGTAATTGTAATGTTTCAATCTGAACGCTGACAGCCCACAGCCTGTAAATTTTCAAGCTGAATTCCGTCATCCGGCACAAGGCTGGATAAGGGTTTAGAGATTTTCCGTTCAGGCACTAGTTCGCAATCGAACCAATCTTTTTTAAGATTTTTAGATTTTGCTCACCTATAATCTTTTTTGTAACTTTCTTAGTTTTACCTTTGATACTTTTTTCTAAGTTCATTATTGTATTCAAAGCATTACTCTCATCCACACTGTCAGTAAACACTTCAAATAACATGGGCTTTTCAGTGATTGTATTTGATAGAAATCGATTATTTACCAGTTCGAACTCTTTTTTGTTGGTGGCACTAAAATATTCAAACCCAAGATTTTGAGCATAGTGTTTTACAAGTGTTTGTGATTTATCACCAAAATGACCTGACGCAGCTATATATTTATCTGCATTATCTCCGAATGAATCTCCAGGATGATTAAAATTTCTAAACTCTGTTCCTTTTCCATTATTAATTAATAGTATACGCAAATTATTTCCTACATGACGGTTACCAATAGCATTCATGTCATAGAAAAACGACAGGTCACCAATAACTCCAAAATAAAGTCTGTTGTTATCTGCAAGCGATGCACCTACCAGTGAAGACAAACAGCCATCAATACCGAATCCGCCAACATTTGAATTTGAACGCACCGAATGGGGTAACTGAAAAAAGTTCCATGAACGCAGACTATTGAGAATGCCAAAATGAATAGTTGAACCTTCAGGAATACAATGAGCCATTTTTGAAGCCAGCCAAATGTTAGAAAATGGAAGCTCAGGAATTTTATCATAGAGTTTATTAAGATGGTGTGTACATTCATGTAGATAGTCTGCAGTCTCGACTCTTTCATTCTCAGAATAATGTAAAAAAAATTTTTGCTCATCCATTTCAAATACATATCGCAGTCTACGAAATGTATCACGGATTTCTCCGTCCTCATTGACTCGCCATATTTGTTTACCACCTATTTTTAAGTTATAATAATCGCCACTTATCTCTCCGATATGGATAAGTAAATCCGGCCGACTATTAGCAAGAGCAGACATCTGTTGGCATGCTGCGAGAGAAAACAAAGATTTAAATTTCCCATTGTAACCACTGGTATGATCGCAAAATACAATAGCATTGTTCGTTGAACAAAACTTATCCAAGGCTTCGATCAGGGGTTTAGTCATAGTCTTATGGGCACCAGCAAACACGGCAATTTTTCCCGGGGGCAAATCTGGAAAGCTATCTGTTGCGGTTATGCGGTTAATAATGCGGAAGTTAGGCAATTTTTTAACATGATAATTGCGGCTATAGGTTGTAGGTAAATTGATATGTGCAGGGCCACCACCATGGCGTCTGAGCTCTAATATGGCAGTGTTTGCTTTAACTTCACATTCCCATAAGTCATCATCATCTTTTATCACTGGCAAGGTTACACTTAATCTAGTTACATCATTCTGCATTGAACTGCGATCGATTACTTGAGCTATGTGATGTCCCACTTTAGCCACATTTTGACTTGAAGTAATAGCGAGTATCGGTAGTTTGCGGTAATAGGCTTCTGTCATTCCGGGTAGATAATTTCGTGAAGCAGTTGCACCTGTACAGCTTAGTATTACCGGTTCACCAGACTCTGCAGCCAACCCGCAAGCCATATAGGCTGCTGATCTTTCATCAACAGCCGAAAACATCTCGAAATGAGGATCATGCTGCATACTAGCGACTAACGTAATATTGGTAGTGCCCGGCGAAGCTATTACTTTGCGAACGCCATGCGCTTTGAGTAGTGCAATAACTATTTGCACACTTTTTTCGTCTGTATAATATTTTGCCATTTCAATTACATTTAGTTATATTCGCTCTTATTGTTTAAACCAAATATCTATAGACCATATATTTAATTTTTTGTTTTAGAGCTTGGATTTCTTTTAACGGTGTAAATTCTTGTGTTAGCTTGTCTCTCAATGCTTCAGCTTTCCAATTGATTGCATTAAACTTGGGCTTTTTCAGTATTTGGTTCAAACAATATATTATTCCTTCTCTAATACCGGTGAAATTTTCAACGTTGACATACTGCCCTATTTTGGAACTATCAAATTGTCTATTGAACAGCCTGTCATATTTTGTTTGGTAAATTCTTGGATGGCATTCGGAGAAACCTTTTAGATTTTGTAGAAGCACTTTAGGCTTTCGTCCGATCTGTTTTTCTATAACGTCCATGTAAACAGCCAGTATTTCATTCCACGAACATGATTCTTTCCCCGTAATTTGATAGATTTCTCCTAACGCTTCAGGATTGTTAATCACCGACATTATCCCTTTCGACACATCCAAACCGTAAGTTAAAGTTGTTTTTTTGGACATCATTTCTTCAGGCAGGACAATCGTTTTACCCAGCAAAGCTCTAAATAGCCAGTCTTCTTTTTCCAAAACACCAAGCTGCAGGCGTTTTTCGCTATAGGTTATATAAGGCCGTATAATCGTCCAGTTTGTTTTTCCAGATTTTAATAAAATATCCTCCTGTCGGGCTTTTGAGAGAGAGTATTCATCGGAAGATAAGAACTCTTTATTCTGCGCTACCTCAAGTAAACGTGGCGAATTTTCAGTTATTGTTGTTTCGGAATCTGCATATACTCTCGCAGAGCTTAAGTAAATATATTGGGATGTAGCATTCAGAATAAGATCGATTCGTTGTTTGAAATCCGGTGTTGAATAGACCAAAAAATCAATAATCACATCCCAGTTTTTTCGCAGCAAAGCACGCAAAAACTTTATGTCACGCGCATTACCCTGCTTGTATAGTACTTTTTCCCGTGAAATCAATAGCTTTCTGGATGTAACCACTGTCTCGTTATTGCTCCGAGAAAGGAGGTTCACCAAATGTGTTCCTATGGCTCCGGTACCTGCTAATAGTAAAACTCTCAAGCAAATCTCCCGATAAGTCTTTTTCTAATTTGATGAGCAACCACCTCATTTACCTTATTGCGCGAAGTTTTGTTTAAGGCTATATAATAGATTGTTATAGAGGTGAATGTGATACTTGTTAAAATAATCATCAAGGTAAAAAACAGGCCTTTAGGTAGTAAGGAGGATACTGCAATCGATGCTGCTCCGGAGATCAAACTGATTAAAGAAACTGGAAAAAGCACTTGATACAAGAATTTTCTCAAGGGGATGCCGATCAACGATCTAACTATTACTAATCTAAAAACAAACATGACTAGATTAGCTATTATCGCAACGATATAGACGGAATATGCAGCACTACCCAATTTTAAAACAATCCATGCAGCAACAAAAATGGCAATTTGGACGGATCCAAGCACCAATTCATAACTTTTCATTTTTCCAGGAGCGCGAGCTGCAGTTGCAATTGGTAGACTCAACGAGAATAACAATACTTCAACCAAGGCTAAACGGGTAAACAAAACTGCGTCAGCTGGAGGTTTATTCAACCATATTTGTAAAATGGTTTCCATCTCTATAAACAATGGCAGTGCAAAAATCCACATGAGCGAAAAGGTGATTTTGGAACCGTTAAAAATCAATGAGAACATTTCTTTATTTTCTCCATTTGCATAAGACTTTATTATTGGAGGATAAAGTCCGACATTAAAACTGGTGGAGAACATAGTGATGCGACTGGTAACATTCGTGGCAATAGCTCTTGCTGCTACTGTCGCTGGGTTAAACATCTGATTTAAAAGAATTGTAATTGCCTGTTTGCGAAAGACCGTGCTCAATTGTCCAAATAATGTCCAACCTGTGAAGTCTAGAATTTCCCGTAACAGTTTCTTGTCCCAATGGAAGGCTCTGAATTGACATTCGGCATATTTTTTTACACAAATGCTAACATAGAGCAGGGTGTTAATGAATGACACTGCGAAAAACAGAAGCCCATACAGCTCAAGTTTGTCCCAAGGTAAACATACAAGCAAAAATGCTATCCCCAGTTTCAACGTTGATTCCACTATCGACATGTACGCATAAAACTGCATATCCTCATGGGCGATTATAATGGCTATGAAAGGAGTACTTATAATTGTTGAAACGAATGCAAATACAGAAAAATGGAACGTCCAGCGCGCAGACAAATATCTTTCGGCAGGTACTTGCAGAAACTCGTTTACGAACCATAGTCCAAATGTTTCAAGCAAAACCAACGCAACGAGGGCAATTACTCCGTAAATCAGACAGTTTGAGGAAAATATCTTTTTTAGTTTCTCTGGATTCTTTTCTCCCAAGGCAAATGAGAAGAACCGCTGAGTTGCTGAAGCCATTGAACCATTCAAAAATGATAAAAGGGCCACTACTCCACCTATAACATTGTATATTCCATAATCCTCGACCCCTAGCACATTTAAAACGATGCGCACCGTATAAAGGCTTACTAAAAGTGTAATAATCTGCCTGAAATACAGCATAAGAGTATTCTTAGCGATACGTTTGTTATTTTTGAAAGACATTTTGAGAATTGTGCTGAAAGATTGGCAATATCTGTTTAAGTATAATAGAGGAGTCACTATTTCGTTTAAACTGATATTTCCAATTTGACTAAATTAAAAATGAAATTGGGACTGATTAAGCGCATGAGATTATCCCTTGTTATTCAGTTGTCGGACGATGTACCTGGAAATTTCATTTTTGATGTTACTTTCCACGTTGAAGAAGAGAACACCTATGTCATATTTATCCTTTTCATGGGCTTCGGTTCTGACCACGACTCCCGTGAGTTCGACGGGTTGTTGTGCATCGTTTATATTCAGGTTGATTTTTAGTTTGGTGCCCAGTTCTATCGGTTCAGTGTTTTCGAAAAGAATGCCGCTCTTGCTCAGGTTTTTGCTGTTGGCCTTCAGTTCACTCAGATAATTACCATTGATCCCTACAATACTGACCTCCTCCACATAATCCACTCGCATGTAGATTCGTTTTTCGCTAGAAAAGGCGATGACTTCATTTCTACCTGAGTTCTTGGCCAGGTAGAGCGCATCGTCGGCAGCTTTTAAGATAGGTTTGATGCTTTTTCCGTCTTCCGGAAAGGAACCAATGCCACCGCTGATAGTTATTTCGATTTTTTTCCCTTTATACTCAAGATGTGCATGTTCCACAGCTTCCCTGATTCGTTCCGCAAAGATATAAGCTTTGATTTTTTCAGTGTGCGGGAGGATCATTACCAGTTCTTCACCACCATATCTTGCAGATACATCTTCTTTGCGTTGAATCTTCATGATGACCTCTGAAACCTTTTCCAACACATAATCTCCAGCCTGGTGACCATAAACATCATTTACCCGTTTAAAGTTATCCAGATCGAAAAAAATAATCGACAAATCCATTTTGTGTCTGGAAGCCCTGCCAAGTTCTTTTTCCAAGGCTTTTTCAAAGTAGCTTCTGGAATGAAGACCTGTCAGAAAATCATATTGCGAGTACTTTGCGTTTTCCTCGTAGACCGGAATTTCTATAAATTTGGGATTTCTCAATGAGACATCGATGGAACAGAAATAGTCACAGATTGCCGTTCTGATGCTGACATCACGGTCCAATGCTTCTTTCAGCTCCTGGTGGTGTTTGAGTATCATTTCCCAGTAATACCTGGCCTTTTCACCGGCAAAGTCGATATGCGTTAGAATCTTAAGAATCAGGGCACAAGCCTGATTGCCTTCATGTTTGATAAGTTTGCTTAATTGTTCTACCAGTAGATCATCATTATCGTTGTACTCTTGAAGGCAGAACAGAATCAGTTCTTTGAGAGTTTTCATGGTTGCTTTGCTTAGATTAGTTCCGGTTCAAGGTAAATCTGCAGCCAGAGTAACTATCGATTTAGCGAATTAAGCTCCCTAATAGCACTAATATTAGTTGGGTCTATGGTCAAAGCCATTTTAAATTCTTCTATTGCTCGATAGGTCACTCCAAGTTTTTTATATAATCTACCTGCCCAAATTCTCGGTCTTGGTTCGTTAGGCATGTCATTAACAGCCTTTAATGCAATATCCAATGCTTTATTATTCCGTCCTTTTTTTGCATAAAACCGAAGTATTCTTCCGTAATCTCTGACATGTTTATTGGGATCATTTGTAATCCAATTAAGCACTCTGGAAAATGCACGGTCAGCTTGTTGATAATTGTCTATGCTATAAAAATACTCCGCTACGCCCAGCAGGGGTTTTGTTCTATTCGGGATAGCGCTCAACACTTCCTCTATGTCGATATCGTGTACCAACATTGAAACGATGTATTCTCTCGACTTTTGAACAGTTAAGTTTGGCTCCATTAACAAAGCTTTATTGATAAGCTCCAGACCCTCTGCTTTACGGTCTTGAGAAAGTAGCCACTCCGCATACTGCCTATATCTTTCCGGGCTGCTTTGATCGGTTCTAATTCCCGCTTTGATCAATTTTTCTGCTGTCACGTCATCACCAAGCCAGGAGTAGATAAATCCAACACGTTGCAGGAATTCCCCTTTTAGTGGTTGTCTGTATAACGCCTCTTTGTATGATGCCAAGGCAGAAGGAGCTTTTAGCAGCAGTACCTCCAGGTTGGCTTTAGCATATAGATAGCGCGCCGTTCGAGAATCCCAATCGGTTGATTTTATGGCGATGGCAAGAACCTTTTCCAGCTTGTCCTTAGGCATTCTTTTATTGATATGCATGTCGGCTATAGAGTCGTAGTAGTAGTGCCCCAGCAGCATTTTTGTATTTATCGAGAATCCCCCGATGAGCACAATCAGAATGACACATGCTATTCCAGGCAACATTCGCCTGTTCGATATTTTTTTGAGGAGAGTACCGCTGGCTTCAATTCTTGTTTTTGTGTGAATAGAAGTCACCATCAGGCCGGCAATAAAAAAGAAGTAAAGACCGTTGGCGCCGATATGCAGGTTGAAGTCCGTCAAACTGTGAATAAAAATCGATACAAGACCTGTGAAACATCCTAGAAAAAGATAGATGGAGTAGCGATCATGCCGTTTCCTGAAAACTTTGAAAGAACTTTTTACCAGGTAAATCAGAAACAAGGAGACTAAGAGCAAACCGATAACACCGCCTTCAATCAAAAGTTCCAGATAATCGTTATGAGCATGCAAAACAGCACGATCGCTAACAAAGGTTCTAAATGCGGGGTAAATATCTGAAAAAGTTCCAAAGCCTGCCCCTACCAATGGAAGTGCTTTGATTATTTCAATGCTGTCTTTCCAAAATTCCAGTCTGGCCTCGTAGATCTCACCCTGCTGATTCTGCAATCTGGCAAACCGATCCACAACAGTTTCCCAGCCAAACCAACTGACAGACAGGAAAACTGAAATCAGAAGCAAAAAAACGATGATATTCATCTTCTTTTGTTTAAATCGAAGCGAAATCAAGATAACCAGCAACACCACCGAAAGGCTCGCGCTGATCATTCCGCCTCGGGAAAGGCTTAAAACAATGGAACTTGCGATCAATAGTGCGGAAAATCCCAACAGAATATAGAGGTTAATCCCCTGGAAATCGAAAATTTCAACTATTTTTTCCTTCCAGCTTTGCTTGTATGATATTCGCGGCTTTAAATAGATAAACAGTGCAATCACCATGGACAGGGCCAGTTCCATCAGGCCTGCGAAATGATTATGATTTACATAAGGGCCAAAGATGATCGAATTTATTGGAACCTCTATCAACCAAAATATAGTATCCCGGGAAGTGAAATATTGAATGATTGCGAAAGCAGAGAGAGAAGTAAGGAAGATAACTACCAATCCAACCACACTTTGCAGCCTTTCTTTATTGCTTAAGAGTTGTACTGTTAAAAAATAAAAGCCCACATACGAGGCATATCTAAAGAACTCCAACAGTGTAGACTTCCTGTTTACCGATATAGATAGCCAGCTGCCATCATCTACAATACCGATTGTATCCATATAAAGCCGGTAGGTATTGGGCGAAAGCAATTCAAGCAACCAGGGAGGCAAGGGAACAATCTGAAATAAAATATACCCCAGGAATATCAATAGGGGTAACAATGCCGGTGTTTTATAGACCGGTTTGTCTCGATACCATTGATTGACGAGATAAAGACTGACTGCCAGGAAGCAAGACAATTCCATGACTGCCAGTGACCATGATTCTGTCGTGCCAAAAGCAAGTGGGCAAAATATCAATAAAAAGATATAGATAGAACTGACTGTTTTCTGCATTATTTTTCGTTTTGTGCTTTTTTTGCCTTATTGGAAGGCAGGGAAATTGAGTGAAACAATATTCCGAATGACTTAAAGCAGACCTGTTGGATCCTAAAAAGCATAAGAGCTGTGTGCAATGGATTCAGACGGTACAAAAGCACCTTCGTGCGCTTCGCCGTATACAACAGCTCTTGGGTTATCAAACACTAATTTAAGTGCTCTTTCCTTACCAATGAGTTTTGTTGCGATTTTCAACCCTTTCGACAAGATGGGTTTGCGATATTTATGATCGTGTGCATCGCTTGCCAGAATATGAACCATGTCGTTCTTGATAAGATAGCGTGCACACTGTTGTTCGTTTCTGCCAAAGTTTCCGCATAGGCTACCGGCCGTGACTTGAACCATCACATTTGCTTCCATCAGTTCCAAGAGAAGGTCGGGGTTGCGCAGTATCGACGGGTTTCTTTCCGGATGGGCGATTATGGGAACGAGACCCTGCATGTTAATTACATAAAGTTGCTCTAGTGCGGTTTTGGGTAAATGAGTATGTGGAAACTCAACCAAAACGTACTTTCCATTGTTGATGCAATAATTTTTTACCCACATCGGATCCAGCAACAGGGAAAACTCCCCGCCGCTAACTATTTCCAATGGAATTCCAAGCTCAGAGAGCCTTTCATTGAATCTGGAGACAGATGCATTGAGAGACGACCTGGATAGGTTTTTGTCTATCACGTGTGGTGTTGCGACAATAGCCGTTATCCCATCTGCTAGTGCCAGCTTTGCCATTTGCAGTGCTTGTTGGAAAGTTGCCGGACCATCATCAACGCCAGGCAGGATATGGCAGTGTGTATCAATCATTGTTAGTTCCTGTCTTCAGTTCCGTAGTACGCTTTGTAATCATAATAGTAGTAATATCCGGAATTCTTTTTATCAACGCCGTTTACAACGACTCCAAGAATGTTGGCATCAATGTTACGGAGTGACTTTAATCCTTTTTCCATAAAATCATAATTCGTTTGCCCAGCCCGACAGACGACAATTGTGGCATCGACCACCTTTGACAGCAGCAGTGCATCTGTAACATTCAAAATGGGAGGTGAATCGAGTAAAACGAAGTCATATTGCTTGTCAAGTTGATCTAATAAGTCTTTAAACCTTTGAGACGCAAGTAGTTCAGATGGATTTGGCGGTGCAGGGCCGGCAGGGATAATGTCATAACTAAACCGGTCGGGTTTGCTGTAGATATAATCCTTGTCTGATAGACCTGCCAGATAAGTGCTTAGGCCATTTAAGTTGTTGATTTGATGAACCTTGTGTTGACGGGCTTTTCGCATATCACAATCGATGAGAACAACCTTGTTGTCATTATCGGCGATGGTTGTCGCCAGGTTCGCAGTGGTGGTTGTTTTTCCTTCTTTGGGAGACATACTGGAGAACAAAATCCTGCGGGGAGGTCTTTCCGCCGAAGAAAGAAGAATTGCAGTTCTTACAGCTCGGTAGCTTTCCGAGATCACTGATCGTGAGTCAATAGCTGCAATCCTCTCGACCAGGGCTTCTTTCTTGGAAAACTGTGCGATAGATCCCAGGACACTGACATTGAATTTTTCTTCAATTTCATCAACGGACTTTACAGTGTTGTCCAGATACTCGATGAAAAAAGCCAAACCGATTCCACCGAACAGCCCTAAAACCAGTCCCAACAGAAGATTTATTTTTTTGTTTGGTTTATCAGGAAATTCGGGAATTTGAGCCGGTTCAACCACCCACACATTGACGGCTTGCGACTGATTGGCAATACTCTGCTTCTTCAATTCCGCCATGAGAGACTGGTAAAGCAGACGATTATTCTCCACATCACGTTTCATGATAGAGTGTTGGATAAATCGTTCGTTCAATAACAGGGCTTCCCTTTTTGTATTGGCAAGAAGGGTTCTCAGGTTCTCCTCATTGGTAACGGCCAATTCATAGCTGCTCTGTTTGGATTTAACCAGGCGTTGGATTTCTGATTTTCTTTTCTCCAGCAAAATGTCTCTATCGCTCATCGCCTTGATCATGGCAGGATGCTTTTTGCCGTATTTTTTTGAAAGCTCCTCAATGTTTTGTTCTGACGTTTGAATCTGTTCCCGCAGGGTTTGGAGGGCAATATTATCAGCGATACCAGGTAGAGATTCTATTTTTGTGAAATCATTATCAAACTGCCCTATTTTTTCAATTTCTGCTTCCAGCTCCTTGCGGTCGGCCTCTGCTTTAGTAAGTTTTAAATTGAACTCCTGTAATTTTTGGGGGACAATTGCGATTTTGTTTTCGATGGTTACAATATCATTATCCTTCATGTATTTTTGCAGTGCTCTCTCTGACTTCTCCAGCTTGATGCGCTCTTCTTCCGCTTTTTTCCCCATCCACTTCATGGCCCGACTGGAGGTGGCCATATTGATTTCCAGAATTTCTTCCATATAGGCGGTAGCAAAGGTATTGACGATCATGCTTGCCAGTACGGGATTTTTCTCGGAAAAACTGACTTTGACGATGCGGGAATTTCGCACCGGTTCCACCATGATCTCCTCTGTCAGATAAAGCGCAATTTCATCGGCTTTTGTCATGGCATCCGGGGCCTTTGACGTTTCAAACTCAGACCCGTTAACCGCCAATTCCTGTTCTAATTCGGATGTACCCAAAATTCCGGCTATCAGCTCTTCTATTGTTTCTGCAAAACCGGTTATTGGATTTTTTTCTTCTTCTTCAGGAAAAAAGTGGTGCAAATAGACAATGTCTAATGACAAAATCTTGACAACGCTTCTGGCAACATTGAATCCCTTAATAATCTGGTATTGAGTTTCCAGAAATTCCGGATCAAACCTGACATATGAGGAATTGTCCAAAGGATTTGTTTCATTTTTCTCGATCAGCAACTTGGTGGAAGCCCTGTAACTGGGCGTCATTGTGAAAGTTACGATCGTCACGATAGTAATGGTAATTAAGAAGAATGTGAAAATGGTCATTCTTCTCTTTCTTAGCACCCGCAGGTAGTCGCGCAGGTGAATATTTTCTATTTCCATGTCGGTTAAAAAAAGCTTTCAGGTACGATTATGACGTCATTTTGATAGATAGGCGTGTCAAGGGCTACCACTTCAATTATTTTTTCTTGCTCTTCAATTTTACGATGGATTTTCACCTTTCCTTCGTTGGCTTTTCCGGTAAACCCGCCTGCCATGGCAATGGCCTGGATGACGGTTGTGCCATCAAGGAATTTATAGGCATCAGGCTTTTTGACCTCTCCCGTTACATAAAAGAAACCGGTTTTGCTAATGTAGATGTTGTCACCATCTATAATCTGGAGATTCATGTTGAAATCTCCTTTTTCCATCAGACTAATTAAATCGATTGCGATGATTTTCTGGTCATGCTGATAGGAGTCTTTAAGTTTGCGTTTGATAATAGCCTTTTCACCCGCATCTTGGGTCAATCCTCCTGCTTTTGATACCAATTCCAAAAATGTAGTTGTGCCCCTGAGTTCAAACAATCCGGGATGGTTGACTTCGCCAAGGATCACTGCTTTTTGTCCTCGGTATTCCTCAATAAAGACATTGACTTGTGGCGAGACGAGATAACCATCTGCATAAAGGTTTGTCAATTTGTCTGAAATTTCCGGGATGGTCAGTTTTTCCACACTTACCTTGCCCAACAAAGGAACTACGATATGGCCTTCTCCGCTGACACGGACAGTAGTCTGTAAATCTTCGTTATCGTAAACCGATATTTTGATAACATCACCCTCGCCGACTTTGTATTGCTGGGCATAGAGGGCAAGGGTCAGGAAAAGGATAAACAGCAATATCGGGGTTATATATAGTGTTTTTTTCATGGTGGTTAATCACAATGGTAAAGTATGTCGGTACAGAGGTAACAACGGTACTTTAGTCGATCTCTTCAGCTGGATTTCCCGACTAAAACATGTGAAGGATCGACTAAAATAGAGGTGAGTTTTTCCTCAAGAGAAATGCTTATAAATATCCGGTAACACGAATGTAGCCGGTATTATTGGTAGCATCGTAAGTATCGATTGTTGATTCGATTTTAGTGCTGCTAAAACCAACTTCAGCAGATAACCAGTCTGTAAAGCCATAACCAACCGTTAATTCAGGAGTGGTTATAGTGTCTTCCCTGTCATCACCTGTCAATGCGTTGTAGACATCAAAAGAATAATCATAGTTGACCCTTAAACTTAGCTTTTCAGTGATATTCTGCTTATAAGCCAAAAGCAAATTCTGGTTCTGGATGTAGTAGTAAGAAGAGACTGACGTTGTCGTTTCTCTCATTCTACGTGATCCGGAAGCCGTCAAAGAGGTTTTAGGTGTGAATTCATGATTTGCTGTTAGCTCTACAAAACTTGAGTTCGCGTCATCGTAGGTGTCGTCTTCTTCGAAAGTCTTAGTTGCCTGACCGACTTTGATTTTTCCTTTGGACTTTTCAGTTGCTTGCCAGCTGAATCCTACAAACATCTGGTTTTGCTTGTTATCAATTGTATCTTCTTCGTATTTAACATCGATGGTCTCATAACCGGCAAAGACTTTCGTTTTTTCGGTCAATCCTAAATAGAAAGCCAACGCGGCACTGCTGTCAGTTCTGTTTTTAGCTTCGTTTTCATTTTCATCATAATTTACCGAGAAATTAGAAGCTTCCAATTCGATACGTGTTGTCTCGCTAAAATGGTAAAGAGCCAAAAAACCTATCAAATTTGCCGTGTAGGTATTGTCCAAAGTACTGTCTTTCGAGATTTCCTTGGCTTCGGCTGATTTGTTATGTTGTCCGACTAATTCGAAGGTTAGACCGCCTTTTAAATTGTATTGACCAAATGCTTCAGCTTTATGCTTTTGGACGTTATTTTCATCTTCGTCGCTGTATCTTTCATCCGTTCCTGAATACAAGAAATAGAGCTGGTAGCGATCAACATAAGGTTTGTATTCGCGACTGATTTCAAGACCTCCGGGTGCATAATTCGAAGTTTCCAGATTAAGAATTTGATCTCGACTCGCGGGAAGAGCAAACCAGATTCCGATGGAAAGGGTGGTAATGGTATCGCCGGTTGGATCGTCTTCCGCATAATATATATTGTCAGAAGAAGCATAAGCCAGTGATGCAAATGGATGTACATATCCTCCCTTGGTTCCGAATACATCCCCTAATTCAGCAGAATCATTATCCTCCTGCGCAAATGCGTTTCCACAAATCAAACTTGCCGTGAAACACATGAGAAAAATTGATTTTATCAGTTTCATTACTATGCTCCGAAAATAAAAATTTAATAAACGATTCGAGTCTCATGTCACCATTATGTCCAAACGAACCGAACTGAATGGAAATTCACTTCAGTTTTTCCGTTCTTGCTTGAAAGAAGTTTTTCGCCTGAACAAGTTTAAAATCAATAGCACAAAATCCTGCGGTTTTACTGATAATGTCGCTAAAAACCCGAAGACTGAAACGAGGCACAAATCTCTTAACGATTAATATGGGAAAAAACCCTGGTATTTTAGTAGGTTATCAGGAAATGTTGATCTGGAATTTCAGCTTTTTCGGCACTATCCTGTTTTTAATTTCGGAACATTTGTCGCGAAACCCACAAGTGTAAATTAATTTCCGAAATCGATTTTGAAAAAAGTTAATCGAAAATCGACGATGAAAAGTTTTGACAGGGAAAGCCAGGTATAACCGCGCGTACCTTCGTAGAGCATCAAAAAAAATAGATCGAAAAGAAGGGGGAGGGAGTTTGAGAATGCAGGAGGAGGCAATGGACCTGCCCCTGCTTAAACTGATGACAAGGTTGACGTGTCAGTTATTAATTTTGGAGGTAAGTAAAGCGGAATTTAACTGCTTATAGAGGCTTGATACGATTTTCCAATGGGAATAACAACCGGTTTGTTTTCGTCCCCACGCACGGTGATCTGTCCCTCATAAGAATTATGATTGGGCATTGTCGAAATATTGGAAATATACTTGGTATTAACCAGGTAGGAACGATGGACTCTTATAAGGTTAGTACCTTTGAAAAAGTCTTCAAGTTTCTTAATTGGAATCCGTACCCTGAAAAAATCTCCCTTATCTTTGGTATCATATACATTGCAGTAAGGAGAATCGGCTTTGATATGCGTAATATACCTGAGTTTACGCTTGATTTCATAACAAATTCCAATGGATTTATCTTCCAGATCGGAAAGGATTTTTTTCTCATTTGACGATTTGTGCTCAAGGTTTGTGAAAACCTTCAATTTCGCCAACAGCTCTTCTTCATCAAACGGTTTGGTTATGTAGTCGTCACCACCGACCCTATATCCCTCCATTTTATGATCCAATGAGGTGTGACCGGAAAGAAAGATTATCTTTACATCCCGAATATCTTTTCTACTTCGCAGTGTTTTACATACTTCAAGTCCATTCATCCCTTTAAGTTTAACATCGAGAAGGATGACATCAGGTCTGAAACGTCCGACTTTTTGAAGCGCCTCTTCGCCCGAGGAAGCGATTTCCAGATCATAATTATCGCTAAGGATTTCAGAAAGGTATTTTTGGATTTCCAATTGGTCATCTACGATCAGTATTCTTTCAGTGGCTTCCATAAAGCTGTTTTCCGATGAAGCAAAGAAATTTGGAGAGTGAGTTGTTTTAAAAAGGTAATTCATTGGTATTTATCTGGTGTTTACGATTAGTATGAGACGAATAATTCTGAAATCGATTGATGCAGCAGTATTTGAGTGTTCAACACTGACTTCCCACAAGTCAGGCCTACTAAAATCATCGTATATCGATATTAAAAAACTCTTGCAAGCAATTTCTTAATTCTGGATTTAAAATAGTCATAAGATTTTTACTTTAATAGATACCAAACTGTATAAACACTATTGTTCAGAAAATTGTATTAAATTTTTTTTTGTAAATTTTTCCAAACCGATCCCGTTTGATGACAGCGTTGAGGTAAAACACGGGGTTTGCCGGGGTGCATCCGTGTTTAGTTCATTCAATCTGTCCTGGATATCAAAAAGGTAAAAAAAAGAATTTACTTCGATAATTGACTATGTTTAACAAAAAAAAATTCCAGGATTGAAATTTTGAGTCTGGAAAATAGGAAGTGAAAAAACGCAGGAAAATCTGCTGCAGGTTTTTTGATCTGTCTATGAAATGGTGTGCTTAGTGTATGTCTACATGGGTTGGGTGTTTATAAATATCCATCAATAATGAAATTTAGAATAGACGGTAAATACGAACTAATTTTCGAATGGGCAACTTTTAAGAGGGGGAGCAGACCTGGTTAGGAGGTATTTGCTGAGTCCGGAAATCAGTCCGTTGCAGGTTTCTCATAATCAGTAAACTCATCATTCAGTCCTTTCCTTTTTCCAAATAAAAGGTCTGTGGGAATGTGTGGGTTTTTTTATATAGGCCTCTATGGCTTCTCTTAATTCAGCAATCTTGTTGAAGTCGATGCCGCGTTTCTTTTTACTGCTAAATACACTTAGCCAGAGCTCGATATGGGCTAACCAGCTACTCCTTGAACGGGTCAGATGAAAAAAAGTGTTGGAATGTTTTTGCAGTCGCTCGCTGTTTTCCTGAATACTTGAGGCATCAGCAATCACGTGAACTTCTTCTTGAGACGAACATTCGGTTACAATGTCTTCAATAAACCCCAAAAAACCGGGTTGCACATTTTCTTTATTACTCAGGTCTCCAACATTTTCCGAAGCGATGAGTATGGCATCCAATAATTCTATTGAACTATCCTGTTGAAGGTTGGTTTCAAATACTCGTCCTATTTTGCCATGTTTGATAATGACGTTACCTGTCTTTAACCTTGAAGAGCTTTTTTGGATTTGTTCCGAGACGGTAATAACAAAAGCGTTCAGATTTGGACTTAAAAAAAAGCCAACTATGTCGACCGTCTTTTCAATGAAATGCGGTTCGGTATTGATATTCCAGTTTCTTCTTCGGCTGAGTTGAATTCCCTCTTTCCTCAGCAGTCTCCATACAGCCTGGTTTGAAGCATTGAGTTTTGCGGCGATCAAAGCTCCATCCCAACTGGAGTGACCATTTGGCGGATCATTGCTGAGTAGTTGCAGAACTTTTCTTCGAAAATCACTCCCATATTTTTTAGGTTTGCCTGAACGAGGTTGGTCATACAGTCCTTTGATACCTTTGCTGATAAACCTTCTGCGAATCTCTGTAACCGTGTTTGGTCGAATGTTCAGCTGTTCAGCAATATCTTTATTTTTTAATCCTTTCAAACATAAAAGTATAACTTTGGCACGTTCAACATAGCGAAGATTGCCAGGATTATTTGATACCAATCTTTCCAGTTCAAGCCGTTGTTCTTCACTACATGCAATTTGAGCTGCTTTTCTTGCCATGAATAGGTCCTGTGGAATTCTATACTAATTGAACTAAAAAGATGATTGTTTTGGTTTTGATTATTTAAAAGGATTTTAAAGGGATTTTGGAGAGAATCTCAGGTAAAAATTCAGTGCCATTTGCCGGAGGTAATGCTTTCTGTTTTTGCTCGGTCTTCAGTTGCTGATCAGGCGTTCAACGGTGATATGTCCGTGTTTTATTTCATATCATTGTGCATGTCCATTGTATAACAAGGGAATATGGGAAAAACAAGGGTATGATTTTAATGCTGCATCCGGATAAGCAAATAAGCGCTTTTCAGAGTCCAACATGTTTCAAAAAACCGGGATGTCTCAGACAATTGAACCTAACCGGAAGAGGAAAGAAAGTTGATAAACTCCTGAAAACGTTGCTTAATATCTTCATATCCCCTCTCATAAGCCACGGTCAGCTTTTGTGTGTCTTTTTCAGTTCTACCTAAAGATAAACCTGATGGTGGGCGAAAGACAAAGGCTTTACCCTCGTTTTCCAGATTCTCTATATGCTCAAGGGTTTCATTGTATGTTTGGTGGCGGGTTGAAAAAACATTGATAAGACCTTTGAATTGTGGGTATTTCAAGCGCAGAAACAAATTCAACTTCGAGGGTTTTTTCTCATATCCCTTGGGTCGGGTTAGAATGATAACATGCTTTTGATTACCGTCCTTGATACTTTTACGGATGGGAATAGCCTCAGTGATGCCGCCATCCATAAAATGTCTGCCGTTCAACTTAACCGGAGGAGCAAACAAAGGGAGGCTGCATGATGCTCTCAACACTGTCAGAAAGTTTTCCGATGTCTCGTGTTGGTTGAAATAGACAGGCTTACCGGTGATGCAGTCGCTGACCCCGGTCACCATTACTTGTTTGCTGTTTTCAAAGGTTTTGAAATCAAAAGGGGCCAGATCATTGGGCAGGGCATCAAACAGAAAATCCATTCCAAACAATTCCCCTCCTAAAAGCCATCGCCAAACGCTCAAATAGCGTGGGTCTTTTACGAAGTCGATGTTGACAATGCGATTCCGTTCAATCTGCCGGGATACATAATTCGATCCGTTGCAGGCGCCACTGGACACTCCGATCACGTAAGGGAACCAGATTTCCTTCTCCATCAGGAATTTCAAAATCCCGGAACTGTAGATCCCGCGTAGCCCTCCTCCCTCCAGAATCAGTGAAGTTTTAAGAGGTATTTTGAATGGCTCGTCTTCTTTTTTCATGATCTTCTTTGTTAAGTGTTTCAACGTTTTTGACAATGTTTTTGGTATCGCCCCCAGCGGTTGATATTGCCGACTACTACTGTGCCATCCCTTCGGGATTTTGCCTACAACGAATGAACCGACACAACTGTCAATTGATTTGTAAAATGTAGATTAATGATTCATAACAGTTCCCGGTATCGCCCAAATACATCAAATCAGATTGGTTGCCAGCTTTGTAGGAGCGAAAGACGGTAACCATTGGTCAGTCTGAAAGTATTTGATGGACCTTGTCATATTCCTGACTTGACGAGATGATCTTAACACTTTAGGTTTTTTGGCATTTATTCCGCAAAAACAGGACAACATAACTGTATGAGACAATGAAAGAATCCAATAATGATATGATAGACGTTTTTCTCTATCCTCACTATAAAAAGCTGGTTAGATTTATCCCTGGCAAAGCCACACCGAATCAACTAACTGCAACAGGTTTTCTGTTTGGGATAGCTGCTGCGTTGAGTTTAATTGTGATACCAGGCAACACTCGTTACCTGGTGTGTTCACTGTTTTTATATCTCTGGTCGTTATTTGATTCTTTGGATGGTATTTATGCACGTTCCAAAGGCCATACTACTGAATTTGGGGCTTTTTTGGACCATTTTCTGGATGCTATTGTCGTCCTTTGTCTTTACTCAGCGATTCTTTACGCTTTTGACATTCAGCAGATTGCATTCATTCTGGCGCTGGCGTTCCGTTTATTGATGTCTGTGACAACCTATATTCTGAGCAGCTATATCGGAGTACTTCATATTCCCCGTATCGGGCCGACCTGTGAACAGTTCTTATTCATCTTTTTTTTAATCATAAGCTATGTCTTTCCCGGAAATGTGGTCGCTTTTGAAGCGGAGTTCTCATTCCTGGCAAATATAACCGGCATGACCGGAATATCAATTATGGGAATTGCCATCTTCATTATTTTTTTGGTCACCCCATTCACTATTTATGAGCATTATTCCATCGCTAAAAAAACATTGATTAATGGTCAAACCCCGGCAGAAAAAAAACAAAACAAGTCATGATTTTTTTACGTAATCCCCTGTCTTCTTATCAGTTTTGAGCTGGCTGTTTCCACTTTACAAAAATTTTACCTCAACATTAGCTAAAAAATACGATAAACTAATCTACAATTATCTTAGTTTGTTTTCAATTCTATGAAAGCTAAAACCGTTCAATGAACTGCAATAATTGATGTAACACATCCGATCTAATCTACCAAAAGACCGTTCGAAAGAACCTGCCAAATTGAGGTAAGCATCTACCAGTATACGAAAGAGCGATTAATCCCCTCTTTACATATCAAGTGATGCTTAGTTCTAAACGCCTACCATGGGAGCTAAAATGTTTTCGATAGAAAAAATGAGAATAAAGTCCATTTTGTTGTGGCTGTTCGTTATCACCGGTATATTACCCTTGATAGTTGTTGGATTCTGGAGCATATTTCAGGCACAACGATCCTTGATGAAACAGAGCTATAACCAGCTCGATTCCGTCATGCACATCAAAAAGAACCAAATTGAAAAGTATTTTGAGGACAGGAAAACCGATATGGGAGTTTTGGTGGAAACTGCAGGTACACTCAGAACCGAAGCTTTTCGTAAATTAAGTGCGGTGCAAGCCATTAAAAAAGCCCATCTGAATGACTATTTATCGTTGTTGCAAAGACAGCTGGTTTTATTTCGAGATGATCCTTACGTCACCAATGCGTTGATAGAGTTTGACAGGGTGTTTCGAGCCAGTCGGGGAAACATAAACAGCCGACAATGGAAGAACACGGCAAGCAAATATGAATCCCGGATGCGGGCTATTAATACCTTGAACAAATGGTATGATCTCTTCCTGATCGATAAAAGCGGTAATATCATCTATACGGTTGCCAAGGAATCGGACCTGGGTATGAACATTCCCCGCAGCAATCTTGCGGATAGTGCAATTGGCCAGGCTTTTACGAATGCCAGGAAGCTAAAAAAAGGTCAAATCGCATTTGCTGATTTCAAACCTTATGCACCATCCAATGGTGATCCGGCAGCGTTTATGATGAGCCCGGTGTTTAGGGCGAATGGCAGACTTATTGGTTATGTGGCGCTGCAATTCCCCTTGGATCAGATTAATTCAATAATGCTCAATCGTGATGGAATGGGCCAAACCGGGGAATCTTACCTGGTAGGGCCGGACCATCTAATGAGATCGGACTCTTTTCTCAATCCCAAGGAATTTTCGGTTGAAGCTTCATTTGAAAATGGGACCAAAGTAGAAACAACGGCTGCAAAAAGAGCATTATCCGGCAATGAGGACCAAAGTGTCATCCTCGACTATCGAGGTTTACCTGTGCTTTCTGCCTGGTCACCCATTGAAGTCATGGACGGGATTAAATGGGCTATGATCTCGGAAATAGACGTTGCAGAAGCGTTCAGTCCCATAGATAAAGATGGTAATGAGTTTTATCAAAAGTATCAGAAAATGTACGGTTATTATGATCTGTTCCTGATAAATACTGACGGGTTGATATTCTATACGGTTGCCAAAGAGCCGGATTACAATACGAATATACTGACCGGACCTTATGCTTCATCGAATCTTGGAGGATTGGTTCAGGAGGTTTTAAAAACAAAGGAATTCGGTTTTGCCGATTTCAAACCTTATGCCCCAAGCAATAATGAACCTGCCGCTTTTATCGCACAGCCCCAATTAGACGGCAATGAGGTTGAACTGGTTGTAGCGTTGCAATTGTCTTTAACATCCATCAATAAAGTCATGACACAAAGAAGTGGTATGGGAGAAACAGGAGAGACTTACCTTGTAGGAAGTGACAAACGGATGCGTTCAGATTCATACCTTGATTCAAAGGGCCATTCTGTGGCAGCGAGCTTTGCCGGTACTGTCGAAGAAAACGGGGTTGATACCGAAGCCTCGGTAAATGCCTTATCCGGAAAGCAGGGCACCAAAATGATTACTGATTATAACGGAAATTCGGTTCTATCATCGTATTCCCCCTTAAAGCTTTGGAATACAACCTGGGCAATTCTCGCTGAAATAGACGAGGCCGAGGTTATGAAACCTGTATACGCATTGATGATTTCTATTTTATTGGTCTGTGTTTTGGTTGGGGTTTTGGGCTATTTTGCAGCTAATGTTGTTTCCAGGAAAGTATTGAAACAATTGGGAGGAGAACCGGCTGAAATTGTTGAAATTGCCAACACGGTGGCATTGGGTGACCTAAATATTTCGCTGTCAGAGGAGGCCGAGTCATCCGGAGTTTACCAGGCAATGATCAAAATGGTCGTGAATCTTCGCAAAACAGTGCGGGTTGCAGAACAGATCGCCGATGGAGACCTGACGGTTGAGGTTGACAAACTTTCAGAGAAGGATCTTTTAGGTCAGTCTTTAGAAATCATGGTCAAGCGGTTAAATGACATTGTGAATGAGATTCGATCTACTTCAATCACTGTAGCATCGGGTTCCGAACAATTAACCAATGCCGCCCAGACCATAAGTGTGGGAGCAGCAGAACAAGCTTCCTCTTTGGAAGAGGTTTCCAGCTCTATGACGGAAATAGAAACCCAGGTAAATCAGAATGCCGAAAGCGGACAAGAAGCCACCCATTTAGCTAATGAAGCTCATAGGCATGCAACCCAAGGCACGGAACGCATGGAAAACATGGTCGCTGCCATGGATGAAATTAACAGTTCCAGCCAGGAAATCGCTAAAATTATCAAAGTTATTGATGAAATTGCTTTCCAGACAAATCTGCTGGCCTTGAATGCCGCTGTTGAAGCGGCCAGAGCCGGTAAATACGGGAAAGGGTTTGCGGTTGTAGCTGAAGAGGTCAGGAATCTGGCCTCAAGAAGTACTGAAGCAGCTAAAGAAACCGGTGAAATGATTGAAAAATCGGTGAAAAACGTATCGGAAGGAACTGAGATCGTTGATCAGACAGCGAACGCATTTGAAGAAATAGTATCTTCTGTCAACAAGATAAATAATCTTGTCCGCGAAATTGCTTCCGCCTCTAAAGAGCAAGCATCGGGAGCTTCACAAATATCGACAGGATTGGAACAAATTGACCAGGTGACGCAGCAAAACTCTGCTTATGCAGAGGAAACAGCTTCTTCCGCAGAAGAATTGTCTGGTCGGGCCAATCAACTTCAGGAATTGATTAACGTTTTCCGCATAAAAAGCGACGCCGCCAAAGATTCTGCAGAATTTGTTCAAACAACTTACCGGGGGGATATTATACCGGATCCAAGCGAACACGGGCCAAACAATAAACCACATAAATTGTTGAATTTGCAAACATTGCCCGGGGGAACGGAATCTGGTGACCTGGAATTACCAACAAACAGGCCGGAAAAGAGAAAACAGCTGATATTGGATGATCAGGAGTTTGGACGTTAGCAACCTCGCAGAAAGCTGCGAGGTTGTTCAACCCTGGAGTTGCTATTTTGGTCAGTTATATCTTAAGTTGCAGATAGAGGTGAAATAGTAATTTAAGAGTATTTTCCAAATTCGGAATCATCAAGCGTGATGGTTTTCCTTTCCAGCTGCTTTTGAGGTAATGCTTCAGGGAGAGCATCCGCCTCCTTCGGTTTATCTTCCCCAGCCTTGTTGAATGGTTGCGGCAAACGAGGCTTGTAGGTTTCCTCCGGTTCGGTCTGAATTTGGACTTTTTGCTCAATTTTAGATTCCATATAGCTATCGATTTTCAATGAACTAACCGATTTTTGGAGCAAGGTGGCCTGACCCGCCAGCTCCTCGGCCGCAGCCGCACTTTCTTCTGAGTGTGAAGAGTTTTGGACGGTAATTTGATCGATCTGTTCCAACCCTTTGGTAACTTCTGAAACACCTGTGGCTTGCTCTACAGAAGCGGAGGAGATTTCTCCCACCAAATCGCTGACTTTGACAACGGAACTGACAATTTCTGCCAAAGCAGCTTCCGTCTTCCGTGATATTTCAGACCCTGCCTCTGCTTTTAGGACAGCACCTTCAATAAGATCAGAAGTTTCTTTGGCAGCATCCGCACTGCGAACCGCTAAATTTCGTACCTCTTCAGCTACAACGGCGAATCCTTTTCCATGTTGACCTGCCCTGGCTGCTTCTACAGCGGCATTTAATGCAAGTAGATTGGTTTGAAAGGCGATTTCGTCTATAACTTTGATAATTTTGGAGATACTTTTGCTGGATTCACCAATCTCATTCATGGCCTCAACCATTTCTCCCATCTGGGTATTTCCTTTCTCGGCAGAATTTCTAACTTCAGCCACGTATTGATTTGCCAGTTTCGCATTATCGGCATTTTGCTTTGTTTGAGATTCGATTTCGCTCATGGAACTTGAGATTTCCTCCAAAGAGCTGGCTTGCTCGGTGGCACCTTGAGAAATTGATTGAGAAGTGGCGGCCAATTGCTGCGATCCTGTTGCTACCTGACTGGAAGCTGAACCGATTTCTGACACTATGTTTGAAAGATTGGTAATCATGGTTTGCAATGCATGGGCAAGTGAGTCATTGTCCGATCGGGCTTCTACCTTAACCGTCAAATCGCCATCGGCAATTTGTTCGGCAAGATTAACCATTGTTTGCAGATTTGCGACCATGTTTTTCATGGCATTCACCAGCATTCCCACTTCATCTTTTTGATAGACCTCGATATCAGCTTTTAGATCCCCTTGTTCAACAATTTTTGCAAACTCAACTCCTTTAGCCAGAGGTTCCGTTATACCTTTTGTTAAGAAAATTGCGAGGAAAACTCCCAAAACAATTGCCAGGAAAACAACAACCAGGATTACAATCGTGTTTCTGCTGTTAGATGCCACCAATCTGGGGCCTAGCGTATCTTGAATATTTCTGATATCGAGTTTGACATCCTCAATATCTTGAGCAATCACTGGCCCAAGTCTATCCAGTTGACTCGTAATTAGCTCATTTCGTTCGAAAATCAGCTGGGTCAATTTATTAAAGGTGGGGCTGTATTGATCTTCGAGTTCCAGTATTTCTTGAAGCAGAGCCCGGCGTTCCGGATTTTGCAGCTTTTCATCCAGGATTGCAATATTCTTTTCAAACTGCCCAAATTCATAGGCAACCCTGTCAGCATCTTTCTGATCATTCGTATCTAAAAACTTTGTAACATACAAACGAGCCAATAATATATCCCTCAAAGCCACTCCGGCATGAAAAGCAGCATCGATATCTCTATCACGGTTTGCCGAAATCATAATCTTACTTAAGGATTTTTCCATCTTGGGTCCGATAACGTTCAAAGTGTCATTTACATGAATGTTACGTTGTTCCTTCATGACAATCAGCTTTTCAAAGGCAACTTCATACTCTTTGATATGCTCCTCAACCAGATCAACTTTTTTAGCACGCTCCGGGTCCTGAATATCCTTTTGGGCAGTTTCCAGTAATCCTGCCATGAGCTTCTTATAGCGGTTGTATTCCTCTATGTCCTTTTCATTACCCGTAATGATGAAGTCTTTGACATTCATCCGAACCATCAACATGTCTGCCTCGAGTTGACCTGCAAGATTGGCATCACGTGCCATTTCACGATATCCTACAAAGCCGGTGGATGAGTTACTCAAAGCCAGGAGGGCAACCACACCGACCACGGTCATTATTCCCAAAACAGCACCAAAGCCCGCCATCAGTTTTTTACCGATTTTTAAATCTTTAAACATCTTGTTTTCCTTTAACTATATATTTTTTCATTTTCCTTTTCACTCTTCTGAAGGAACATTTAAATCCTCTTCATAGACGATGCTTTCGGTATCCAGCAGAATTGTAACGTCATCTTCATTTTTTCCATTCTTTTTACATAAGTACTTTAAAGCATGGCAGTAGAATATCTATTATAGGACAAAATTAACGATTCTTGCACTTTTTTTCTTCCTTTGAAGTGATTCCGATCGTTCCTGTTTTGGTAGAACCTTACAAGAATTCTACATTTTTTAAATTGCAAAAGTTTGTTATGACACGGCAATTCAAAAGCAAAACAGCTCCAACTCGCGAGGTTTACCTCTTGTCTTGTCAAATCGTCTAAAAGCTCAACACTAGCCATTGGAGCAGCTACCTGGAGATCCGATCCGGTGGTTTAATATCTCCTTTAAAAAAAACGTAAAATAAACGCAAAACAGGAGACATCTTACATTTTTTTAATGCATTTCAAAATAAATCTTGTGATAGATGAATTATGGTTGTTTTTAAAGGATTGAATTTTTAATCTTTTAATTCCAATACTTTACAGCTAAGTTTATGCGGACGTTGATATTCGGCAAACACTTTCAAGGGAAGGGACATGGCGCAAATTTTAGTTGTTGATGATTCCGAAGTGATTCGAACTCAACTTGAAAACTATCTTACAGAACAGGGTTACGACATCGTAACTGCCATTGACGGGCTTGACGGTCTTAATAAATTGCGAACCGATCCATTTATACAACTTATCATAACGGATATTAATATGCCCAACATGGACGGACTGACCATGGCCAAACAGATCCGATATGAAATGGGGAACGATCTGGTCAAAATTCTAGCTTTAACGACAGAAACCACCATGGAGATGAAGAAAAAAGGGAAAGAGGCGGGTATTCTCGGGTGGGGAGTCAAACCATTTCGCGGTGAAGCTGCTCTCAAAGCGATTCAAAGAATTGTTGTAAAATAATGGATCCTTTCAAATAGTTTCAAAAGAGACCGGTATCATAAATCTGTTCTTCCCGGGGAGATATTTAGGATTTACCCGGTTTTGCCAGGTGAAGAGACATTTGAAAACATATAAGTGGTTGTCGGCATTTGGCTGCCGGTATTCAGCTTTGTTTGGGCACTTGCGGTACCGTAATTTGCTAAAGTTGGTAATGGAGCGAAGCGAGTCATTATTTCAACGAAAGGCCGATGGAGAGAAACAGGCAAAACCAGAACGTCAGTTTGGCTGTACCCGCCAATGCCTGGTTTAGAACCGGCCCGGACTCATTAAGGATTGATTTCACTGGTAAATAAGCAGCCGGCAGGGATAACAATACAAAGAGCAGAAAAATTGGCATCATACCCATGAGAACAAGCGTAGTTGGAATCAGATAGGCAATGATCAATAACAAAAGATACTCCACACGACTTCCTTTGATTCCCAGCATAACAGCCAAAGTGCGTTTTCCCACCTCCGAATCTGTTTCAATATCCCTGGTATTGTTAACGACAAGGATGGCTGTAATGAGAAAGCCGGGACAAATAGAAAGAAGAATAACCAAACCTGTTACCTCCATAGTCTGCAGATAGTATGTTCCGCAAACGGCTACCGGTCCGAAAAAGATAAACACAAAAAGGTCTCCCAGACCATTGGAAGCCAGGGGGAATGGTCCGCCGCTATATGCCAATGCCGACAAGATTGATGCAACTCCCAGAAGAAGTATTGGCCATCCTCCGACGTAAACCAGGTAAAGGCCTGCTATTCCTGCCAAAAGCAATACACCCGACATGGCATTTTTCACTGTGGCGGGCGGAATCAAACCGCTTTGTGTAACGCGTGTGGGTCCTAATCTATCTTTGGTATCCACTCCTCTCTTGAAATCAAAATAATCGTTTGCCAGGTTAACACCGATCTGCAGCAATAAAGAAACTGCCAAGGCAGCAAAGGCTATTACCGGCTTGAAATGACCGGATCTGAATGCCAGGGCACAACCGACTAATACCGGTGAAACGGCAGCAGGCAAGGTTTTCGGCCGAGTAGCCAGTACCCAGGCTTGCAGACGGGATATGGAAATAGGATGATTGTTGTCCATGACGAGGTGATTGAAAGATTTCTTCGGGTGTTAATCAAGGAAAAGATGCCGATTCAAAACTCTTTCCAGGGTGTGAATAAGAAAATAAAGCAGTAGACCTAACAGACTCATGCCAAGAATCCCGGCGTACATTTCGGGATACAAGAGAACCTGGTAGGTTTCAACAATGATATAATATCCCAGGCCGTAACGAGTCAAGGATTGCTCGGCGATAAAAAGCACAGCGACTGCAGTTCCGATTGAAATTCTCAGTGCTGTCAAGACCGCGGGAATAGAAGCCGGAATATAAACATATCGGAACAATGCCCGCCTTCCGGCACCGATAGAGCGAACCGAAAGAATCAGTTCCGGGTGCAACTTGGCTGCTTCATCACGCACAACCACTAAAATCTGAAAGAAGACAATAACGGCAATTAAGAATATTTTAGAGATATCGGTGATGCCCAGTAGAATGTAAATTACAGGTAGAAAGACAATTTTAGGAATTGGGTAGATAATAGCAATCAAAGGGTCAAAGATACGATTCAGTCTTGGCATCTGTCCTAATGCCAGGCCTGCAGGAGCAGCCGTGACAACAGCCAGGGAAATCGATGCCAGTACTCTGCCGGTACTTGCCAGAAAGTGTAATCCCAGGTCATCCGTTAAGGACGAAAAAAAGATTGGAATCACTTCAAAAGGCGATGGCATAATAGGGCTGTTGATCAGCCAGGACAATACCTGCCACAACACCAGGACCATTACCACACCAGTTAGCACCGTCCTTGAACTCATCGCTTTTTTCATACCGTCAGCTCCAATAACGATGAGGTTTTCTCACACATTGCCTGGAATTCCTGATGCCGGGTGTTTGCTGCGGAGGGATTGTCAATGATATCCGGAACGGCATTGGTTTTTTGCTGTAATACCAATATCTTGCTTCCCATAAACACGGCTTCATCTATATTGTGAGTGACGGTAATGCAGGTTAAACCTTGTTCCTTGTTCAGTCCGATAACCAGGTCTTGTAAGTCCTTTCTTGTGGGAGCGTCAAGTGCCGAAAAAGGTTCGTCCATTAACAACAGATCGGGTGAAAGTGCCAGGGTACGGGCCAGTGCAGTTCGCTGCCTTTGTCCCCGAGACATTTGCGAGGGATATTTCTTTTTTAAATCCGCAATTCCCACGCGATCCATCCATTCATCAACAAGCTTTTGTTCTTTTTCTTTGCCGAGTGTTGATTCCGAAGGTGCATGTAATCCATCCGGACCATAAAAGCGCCGAATGTTGAAACCCAGTCGCACATTTTCTTCTGCTGTGGACCAGGGAAGAAGTCCATGATCCTGGAGCACCAAACCTGTTTGAGGTCTGGGTCTTGTTGAGATCTCCCCGTTAACTTTGATTGTGCCCGCCTTTGGACTGATCAGACGGGAGATGAAATAAAGAAAAGTGCTTTTTCCGCAACCCGAAGGGCCAATGATTGACCAAAGCATCCCTTTTTCAATCGTTAAAGAGAAATCTTCAAACAGGTTGGATTGCCCGGTGTATGAGAAAGTCAGGTTTTGAATGTCAATCATTGAAAGGAAATAGAAGGGGAGTTTGGTTATTCATTTTTTACGGTTTGGTTGGCAGAAAATCAGCTGTAATCGATGAATTGTATGAGAGTGCGGCTTTCAGTAGTCCTTTCCCCACCATCCACTTCATAACATCTTCCCATTGTTTCTGGCTGGGAACAGAGCTTTGTGAGAACCGGGGAATTGGATAACTCTTTTGAACATTTTTAGGGATCCTGATTTTCTTCAGCATCAAGGAACGATAAGATTCCGGGGATTTATTCAATCTGGCAGCAGCGTTATCCCAGGCAGCCAAAAAACGTTGCAGGGTTTCTGTTTTGTTATTGATGCTTTCGTTACTAAATGTCAAAAGGCTGATGCTGTATTGCGGGTTGGCAGAATCATCAATAATCAGCCTGGCCCCTGCAGCCAAGGCAGCAGATCCCAATGGGTCCGGTAATACCACTGTGTCCAGCTGTCCCTGCATCAGTAATTGAAAACGTTCCGGAATTGCCGGAATCGAGCGTTTGTCCAGTCTGGCAGGATCAAGCCCTTCCGCCTGCAACAGCCTGTCTGTCATATACTCTATGATGGTGTTTTTGGAAATACCAATGGAAGCTCCGCTGAGGTCTGATACTTTATTTAGTTTGTTCCCGGGAGATGCGACCAGCCGAAACATCGGGTATTTTGCATGGGCTGAACGAATGGAATAAACCGCCTTAACCTGGCTGTTTTTTCGATTAAAGTTGGCGACCGTTGTTAACTCATTTAACATACCATCCACTTCACCGGCCTGCATTAGCTGATCTCGATTGAGACCGCTCATCACCGGAAGCATTTTAACCTGGATTCCCGCTTTTTTGAAATCGCCATCTGCCTCAGCTATGTAATAGGGCAAAGAATCGATGATGGGCAACAAAGCTACTTTGAGTGGTTGTGAATCCCGGGCAATCAAATGTGAGGATGATGCAAAGCAGACGGTGATGCTGGCGAAAAGAATAAATAGAACGGATCTACCGGAAACAGTCTTGAAAGCCATTGGAGTCTCTTTATGTTAAAGTGTCGTTGATCATCGGACAAATTGTGTGTCAATTCTTTGATCCTATTGTTTAGCTGATTGGCTTATTTTAGACGATAGTCAGAAATTAGCAATGGGTATAAAGGGTGAGGAGCATGTTACAAGGGTTTTAATCAATATTATGGTTTCGAAGAGACGACATAAGGTAGCCGGTGGTTTTAACCTTTGGTTTAATGCCAACAGCACATAAAAAGTCCCTTAGGAATGACACTGAATGTATGATAACCTGCCGGATTGGTAAGCTATCCGGTTTTCGATTTTGGAGCAATGTTGATTTAACCACCCATAATTTGATGGATTCGATAGCCAGCGATTATCCTGCTGGTTAGAATTTGAATACATACAATCTGATTTTGCAGAGATTTTAACCTGGGGAAGGAGGGGCATGAATGTTACCTTTTATGGCGCGACTCGTGAGGTCACCGGGTCGATGCATCTTGTCAGTACTAATGAAGACAAAATCCTGCTGGATTGCGGAATGTTTCAAGGGAAACGTAAAGACACCAGGGTCAAGAATCTTTCGTTTGCTTTTGACCCCAAACTGATAACCAATATGGTGTTGTCCCATGCCCATATCGATCATTCAGGCCGAATTCCGCTTTTGGTAAAGGATGGCTTCAAAGGACGAATCATCTGTACCAATGCCAGTGAAGATGCTTGTCGATACTTACTTTCCGATTCAGCTCATATCCAGGAATCGGATGCTGCTTATCTCAACTACAAGCTGTTAAGGGGATTGCTTTCCAAACTGGAAGGTCCGACCAACAAAGACAAACGGGAACTTCGCAAACTATTGAAAAAGAATGGTCATAGACTTGATCTGGAAGTGATCGGTAAATTGATGACCGAAAACGGACTTGAAAAAGTTGAGCCGCTATACACACAAAAGGAGGCAGAAGAGGCAATGACTCAATTCGATGGCCAGCCTTATCGCCATCCGATTGAAATAGGAAAAAATATGACCTGTACCCTTTATGATGCAGGACATATCCTGGGATCAGCCTTTGCTGTTTTACGATACAAAACCGATGGCAAACAGATTACCCTTTGTTTTACCGGTGATGTAGGACGCTTCAATAAACCGATTATTCAGGACCCTACTCTTGATTTTGCCAAAGAGGACCGAAATATCGATCTGATGATTACGGAAAGTACCTATGGTAATCGATTTCATGATCCTGCAGGAGACATGAAAGCTCAACTGAAAGAGGTATTGAATCGTGCCATGAAAAGGGGAGGACCGATTTTGATCCCTGCCTTTTCCTATGGTCGGACCCAGGAAATGCTTTATTTGTTGCATCAATTGTATAACGAAGGAGAGGTGTCGAAGATACCGGTTTATGTAGACAGCCCCTTGTCAAGTAAGATTACCAAAGTGTTTGGTGAACATCCCGAAGTGTATGATAAAGCAACCCATAAAACCTTTTTGGAAAAAGGAGAAAACCCATTTGCCTTCAAACAATTGAAGTACGTGGAAACGCTTGAAGAATCGATGGCTCTCAACCGCGACCCGTCATCCCATATCGTTATTGCGTCTTCTGGAATGTGTGAAGCCGGGAGAATTTTGCACCATCTGCGTCATAAAATTCATAACCCGCAAACAACGATTCTGATTGTTGGTTTCATGGCGGAACACACCCTGGGCAGGCGTATTTTGGAAAAGGGTATCGAGTTCAATGGCAATGCCAGAAAAGGGAAAGCACCCGTACAGAAAATTCTGGGCAAGGAATATCCCATGAACGCATACGTTGAGGCAATGAGCGGATTCAGTGCCCATGCTGATCAAACCGAACTTTTGAGGTTTTTCAAGACCTCAAACCTCAATGTGAAACGGATCGCAGTTGTTCATGGGGAAGAAGAGCAGTCATTAACTTTTGCGGACAAGCTTTCTGAAGAGGGATTCAAGGCTTTTGTGCCCAGGGTCGGTGAATCGATTAGAGTTTGATCCCGCAAAAGCGTGTTGGCGGCTAAATAGGACTGCCCTACCGTTCGACAAGAGGATTAGTCGTAAATATGACTTAATGAACTATATTATAAGATCAAGTCCGGAAATGAACTATTCAACAGCCAGTGAACGAAACAAAGCACCCATTTTGGAGGTGTTGAAGCTGGAACTGCCCGATTTTGGGGAAGTCTGTGAAATTGGCAGCGGTACCGGCCAGCATGCTGCTTTTTTTAGCAAGGAACTTCCACATCTCGTTTGGCAGCCCTGCGATCTATTGGAAAACCATCCCGACATCCAGGCTCGGGTCGATATGGCACAATTGCCCAACCTTAAATCCCCTCTTGCATTAGATGTCAATGATTTTCCTTGGCCCGTTACATCAACCGAAGCGGTTTTTAGTGCCAATACGCTTCACATCATATCCAAAGAATCAGTACAGTCGTTTTTTAAGGGAATCAAACAGGTGCTTAAATCAGGTGGAAAACTCTGCGTTTACGGTCCTTTCAATTATGGAGGAACATTCACCACTGAAAGCAACGCCCGGTTCGATCAACAATTAAAACAGCGAGACCCTGTCAGTGGTATTCGGGATTTTGAATGGGTCAATCAACTGGCAGGGGAAGCTGGTTGTTCTTTACATAAGGATTACGAAATGCCCGCTAACAATCGACTTCTGGTGTGGGTGAAAAATTAAGGATTAGCTCAGTCAAAATAAACCCATTATACAAACTCCCCGTTTAAGAACTCGCCAAGGATTTTGAAATATTCATCCGGCTCCTCGATCCATGGCCTGTGAGCACTCTTTTCAAAAACAACGATTTTAGTCCGGTCTGTTGGTAAGGATTCAAATAGTTGGTGAGCAATGATAGGCGGAGTTAGCCGGTCAAGTCTGCCTGTCATGACTAATGACGGGGCTTCTATCTTCTTCAGGACGTTGGTGGGATCATAATCCTTCAATGTACCTGAAACTTCCCACTCCGGATCATCACCTACGAACGAGAGATACACGTCCATATTCATTTCCTCCCTGGGATCACCAGTGGAAAACAACCCGGGCCGCTCCCAATGATTAGCCCAGTATAGATTCGGCATTATGTCAGAGTATAAATCCTGATACTCCTCAGCGTCTGATTTTATGCCATTCTGGCGTAATTCCACTATTTTTTGCCACTTCTGCGGATACAATTTCTGTAGTTCGGAATTCACATTGTCGATATTTCCTTGCTGCCAGGTTTGTGCATTAAGATGGCCATTACTGATAATTAAATGGGAAAGATGGTTGGAATAGTTCGTGGCATATTCGATTGCCGGCAAGGAGCCAAAAGAGATTCCAATGACCGCTGTTTTTTCGAATCCCAGGTGTATTCTTAATTGATCAATTTCCCAAGCATATTGTGCCAGGGTATATGGTTGCCCTGCTTCTAATCGATCAGATCTACCCGTACCAGATTGATCAAAATAGATGACAGTGTTTTGAACAGCCAATTTCGAAAACCAGGGGTGATAATGGGTATGATTTGAACCGGGTCCTCCCGGTACAATTATTAAAGGTGGACCTTGACCTTCAATTTCATAGTAGATTTTGCCGGTAGCCAGCTCAAGATAGTCGCCTTTGCCATGGAATTCAACTGGTTCATATTTAGTGTTCATCAATTCACCTCCGGATTGATTTGTCAGGATTCAAGTTTTTTTTATTATATTAATTGGCTGAAGTGATTATCCAGATGTAGGATTGGTACACCTTTAAACCCCGTATTCGAGTCTAATTATAAAAATAGGATTAAAAATTAGTAATGCCAACCGAAACTGAACAACCCGAAAACGTCCAATCAGCTCAATAGTGCCTGAACGAAAACCAATTTAACCCATACCAATAAAAGCTTTAAAAGCAT
This sequence comes from Pseudomonadota bacterium, assembly GCA_022360105.1. The sequence continues at coordinate 48,187 of JAKSDL010000031.1, forward strand.
TTTGGTACTTCGAAGTTTAGTGCTTTCAGCGATTAGCTCTCAGCCGTTTTTAGCTTATAGTTGTTATGTCTTCAGCTGAACGTTGACGGCTGACAGCACGTCTATCCTCAAGCTGAATTCAGGCATCTGGTATAAGGCTGGATAAGGGTTTAGCGACTTTCCGTTCAGGCACTAAATACTATTTTAGAAGGTAAGGCAGCTGGTGAAAAGGATAAGTTTGCAAATGTTTATCAGGCGGAAAACAACCGGTGAGACTTATGCAGCGTTGAATTTGATTGGCAGAACGTATCAATCGTTATTTTCCGGAATCGGGAGTCGAAAAAAAAGCCGCTGCCTGGAAGACAACGGCTTTAATCCCTGCACTTAGGGAGGAGGGAAACTAGTTTTTCGGGTAGGATACGTTGTCACTCATTCCTTTGCGAATGTCAGGATCGAGTTTGTTGTTTGCTATCGCGGTTTCGGTCCAGGCTTTCATCAATGTTCTTTTAAAGTTCATTTTATCAGCTGCCAGTTTTGCCAGGGGTACACCAGCCAGTTTCTGGGCGTTTGCCTTGGTTGAAAAATCGGGAGCCATATAGTTGATTGCTCCGTATTTAGCCAGAACTTTAACCAGCTTCAAACGGGCCTGCTGAGCCTTCTCATTGGCAACCGAGAGCAATCTCAATGTCTCTTCCGGCGCATGGTAAAATGATCCGTGGCTGGCAATTGAGTAATCCCAGATCCATTGTGCTGAACGGATATCATCCTGAATCGGAGACATTTCACCCTGCTTTGCACCAAGTTCGAGTGCCTTGCCTGCTTCCAGGTGTGCCTTGGCTATATTGTCCATGGCGATTTCGTTCAACTGGTCTTTTCTTTCAAGCTTTCGAGCTACTACATCTTTGAGTTCTGCTTCACTTTCCCTATGACAGGTTAGACA
>JAKSDL010000014.1 GCA_022360105.1 Pseudomonadota bacterium
GGCAGCAAATACGTGATCACAGAGGGAAGGGATTCAGGATCAGCAGGGATATTTCGAACTAGCGGTGAACTGAGAACGGGCCTCGTATCAGATATTGTCTCATCTGTCGATTTTAAACATTTGATATTCGAGGCACCTACTTGCAGCGCGCAGATGTTTTTTATTAATATGCTTGGTGCCAATGCAAATTTAGGTAATGTAAATCCCAACAACCTGTTGGTTCTTGAAAGCCAAAGATGCGGGCTTAGAAGTGAGACCTTCTACGTCAATCAAACCTCATGAAACTTCAAATTATAAGACATTGCACAACCGAGCTAAATGAGCGCAGTATTCTTCAAGGAAGGTTGGATGTTCCAATAAAACCACCGAATTCCAAAATTGACTTTTCTATTAAAAAGTACTTATTGGATTATTTTGACGGAAACCTTCCAGATATAATTCTCACCAGCCAACTGAAAAGAACACAAGAAACAGCACTTTATCTGGGTTTTGACAAATTTCAAATTGAAAATCTGCTAGATGAATTGGATTTCGGTGAGTTTGAAGGCAGACAACGCACTGATTTTCTTAAATTACATCAGGAGGCTTGGATGACTAATCCAGCAAGTCTAATACTTGGTGAACCGGTTTCAAGCCTAGCTAATCGCGTGAAAAGATTTATGGTCAAGTATGAAAATTGCCGATATGTTTTGGCATTTGGCCATGGAGCATGGATGCGTTGTTTTCTAAGTTTGGTTCAAAATGATTTTCAATTAAAAAAAATGAACCAACAAAAGTTGAACAATCTTGAAATGATTCGGGTGCAGCTTGTTAATCAGGCTGTTCAATGTGTTCAAGTTGTGCCTCTAAGCGATAAATGACTATTCAATATTCAAAGATTGTGTCTCATTCTGTTTCAAGGAGTAATTCATGAGATGTTCTAATAGAAACACTAACCAAGATAATCCCTATGCAAAGAGCAGCAATTACATTTTAATTCGGACAGTCTATATTGTCAGGTAAATTGCTTTGAAAAGAAGGATCGTTATTTCCACAGTTGGGTATCATGCTCGTGAGACCTTCAGAAGATTAAAGATAGACTCATCGGCTGAAGTAATTTGTTTTACTGATAATGATAATCAATTGTGGGGAGATCAGATATTCGGATATCCAATAGTCGATCCTCGAGAAATCAATCGCTATGAGTTTGATGTGGTGGCAGTTCCCGGGCGTCACCAGAGTGACATAATCAAGCAATTGCAGGATTTTGGTGTTCCTCATTCAAAAATCTGGAGGGTTTCTAAAAGTGAGATTCGGCAGACCAAAGCTGCTCTCAGTCGTCGAGCAGAATTGTTGAATGCGATTTTGAATCCAGCAATTCAATTATTAAATGATAATACAATACCATATTTTGCTACAAATTCATTTCTGCTTAGTATTGTGCGAGGAGATCATCCTGCCAGTTTTGCAGATCTTGATATTCTTTATGAAATCAATTACGGGGAGACCATAAAAAATGAAATGATAAGTCGGTTTCCAAGTGAAGATATTACTATCATTCAGGATAATACCGATGAATCGGTAAAAAAAATGATAATACAAAAAGGATCGTTAGTAGACCCGATTTGTGATCCTGCAGTTATCGACTTACACCCACTAACTATGGGATCTGATTTCGCGTTTTGGACAGCTAATCAGCGGGTCAAAAAAATCCCGATTCATTTTTTTAAAACTCAAAAATTTCAGCATGTTAATGGACTTGATATTTCCATTCCAAACAATGCGGAAGATCTACTTACACTTTACTATGGAAATGATTGGCAAGAGCCACATGAATACTGGGATGGTATATTTGACTTTGAAAGAAATACTTTGTTTTAAGGAAAATTCGGAAAGTACACATTTAAGCTTATTCAATGAACTTCAAATCTAATTCAGCTTAATTAGTTGTGTTGATTTACTTTTATGCCTAAGAAGTCAAGATTATTTAAATTTATCGCATCATTGATGAAGATGAAAAATCAGCATTACATTTAGAAGCTAGCGACAGACTTTTAAAGAATGACCATCAAAAATCCTTCTATTAAATTTAAATTTGGCACAAAAGCAGAGACTTTAGAGGAGCTTCAAAAACTAAAGCTTCCATTCCTAATTCCCGATTTTTTTTATTTTAATTTAAAACAGTGGAATAAGGATCCGAATGAAATTCTCAACGATATTGTTGCAAATATCAAATCTGAATTGGTGGCTGTTCGGAGTTCAGCTGCCTGTGAAGATGGAGCGTTTACTTCAAACGCTGGTGCCTTCACCTCCTTACTTAATATCGTAACTACAGATCGCAAAAACCTCAAAAAAGCAATTGATACAGTTTTCGAGTCTTACCCTAACAAAAACGATGATGATCAGGTTCTGATACAGAAAATGGTTAAGCAGATCCAGGTTTGTGGAGTTATCCTCACCAGGAGTGTTGATGACGGTTCACCCTATTATGTGCTTAGCTATGACGATGAATCAGGAAATACCGATAACGTAACTGGAGGCAAAGGTGTTCATA
>JAKSDL010000643.1 GCA_022360105.1 Pseudomonadota bacterium
AACTTTCTTACTCCCTATGGGCTCGTAGCCGCGCAGGCATTGCGCAAAGCAGGATTCACAGTAAACATCCTCTCAATGGACTGGGGCACGCTAGCTAACCGACGGGCTAATCCGGAACCGGTAAAAGATGGCGGTTGGAATATTTTTCATACTTCATGGCCCACGGATATTACAAACACCCCAGCCACCAACATTCCGCTTGCCAGCGGTGGTAAAGACGGAGGTGCCTGGTTTGGCTGGCCAAAGGATTCACAGATACAGCAATGGATCAATCAATTCCCTACTATTACTGATTCTGACGAGCAAAAAAAGCTCGCCGGCAAAATACAAAAGCGGGCATATGAACTGGGTGTCTATTTCCCGGTGGGAGAATTTTTGACTCCATCTGCTTACAGCAGCAGGATTAAGGGGGCTTTAAAAACATCAACCCCGGTTTTTTGGAATATGAGGAAGGAATAACTTCACATCAGCTCTTATTGTGCCTGACTTGACAAATGAGAGATTCTATAGTTTTGCCTGATCAATAAATGTGAAACCGATGCTTAAATTCATCCTTAAACGGCTGCTAGCTACCATTCCGGTCATTACTTTTGTGGCCGTTTTTATCTTTTTACTGCTGCGTCTTACCCCTGGAGACCCTGCGGCGATCCTGGCCGGTGATATGGCAACTCCCCAAGAAATTGAGAATATTCGCCAACACCTGGGGCTTAACGATCCCATCCATATCCAGTTTGTCACCTGGATTGGCCAGTTGGCAAAGGGAGACCTGGGGATCTCCATTATTTCGCGAGTACCTGTTCTTACCTTAATTACCCAGCGATTTGGACCAACATTAGCCCTGTCGATCACAACGCTGATTTTTGCCATATTGGTGGCTATTCCCCTGGGGGTGATTGCCGCCTGGAAACATGGAACCTGGATTGACCGCTGTGTAATGATATTCTCGATTCTGGGATTTTCAATGCCCGTGTTTGTGCTGGGTTATATATGGATTTACAGCTTTTCCATGCAACTGGCCTGGTTTCCCGTACAGGGATATCAGCCCTTATCGGAAGGATTTATACCTTTTATTCGCAGCCTGGCATTGCCTACATTGACATTGGGGATTGTCTTGATAGCCCTTTTTACTCGCATAACCCGTGCAACTGTCCGGGAGGTATTGTCTGAAGATTATATCCGCACAGCGTATGCCAAAGGGGCAAAAGAGTTTAAAATCCTGCTCGGACATGCTTTGCCAAATGCCGGAATTCCCATTATTACGGTTATCGGAATCGGCTTTGCCCTGCTTTTAAGCGGAGTGGTGGTTACCGAAAGTGTCTTTAATATCCCGGGATTGGGCAGACTAACGGTCAATGCCATCCTGGAGCGTGACTACCCTACCATTCAAGGGGTCATTATGGTTTTTTCCCTGGTTTATGTTTTCATCAATTTACTTGTAGATATCTCATATACGTTTTTCGATCCGAGGATTAAATACTGATGACTAAAGACTTTGAAGATGCCTCGACAACTGCCAAACGGATTTATTCTCGTTACGGGGTACTGGGCAAATTAGTCAAAAATCCCTTGGTGGTGGTTGGTGGCTTCATTCTGGTAATGATGGCGTTCATCGGTATTTTTGCTCCTTATCTCAATACCGTTGATCCCGGCCAAATAGATCCGTCGATTCGGTTGCGGCCTCCCTCTTCCGAGAATTGGTTCGGTACGGATGCATATGGCCGGGATATATACAGTCGAGTAATTTACGGTGCACGCATATCTCTCGTTGTAGGGCTTTCAGTTGCTTTTATCAGTATTTTGACCGGGTTGACCATTGGTGTGGTATCCGGATACATTCGTTGGCTTGACGCCATCGCCATGCGGGTAATGGACGGCCTGATGGCTATACCCGGGGTACTCCTGGCTATTGCCTTGATATCGCTTTCGGGTGCTTCACTCACGACGGTTATTGTCGCGATCACCATTCCGGAAATACCCCGGGTGGTTCGCCTGGTTCGCGGTATTGTGCTCAGTATCCGCGAAGAGCCTTATGTTGAAGCAGCTGTCGGATTGGGAACCCGTTTACATCTTCTGATGATACGTCACGTCATCCCTAATACCTTTGCTCCTCTAATGGTGCAGGGAACTTATACTTGCGCTTCAGCGATTTTGCTGGAGTCGATTCTCAGTTTTCTGGGAGCGGGCATTTCGCCTGAAATCCCTACCTGGGGCAATATCATCGCCGAAGGACGCATCTATTTCCAGCTTTTACCGAATATGATCCTTTTTCCCGGTTTGATGCTTTCAATAGCCGTATTAGCCGTCAATCTACTGGGGGATGGTTTGAGAGATATTTTGGATCCACGCATGGAAAGGGTTTAAAGGACAGCTATGACTGAAATCGATAGGAATCCTTCTTCTGCCCCCGTCGTACTGGAGGTTGAAAATCTGACTGTAGCCCTGCCCAAAGGTTCGGATCGAAAATACGCCGTTGAAAACGTAAGTTTTGATCTCCGCTTAAATGAAATCCTTTGCGTGGTAGGTGAATCTGCTTCGGGAAAAACCGTTATGGCATACACAGTCATGGGGCTGTTGGAAAAAAACGGACCAATCCCCGTGGACGGACGGGTGTCATTTTTGGGTGAAAATCTTCTGAAAGCTTCTCCAAAAAGAATTCGCGAGCTGAGAGGGGCCGGTATGTCGATGATTTTTCAGGAGCCACTGACTGCGCTCAACCCGGTCAAACGCATTGGCAAGCAGATCGAAGAAGTGCTTACCATTCATACTGAGATGCCTAAAAAGCAAAGGATTCACCGGGTGATAGAAGTTATGAACGATGTGCACCTGCCTGAACCGGAACGCCTACAAAATGTCTATCCGCATCAACTCTCGGGTGGGCAACAGCAACGGGTCATGATTGCAATGGCCCTGGTATTGAAACCAAAAATGCTGATTGCCGATGAGCCTACTACTGCGCTCGACGTAACCACCCAGGCACAAATATTAAAACTCATCAAGGAGATTCAAGCCACCCATAACACGGGCGTACTCTTTATCACCCACGATTTCGGAGTGGTAGCTGAAATTGCCGACCACGTTGTTGTCATGCAGAACGGAAAACTGATTGAATCCGGAAAAGCCGACCAGGTGCTAAATGCTCCTCTTAAAGCCTATACAAAAAAACTTATCGCTTCGGTGCCCAGCCTGGCCCCCCAAAAAAGAGAACAAGACGACAATGTTGAAACGGTACTTTCTGTAAAACATCTCTATAAACGATACGGCGAAACCGGGTTCCTTGCCAAGATACGTCAAGTAGACGCTGCCCAAGATGTGAATTTGCGAATCAAGAGGAAACAAACACTGGGGATTGTCGGAGAATCCGGATCGGGTAAGTCTACGGTGGCCCGATGTATTACCCGGCTTATTTATCCAACCTCGGGTG
>JAKSDL010000128.1 GCA_022360105.1 Pseudomonadota bacterium
AATCCGTTGCCCCGATGTCATTGTCACAACAGATAGAAAGACCCTGGCGAAGCTGGGCAAAGGTCTGGATGTTGACGACGCCGTTAAAAATGATCAACTAAAGATTGTGGGCAGTATGATTAAATTCAAAGAGATTCTGTCTCTTTTCAAGCGGGTCGGTTAAACAGATTTTTCTTTGGCATTGGAAGAAACAGAATTTGCAACCCCGTGTGTGTAAAACGGAGGCCACGCGGAAATGGCAGGCGTCGTGATAACTAAAGCTTCCGATTTCAACCCGGATGCCATCTCTAAACAGCTAAAACATACTTTATATGATGATCAAGAGCTGATCATCAGGCATTTGATATAATCTGCTAACAGGAAGCCCGAAGATAGTTCTTCAGGTATCGACCTATTGTTTTAGAATGAAACTGGAATGGCAATACTGAAGGTTGTACCTTTGCCTGGTCGCGAATCTATTTCTATTGATCCTCCCAATTCGTTTACGGAGCTTGCTAAGGCATGCATACCAATTCCTCTGCCGGAGAAGGTTGACACTTCTTCGGCCGTTGAAAAACCAGGCAAAAGAATCAAGTGCAAGAGATCGTTCTCAGAAACTGATTTAGCCTCTTCAGCATTCAATAGGCCTTTTTCAATTGCCCGCTCTTTTAAATCAGACGTATCGATACCTTTGCCGTCGTCTGCAAACACAAGTTTAAACACGGCATCTTTTAAGGATATATCGATTGAAATAGCACCTGTTTCAGGTTTACCCAGTTTTTTACGTTCAACAGGGGATTCGATACCGTGATGCACTGCATTCCGCACCAGGTGTGTTAGGTTGCTTAGAAAGGTCTCTAATGTGGCGTGTATGATCTGGGTGTCTTCCCCATTGTATTTTACATCGATCTGCTTTTTTAGCTGGTAGGCGATATATTTTGCATCGGAAGAAAGCTTTTTTACTGTATTGCGTAGTGGTTGCTTTTTAATGTCATTTAGCATCTCCTTTAGCTCAGAGTCATTTGGTGCCTTTTTGGTCAACATCTGCTCCAGGTATTCGATTTTTTCTTCAGCAATGGTGTAAAAGCCTCTGCTGTTCACATGCAGGAACTGGCTGGGAACAAGATCTCCCAGTTCAAAAACCTCACTTCTGAATTGCGATCGAAGTGTTTCGGATAGGTTAAGGAGTTTTGTAGCACTTTCTGAATCAAGCGGTTCATTCTTTCTGATCAAATCTTCCAGAAGGTCTTCAGCCCTGTGTGCAGATTCGGCAAGACCGAAAAACGAATAACCTGAAAGCCCTCCCTTAATGGTATGAAAATGCGCTGATAATTCGACAGTAGCGTTTTTATCTATCGAATCTTTTAACAGGTTATCGATACTGTTTAGTCGATTTTGTACACCATTGAAAAAGCGAAGAAAACCGTGGCGGTCCACGGCAATACGAATAATTTTCTGATTGCGAAGTTCGTCCTTCTCCAACATTTTTTGGAGTTTTCTTCTGGTTGTTACATCGGTTAAGATTAGCATAATCTGGGCGGGAGTTTTTTTGCCTGAGGGAATCCATCTGTATTCCAAGTCGTAGGTATGCTCATTTCTCTCAAACTCGGTGGGCAACATATCTTTTACGAGTCTCATGGCTCCACTGCTTTTGAAGATAACTTCCATGTACCCGGCCATCTCGTCATATCGGTCTGAAAACATAAGTTGCAGGATGTTCTCTCCAAAAACCTCCTTTTGAAAAATTAAATAAGCTGCCCGGGAAGCATGCTGTTGGATGGTCAACGTTTTATCAAAACTGAGTATACCCTGCCCGGTATTATCAAGCAGATCCCGGATCTCCGAAGTCTGGTCCTTAACTTTGATCTCAAGTTCTGCAGAAAGATCATGGGAAACTCGCAATGCATTTGAAAATCTTTTGGTGAATACGAATGATTGGGCCACCAGAAAAAACAACAGACCTAATCCTGCAATATACGAGGTTGAGATAATGGATTGTGCATGAAGAATGTCATTTACTACCGTGAGAATAAGAATCAGACAACCAATGAGAAGTTCCATGCTGCCATTTCGCTTTCTGATTGTCGCCATCGTCATAATGTAAAACGAGTAAAGGCAGGTAAATAGCACCAGGATTTGGAAGAGTAATAGATTTTTTGTCAGTAAATATGAAGAGGCAAAGATGGAAAACACCCCCAGCAATGCTCCAACGGAAAGAATGGAAAAATGAACTTTTTTAGAAAACTCCAGGGGATAAAAATAAAACAGATAAGTTGCAAACAACACAGGTGCAGCGGTTAAGGATAGAAAATCCATCTTCAACAGAAACAACCAATTGATACCGGGAAAAGCTTTTACAATAAAAGCCGTGTTCAAATAGCTGGTCCTAAGGGACATAGATAAACAAAACAATCCGAAATACAGAGCAAAACTTTCCTGATTACGAACCCAGAATATCCCCAAGTAGTAGAGTCCGGTTACTAGTAGAGCCCCGACGATCAATAAATCAAAGGCCAGCTTTAATTCTGTTACGGAATCGGTTTTTGATTGCTCCCCAAGAATTATTTTCTGGGGTATGCCTCCATAAGCTTGTCGAAAATTAGATACCTGGAGAATGATTTCGACCCGATTCGTTTTGGAGAGAAATCCGACAGCATTGGGACATTTTTGGGGAACTGATTCGTCGATAGACCTTCCTACCTTGCCACATTCCTGGAGCAGTTCGCCATTTACAAACAATCGATAGGAGGAATTTACGTGTGGAAGAACAATATTTGCCACTCCATCGGTGAAAAAATTGTCTATTCGCAAACGTAGTGTTGCAAAGCCTTTTCCACCCAATTCTGTTTGTTCGACTTCCATTCCCTTCCAGAAGCCAGGCAGTTGAATAAATCCGCTTGGCTTAAGGACCGATGATGCAGTGAGGAAATCTCCGGGTCCAAGAAGTTGATTCCAGTAGAATTCCCATTCACCACCCAATTCGACAGGGTTTTGTGAAGCATGACCGGCATTTCTAAAATCAAAATATCCCTGGCGTATTAGTACATCGCTTTGCGCATTGCTGATAAACGGGGCAAACACAACCAGCAAAAATAATATAACTGCATTTCTCAGCACTTGCATTGCCATCTCAATAAATCTTCAACAGGTCAATTTGAAAATGATACGTCTATTCTAGCACGAATTTCGTGCCTTGAATATTTTTTTTGATCCTGAATCCCGGCAAGCTAGTATTGTTCTGGTCTTTGGATATTTCTAACTCGTGTTTTGTATCTTGTGTAAATCATCCCAGAAGTCTGCCATTTTTGTACAAGAGATGGCGCAGTGATTGGCTTGATTTAAATAGACATTGGTGATATCAGCCCTTACAAGAATGTTGTTATCTTTGATTAGTTTTTGCTTGAAGACAATACTTGATTGAGACGCCTTGGCGAGCTCGGTTAAAATGACGATTTGGTCACCAACTCGGGCGCTGTTAACGTAATCAATATTAATATTGACGATTACATGGTAGATGCCTCGTTGGTGAAACGGCTCCATTAACCCATTCTCCCGGCAATATAACCAGCGGGCTTCTTCCATCAATTCAAGATATCGGGCATGATGCACAATTCCGAAGGAGTCAGCGTGAAAATTCATGATCTGTTTCGATAGCAAGGTCTTCATTTTATCATTTCTCCAGTCTCGCAATAATGCTTCAGGGCAGTAGCGAGCATGATCATCACTAAATCCAGTTTTTCCTTAATAGCATTTTCATCCATCTCATTTGCTTCGCGATCCAAAGCTGTATAGATCATGTGCCAATTGCACGAAGAGATATTTGTTCCAACTTCTTGAATGTTTACTTGAAGGTGAATCACGGCTTTGTCAGCAAGATTCAATTGAAAGATAATTCTGGTTTTCTCGGCATCATGAAGATTAGTGACCCAGGTGGTGGTGAGTGATTTGTCAAAAAAATGTGGTCCGGATTTGTTTTCTGTAAAGATACATCCTTTTTCGTTGATTCCACTTTTGGTGTAGATCAGCTCATATTCCCAGCCTGGAATCCATCTTAGTTCCTCTACCGGACAGGCCAAAGGAAATATCTTTTGTGGTGTTGAGGCTATCTCAACAGTATGACTGGCTTCTACCCGTTTGTTTGCAATTGCCGGATGATAATTGATGTTGCTTTGGTTTGACATGTTTTCTCCTAAACTAATTTGTGATTTTCTAAATTTGAATTGGATTAAACAGACAAGACATTTCGATCTTGTCTATGAATTGATCATATCGTAGGGTAGGGCAACAATATTGCGGATAAACGAAGAAATGTTGTCTATTTACGAAAATAAATATATATACCACCTTAATTATGCAAACCAAATCCTTGAGTGTTTCTTATGACTTATTGCAGATTCTTCTGAGCTATGGGGCGGTAATTGGTATTGAAGAGAAGACCATTGCTTCTGATTGTCACATCGACCTTAAGGGCTATCGGCATAATGACAGGCGTGTTCCGATGTCGCAATTTCATCCCATATGGAATTATGTCCTGCAACACTCTAACGACCCTGATTTTGGACTTCATTTTGGAATGCATGCTCACCGGCTCCTGAGCAGGCATCTGCTTTATGCGATGATGATGAACTGCGATACTGTTGAGCAGGCCATTCGTAAAAACTTTCTCTACCACAACCTGGTTACCGATTTAATCCGACCAGCATTGCGCGTTGAAAGAAACAAGGCATATTTATCCTGGAAATTAGGTGCTGAGGGGATGAAACAAGAACGGCATTTCTCGGAATCTATTATGAGCCTGTTTGTTAACATGCTTAAATACTTGACAGACGATAACGCCCGGCTCCAAAACGCACGTTTCGTCCACGCCTGCCCCGCAAATACAACGGAGCATGAGATGATTTTTAACTGTCCCCTGTTTTTCGATGGAAAAAACAATGAGGTAATTCTGGATAAGAATTATCTTGATAGTCCCATACTAATGGCTAATCGTGATGTTTTGGAAGGATTGGAGCAACTCGTGCAAAAAACTTTGCACCGGGTTTATCAAAGGGGTTCCTGGACCGAAAAGGTTGCTGATGTTTTGACTACATTTGTTTTAAAAGAGAAGCGGTCCGATATTCAGACAATTGCCGGTCAATTAGCCATGACGGAACGGAATCTTCAAATAAAGCTGAAAGGAGAAGGAACCACTTTTAGAAAGGTGTTCGATGATATTCGAAAAGAAATTGCCATTGGATATCTTAACAACCGGGAGGCTACCATCTGTGACATAGCTCAACTGCTCGGTTTTTCCGATCAAAGCTCTTTTCAACATGCCTTCAAACGCTGGACAGGCAAAACACCCGGGGAACACAGAAAATACATGAATCTATCCTAATTATTGATGCTGCGGCTTTTCATCACCTTGGAAAGCGTATCGATGAACATAATTGTTCCCGGAATCTTGATAATAACGCGAGAAGCCTCATCCCAGTTATTGATGCGGATTTGGTTCAAGCAGGTGGTCAGCTAACCTTGATTTTTTTAAAAACAACTTTGTGGGCGTTTACGAGAAACTTATAAATCAAATGAATAACCAGCCAGGTGAGACCGATAAAAATAGCAAAAGGACTGATCATCAGAATAACAACATAGGGGACTAACTTCAGTAAAAATATAACTTGCAGAACAGTGACACAGATAAAGGAATAAAAAAATCTTTCCAGAGGTTCTACAAAAAAGAAATTCAGAAAAAAGCCGATAGGGGCAAGCATGGAGATAAATATCAAATGCGGAACACCATGGAATTCCAGCTTTCGGGCAATATCCAACACATCAACGGACTTCATCTCTTTTGAGAGGTATTTGTATTGGTTAATCAGGCTTTTAATTGAATAATAATGTGTATAAATCGGAAAATAGGTAATTGATATTAGGAAATTAACCAGGTTGCGGAGGAAGTACAGGGCAAAAACCTTATATTCCTTAGGGTTATAGATGCTAAAATCCAGTAGAAAGGATTGTTTGTGTTTTTGATAATAACCAGTATTTTTTGCGTGGTGCATTCCGTAATACTGCCCGTCAAACTCACCTTCCTTATGATTGAACTCTTTTATCAGTTGGGTTGCACGTTTGAAATAGGCAATCATCCTGACAACAATGCTGTAGCTTGAAATTTCCATTTTCTGTTTCCTGTGGTTTGCCTGGAAGTTAATCAGTAAGTTTGTTAAAAAACCAAAACAATGTGAAGTATGTGGAAGAATGAAAAGGCAACTACAGGTATCATAAAATGCTATTTCGAATATGCCAATTTGAAATAGTAGGAATCTGCGATCAAGCTGAGCCCTGTCAGCCAGATTGATGGTGTGAATGCTTGTGCAATAAATCCGAACAAACTCCTACTCCAAGCAAACGCTTCAGGCAGTTTGGATGTGAACAAAATACTCCACAGCATAATCGGCAGAATGGGAATAGATCCGTTGGCAAGCACTTTAACGAGAATCTTCGAATGCATGAGACCAGGTTTAACGGTTTTTAGGATTAATAATAGCTGTTAAGATATGATCCTCCCATTGGCCGTTTATGCAAAGATACTTCTTGGCCAGTCCCTCTTTTTCAAATCCAAGGCTTTTTAAAAGATACTCGGAGCGAACATTATGGGGGATATAGTTGGCCATGACACGATTCAGATTTAAGGAATTGAAGGCATAATCCAAGGCATGTTGACAAAGCATTTTCATAATCCCTTGTCCCTGGTGCTGCCGGCTCACTGAATAGCCCATGTAACAAGCCTGGAAAGGTCCGCGGACAATGCTTGTGAGATTGCATACGGCCACTATTTTGCTTGAGTCGTCAGCATATGCCAGAAAATAAGCGGCTTGCCCCTGGCTCTGCTCCAGTTCCCGCATCTCCAAACGAGATTTCCAGGATGAAATGTCGTGATAGCCAGGTTCACGAATTGGTTCCCAAGGCTCTAAGTGCTCGGCATTTTCAAGGTAATATTCCGAAATAAACAGAGCGTCCTTAACCGAGCTTAGTTTAATTTTCATTGGATTTTTTCTTTTTTTGGGAAATACCAAATCCTTGTGAATAACCGGAACTGGAAGATGTCGCTCTTTTTTTTACTTCCTTTTTTACGGGTTCCTGAATAAGTAGTAAGCCTTGTGAATATGCAGTGGTGGAAAGAAATACCAGACTGATGAATAATATAAATTGTTTCATTAATAGACCTCTTTAATGATTAGTACATGTTAAACATTAAATTCAATAACGAATCTAATCTAATAGTTACGATCGGATAGGAAAATTATTCAAGACTATAGTATTTGTCTTAAAAAATCAGGGAGGATAATAATACTATTTGAATTGAACTGTCAAAGTTGCCCGTAAATAGGGGGATTACAAAAGGCTGTCTGGTTTTCAGGTTCGATCGAAGGTATGAATATAATGATCAACCATACAAATCAGCTCTATTTCATCTCGAATGGGTATTCCATTTTCCGCAATGTTGGGTATGTTTTTATGTTTTCTGGAAAGATCTACAGCTCCGGGATAGACTGCATTAAGCGCGAAACCTCTTTTTTGGTATAGAGCAAGGGCTTTGAGGTTGTCATTAGTAGTGATTACTTTGATCTGTTTAATCTTTGAATCTTTTGCCAGCTTGATCAGGGTGTTGATTAATGCAGTTCCAACACCAATGTCTTCTGCAAAGCTGTTCAGTGTGATTATCTCAATCTCGCTTTCTTTAGACTCGTAGGTTAACAGCCCTAAATTGTTTTGATCATCATAAGCAACAAATGCATTCAGTTTAGCTGGGTAATACACTTTACCCTGGGCAACTACTATTTGCGCTCCCCAATCTTTGATCACCTGACGATTAATCCAGTCCTGATCTTCTTCTGTAGCTGCTCTGATTAGAATATCGCTCATTGTTTTTCCAGTTTATGACATTAGACTTCGACCTGGTTAGAAAACATTTATCGTTGGCTTGTGAGTGTGATAAATTCTACATTTTTTGCCAAAAAAATTATAGCCATCTTCCATTTTTATCCGGCCAAACTTCTCATAAAAACCACCGTGGTCAGTGGAAAGGAATATCGTATCAAATCCTCTCTTATTCATTTCCTCCTTTACATGTTCAAACATTTTCCTTTTAGATTAGATTTACCCAACATTAATCTTCAAAAGTATTGTTTACATTCAAAATGATGAATAGGATTGGTAATTAATCTGACGCTCTTTCACGTCTTAGCAGCAGAGATGTTCTTATTTTAAAACCCATAGGTTCATAAAAAGAAACCAGATGTTCTGGGCAGTACAATTCTATATGTGAAACATGTTTTAAAACAGGGTGATTAAAAATCGTATCCATAACAAGCCGGCCCAATCCTTTGCTTCGGTATCCCTTGTCCACTATGACATCGAAAACAAATGCTTTATAAATAGAATCGGAAACAACCCTGGCGAATCCCACAAGTTCATTTGTTTTAGCATCACAAAACCCAAATACAAAATCGGTGTGTTCCAACATTGTTTCGATATCTTCCAGGGTACGACCCTTGGTAAACCATTCCTTTTGATAAAGAAAGTGCAGCTTTGCTGTTTGAATGGAATCTAATTTATTAACAATTCTGATATTCACGACAGTTTTTTTTGAGTCTGGCTGTGAGTCTTCGTCCTTTCATTCATCACAAGGTCTTCTTCAAATAAAATTTTTTAACATTGTCCGGATATCCACTTACCTCGTCCGTAATTAAAAAACCATTTTTTAAATAGAATTCAGGTGCTTGGAAACTGAATGTATTGGTAGTAATGGTTTTATGAGAATGGCCGGACAATAGTGTTTCCAACTGCTTGATCAGTTGAGTACCCACTCCGGCTCCTCTTGAGCTGTTATCAATCCACAAATATTCAATTTCCATGCAACCACCCCATTGCCAGGCTATCATTCCCCCTAGAAGTTGCCCTTCATCTGAAAGTGCCTTTATGGCTATGTTTTGACTGGTCTTAATATCGGATTGTTCAACGTTATGAACAATTAAACCGTTTCTGATTTGCTTAATGGTGCCCGATTTGGGGTTTCTTTCAATTTCAATGGTATAGTTCATGATGGATTCAAGAATGGGAATTTCTAAATTGAAGAAGGTACAACGGTCTTATCGTTGGCCGAATGTGCTCTATGCAAGTATTTGGGGACTGTTGTTCATTCACTGAAAAAAATATCACGATGTTGGTGAATAAGCCTCCAAAAGTGTTTGTTTTTCAAAAAGGTGTTTAGTAAAATTAAATTGTAGCTGTAGTTATCGTTAAATGATTGTAAAAACTCATTTAACTTGTCAAAAAAGCCGGGAATGAAAACGCTTGCCAGTATCAGGGCCCCTGAAGTAGTAGACGTGAACAATTATTGGTGAGCACCCACTATGGCTTTTTTTGATTTATTTCTTGCATTCTCTGATAACAAATCGGAAGATAATATAATGTTTTAGTAGCCTGAGAGGGTTATCAAAGCCTTTCTTGGTTAAAAGGAAACAAAGAGTCCTCGGAGCTTAACCTGGCAAAAATGGAGGTTGAGTTAAGGTGACTTGTTTAGGTTATAACAGCTGATAAGATTGTAAATTCCATTAATTTCAAAGAAATATAAGGAGAAAATTCACATGTTAAATAAAATTCTAAAGAGATCCAGCATTGAATCTGCAGAAGCTCATTGTGACGGACCATGTGGGATTTATGATCCTGCATCAGCACGAATTGCAGCTGAAGCTGCTCTCTCAATGACCAAAAAAATAAGTGCCCTTACCCCTCCCGCTACCGATGACGCTACTGCAATGGCCGCGTATCTGAACACCGTGAGCCGTTACGTCAAAATCAAGGAAGAGCAGGCACACCTTGCCAAAGAAGAACTTCTGGTTTTGTGGACCGATTATTTCAAACCACCGCATCTGGAGAAATATCCAAACCTGCATGATACCTTCTGGAAAGCTGCTAAGTTATGCTCAGCGGTGAAAGTTGAGGTCAGCCTTGAAAAAGCAGAGCAATTGATGAATGCCATAAAAGAAATTCACGAAATCTTCTGGGCTACCAAAGATCGCTCTGTGGATTGGTACACGGCCGGCTAGTTCATTTTTTCATCACATAACCGGATGAATCCGCTTGAACCTGAAAGACACATAGTCTGGACCGCGCTTCTCACTTTGGTAGGGGCGCGGAAGCGCATCCGCGTATCTGGTAACTCCATGAAACCCGCATTTGAAGACGGGGATGAAGTATTTGTTGACACATTGTCCTACAAGCTCGCTCATCCGCAGATAGGTGATATTGTTCTGTCAGCGCATCCTTTCAGACGTGATGTGCAAATAATAAAACAAGTGCATAAGATTGACAGTGATGGCAAAATCTATCTGTCCGGGCTGAATGCCTCGGAGAGCACCGATAGTCGTTCCTTTGGTGCAGTTGCCCGAAAATATATCAAAGGTAAAGTTGTTTCGCTGGCAACCGGAAGGTGAGTAAAGAATTCCGGTATCTTCTCTTAGCAAACAACAATCAGACCTTCCTCTAAATACACCGAGTTGTGGTTCATCCGGGCTTCATCAGTTTTCTAAATCCTATTCTCTGGTGACCTTTTGGGAAATCGTCAAATCGAGCGAATTCAACGTAACCGAGCTGCTCATAAAACTCAGCTGCCTGCCAGCTTTGGGTCCAAA
>JAKSDL010000632.1 GCA_022360105.1 Pseudomonadota bacterium
AAGAGCAGCTTATCGCCTGGGATCTAAAAGGCTTTATCGGACATATCGGTGGGGATGACTTTGTGGCTATCTGTCGTAACCAGGATATAGAAGTGTTGTGTCACAACATTATCAAAAACTTTGATCAGAATATTAAGGAATTTCACGACGATGTTTCTGTTCGAACAGGCTTTTACACCAGCATCAATCGCAAAGGCGAATCTCAAAAGTTTCCTCTGCTATCTCTTTCCATTGCCATTGTTAACAACAGTAACCGTCATTTCAGTTCATACGGCCAACTGGTTTCCATTGCTTCAGAAGTCAAGAAAAAAGCCAAGAAAACCATTGGGTCGAGCTATTACATCGACCTGAGGTCACGGTAGAAGGGCATTTTAGATTGATGATCTTAGATTTCAGATTTGCTGTTAAGAGCTAAAATCCCAAATGACTAATCCCCGTGATACTCTTTTCCGGTTTTGATGTAATAAACGCCTTCCACTACATTGGTGATATGATCTCCCATTCTTTCTGAACAGCGAGCACCGAAAATCATTTGGGTACAGGCATTGATCGACTTTTTATCTTCTGTCATACAGGATCTGAGTTGATCCAACAGGGCAGAATAGGTTTTGTCCAGTTTGTCATCCATATGCCAGACATGAACTGCCAATTCCTCGTCACTTTCGATATAGCTGGTCACTGCTCCTTCCAGCATTTCCAATGCAATTTCACACATCTGAATCAAGAGCTGCAATGGATGTTCAATTTCAACGCCTGCGATATCGATGATAACCTGGGAGATATTGGCTGCGTAATCAGCAATTCGCTCCAGATCGGTTGCTATGCGCAAACCGCCGATTACATTTCTCAAATCCCCGGCTACCGGTTGTCTCATGGCAAGCAGTTTTATCGATAACTGGTCGACCTCATGTTGCAGCTTATTCACATTTTTATCTTCTTTTACGGTCTTTTTTGCCAGTTCTGTATCTTTATTGCTCAATGCCTCGATCGTATTGTTCAATTGCGATTCACAGGCCCTGCCGAGCTCAATTACTTTGTTTTGCAAATTCTTTAAATCGTCATCGTATGCAGCAACAATATGTGTTTTATCCATTACTTGCTCTCTTCCTCTGTATGCAAATATTATCCGAATCGCCCAGTGATATAGTCTTCAGTCAGTTTATGCCTGGGTTGAGTAAAGATCTGCTCTGTTTTGCCAACCTCTATCAAGTCACCAAGATGAAAATATGCCGTTCTTTGAGATACCCTTGAAGCTTGCTGCATAGAATGCGTAACAATTACGATAGTATATTGCGTCTTTAATTCGTTGATCAAGTCCTCGATAACAGCAGTCGCTATGGGGTCCAGTGCTGAACAAGGTTCGTCCATCAGGATTACTTCAGGATTAACCGCAATGGCTCTGGCAATACAAAGACGCTGCTGCTGCCCACCGGAAAGTCCTGTTCCGGGTTGATTTAACCAGTCCTTTACCTCTCCCCACAATCCGGCCTTAATCAGAGATTTTTCAACAATTTCATCGGTTTCCGCTTTGTTGGTAACCAGACCGTGAATTCGAGGACCGTAAGCCACGTTGTCATATATCGATTTTGGAAACGGATTCGGCTTTTGGAAAACCATGCCCACTTGGGCTCTCAATAGTACCACATCCATTTTCTTGTCGTATATGTTCTGCCCATCTATGGTAATTTCACCTTCAATACGACAGCCGTCAATAGTGTCGTTCATCCTATTCAGACAGCGGATAAAGGTGGACTTTCCGCATCCTGAAGGACCGATCAACGCGATTACTTCGTTGCGGCCGATATCCAGAGATACACCCTTTATTGCATGCTTGTCACCATAGTAAACGTCGACGTCCCGACATTTCATTCGCGGATTCGATACTTCAATCTCGCCAACCGTTTCGCGGTTTTCTGCAGATACCAACCCTTCCGAATGGACAACATTTTTGTTGGCAAGATTGGTTGATCGTTTTTCTTGATTTTCGAGTTCTACATCCATAATTTTAAGGAAGAATCTATATTATCAATGGTGATAATAGGTTTATGTCTTAGTATCTGGAATTTTTTAAAACAAACTGCCCATCCTACGCCCCATTAAACAGGGTTGTAGGATGGGCTGGCGACAGATGCCCATATTAAGAGATTGAGCAGGTTTCGCCAACCCACCCTACAAGCTGATTGATCATTTGTTTCCGGGAATCACACCTGGCCGATCCCGGAATACCGAATGGACTGACCAAGTTTGTCTATGGATATCATCCATGGACAAACTATGTCTTTCTATTCAGCAAAATGATCAATCGGCCTTCAGTGGATCTTCACATAACCGATCCACTGTATTTATCACTTTAATTCTAGAACTACAGACTTAAGCTTTTCAAGTTCTTTATGTCAGATTTGAAAGAAGCTCTTTCTGCATCAGGCATTGGAATCAAACCTTTTTCACTCAGATATCCATCTTCTCCCCAAGCTCTTTCGGCAGAGAACTCCTTAAGGTATGTTCTCATTCCAGGAATAACGCCAATGTGAGCTTTCTTTACATAGAAGAAAAGTGATCTTGAAACAGGGTACTTGCCATCAGCAATAGCATCAAAAGTTGGCTGTACGCCGTCTATAAAAGAACCTTGAATCTTGTCGGTATTTTGATCCAAGAAACTGAAACCAAAAATTCCCAGAGCGCTGGGATTGGCGTCCAGCTTTTGAACGATCAGGTTATCATTCTCACCGGCTTCTACGTAATGACCATCTTCACGAACACCGTGGCAAACAGCCTTATACTTCTTCTTGTTGCTACTCTTCATGGACTTAATCCAGGAGAACTTCTTGCAGCCTGCTTCCATTGCCAACTCAGCAAAAGCATCACGTGTTCCTGATGTAGGAGGAGGACCTAAGATTTCAATCTTCGTGTTAGGAAGTTTTGAGTTAATATCTTTCCAGGTTTTGTAAGGATTCTCAACCAGGGTCTGGCTTCCGTTAGGATTAGGAACCTGCTTGGCTGTAGCCAGGAAAAGCTCTTTTCTTGTCAGTTTCATTGGAGCTCTCTTGTTGGAATTGCCAATTACGATTCCGTCATAACCAACTTTAACTTCAACAATCCCTTTCACGCCGTTCTTCTGGCACTTGTCAAATTCTGACTTCTTAATTCTTCTTGAAGCATTAGTAATGTCAGGATGCTCAACACCAACACCAGCACAGAAAAGTTTTAATCCACCACCAGAACCGGTAGATTCGATTTTC
Organism: Pseudomonadota bacterium; assembly: GCA_022360105.1. The sequence continues at coordinate 3,240 of JAKSDL010000632.1, forward strand.
GGAGTCTTATACCTGGTTGTTTTTCCGAATCTTTCAGCAACAACAGTTGCAAAAGGATATACTGTGGAAGAGCCAACAATACTGATATAATCTCTTGCAGAAGCTGCGATTCCGGATTGGGATCCAAGCAGCGTTGCACCGGCAGCCAAAGCCAATGCGGCCATAAAAATCTTTCTCATTTTAAGCCTCTTAAAATGTTTAAGAATTATTATTGGTGATCACACGCCCACCATTGTAAAAAGAACTACCGCGCATTAATCAGCGTGGTTTCAAAAGTCGCTCCGAATCTATTGACAATTGCTTAAGACCGCCCGTGATTCAGATTGACGGGTTGTTACAATCACTGGGGATACAATCCCCGAAATGAAAAGACAAAAACAAGATGCAAGCCTGACCTCTTGTTTACCAGCGACGTTCAAACTTGTTCCTGAGGTAAACAGCCGTAGCATTCATGAAGATTAAGAAGGCCAGCAGAATAATAATCGCCGCTGAAGTACGTTCAACAAAAGCTCGTTCGGGGCTGTCCGCCCAGAGAAATACCTGAACCGGAAGCACGGTTGACGGATCACTGATACCACCCGGGATATCCACAATAAAAGCAACCATGCCAATCATGAGCAATGGAGCTGTTTCACCCAGTGCCCGAGCCATACCGATGATGGTTCCGGTTAACATTCCCGGCAAAGCCAGAGGAAACACATGATGAAAAACCATCTGCATCTTGGAAGCTCCAACTCCCAGTGCTGCATCTCGAATTGAGGGTGGTACCGATTTTAAAGACACCCGACTGGAAATAATAATCGTCGGCAAAGTCATGAGTGTTAGTACAAATCCCCCAACAATGGGTGCAGAGCGAGGCATTCCAAAAAAGTTCAGGAATACTGCCAGACCGAGCAATCCGAATACAATGGATGGCACAGCAGCCAAATTGTTGATATTTACCTCGATAATATCGGTCACTCTGTTCTTGGGTGCATATTCCTCAAGATATATCGCGGCAGCCACTCCTATTGGGAAAGAAAGCAAGAGAGTGACAATCAGCGTATAAAATGAGCCAATCACCGCTCCCAGAATACCTGCCTGTTCCGGTTCCCTGGAGTCGCCTGCAGTAAAAAACGTGGTATTAAAACGCTGGGCAATGATATCTTTGTCTTTGAGCTGATCTATGAATTCGAACTGTATGGGTTTTAAACGCCCCATTTTACTTTTATCGGTCTTGTCCAGGTAACCTTTCATATACATATCGACATCATCACCCGCCGTAATCCAAATAGACTGGGTTGTACCGATAAGTGATTTGTCTGCCAGAACCATTTCCCTAAGTTCATAACCAGCACCTGAGCTAACCAAACCGTTCAGGAGTCGTCTGTCTTTTCTGCCTTTTACATCCGGGAACTCTTTGCGAAGGGACGCTTTGATAAACCTTTGATAGTCAGCCGTTTCCAAGGATTCCAAATCCAATTCTTCCGGATCAAAATAGATGGGAAGTTCAATTTTTGACTGCCAAAAAGCAGTGTAACCCTGGCCAAAAATACTGATAAAAAGAATGGCCAGAAAGATTATACTAATTACGATTGCCGCAATCCCCAGGGCTTTAAATCGTTTTTCGGAGGCATACCGTTTTTTCAGATTGCTCCGAACGGTATCCATGGTTGTGCTTCTGTTTTGTTCTGCTTGCACGGAAGCTGCTATTTCACTATTCATATTGCTCTCTATATTTCCGAACGACATACAGGGCGATTACGTTCAAGAGTAAAGTCACAAGGAAGAGAATTAATCCAAGGGCAAAGGCCGCCAGGGTTTTAGGGCTGTCAAATTCCTGGTCACCAATGAGAAGTGTAACGATCTGAACCGTCACTGTGGTTACTGCCTTAAACGGATTAACCGTGAGATTGGCCGAAAGACCTGCCGCCATTACCACGATCATGGTTTCACCAATGGCTCGGGAGATAGCCAGAAGAACACCACCGACAATACCAGGCAATGCAGCAGGAATTACGACCTGCTTTATGGTCTCCGATTTTGTGGCACCCAACCCGTAGGCCCCATCTCTCAATGCTTGTGGGACAGCGTTGATGACGTCATCCGATATGGAAGATACAAACGGTATGATCATAATTCCCATGACCACACCTGCTGCCAATGCACTTTCCGAAGAGATATCCAATCCGATTAAAGACCCGGAATTTCGAATAAAAGGTGCGACGGTCAAGGCTGCGAAAAATCCGTAAACTACTGTTGGTATACCCGCCAGGATTTCCATGAATGGTTTGACAGTGGTGCGGAGTTTTCTGGGAGCATATTCAGAAAGATAAATGGCCGACATTAGACCGATAGGCACTGCAACAGCCATAGCAATGGCCGAAACAAGCATTGTTCCCATGAAGACTGGAATGGCACCAAACGCCCCTGACGATCCCACCTGGTCTGCTCTAATTGCGATTTGAGGGCTCCATTCCAGTCCGAAGAGAAAGTCAAGTATAGGAATCGTCTTAAAAAACTGAATCGACTCATACAAGACTGACAGCACAATACCGATAGTCGTAAATATCGCGATGGTGGAGCATGCTATTAATATTACTTTGACGATGGATTCGACCTGATTTCGAGCTTTAAACGTGGGTTTGATGATTTGTCTGACAACGATAATCATCAATACAATTGCTGCGCAGGAGATGACTGTAAGTGCAGCATGGCTGATGCCTACCAAACTGGTATATCTTTTCGCAGCTGCCTTCAAGGTAGGATCAATCTCTCCGGAAACAATGTTACCGTCAACCAGGTTTTTAATATCGTTGAGTACCAGACCAAAGCGATCCGCCGGAAGATTACGAATGGCTTCGGGAAGTGATGTGGACACTACGTTGATAATGATTGCATCCTCAAACAACAGCCAGAAACTATAAATAATGATAGCAGGAATTCCACACCAAAGAGCTGTAATCACTCCGTAATAAACGGGCCTGGAGTGCAGTTGCTTGACATTTTCAGCGCTCCCGGCCACGGCATAAGCTCGTCGCTTGCCCACATAAAAGCCGAAAGTTGAAAGGGCAAGTAAGAAAAACAGTAACAGGGATGGTTGCATTGCGATATGTAGCTTGAGATGTAAGAGCGAAAGAAGTTTTGTATGTTTAATAAATAAACTCTATCTGCTTAAAAAATGCGACTTGTTAATTGGCTGTTAAATAGATGTAAAATTCTCTCGGTTCAAGGTAAGCCTTACCTTGCTAAACATTGAAAAATAGCGACCTCACAAATTGATCGTTGATGTAATATGGGAAGAGTATTTTTTTACAACAATCAGCATCCATCTCTTGAGGAGCAGGTCATTTTGCAATGCAGCAAAAATTACTATTGACAACAGCACCGACTATCGCTTTCCTGTTTTTTCCCATGGTTAATTGAAAACTTTTTTGCATAATCTCCCTTGGCATTTCACTTAATCGACTATAGGTTTTATCCATATGCTGTTATAATAAGACTGTTCTGCTAAATTAGAACGTTGGACTGTGGAGGTGATGTGACCATTCGGATCGAAATCGATGAAGCAAAAGGAATTGCGTATATAAAAGTCTATGGCTGTCTTTATGAAAGTGATATTCGCCAAGCTTTTAAATCGGTAATATCCAGTAGCGATTACAAAAAAGGGATGTACAGGTTGTGGGACTTGTCTGAAGCAGACTTGTCGACGATCGATAACGCTTCTTTGGAAAGCCTGGCCAAAGTAAGTGCGGATTACTCTCCGGAGATGGACAGAACAAAAGTCGCAGTTGTAGCCCCACAGGATTTGGAGTTCGGTATGATGAGAGTTTACGAACGAATTTCAGAAAGAAAAGACTACCTGTTTTCTCCTTTCCGCACCCTGGCAGAAGCGGAAAAATGGTTGATGACAAAAGAATAACGATCCATAATTGGGGGCTTTTTGTTCCTGACTTGCTAGTTTTTGTCTAATCCCAGTGAATTAAGCAAATCATCAATTTTTGTCAGATCCGCCGGCAAAATGATATCGGTACCCGCTTTACCCAATGAACCGATTTGGGAAAGATACTTTTGGCTAACCAGCATTTTGATTGATTCGATCCCGTTCTGGGCAGCGATCTGCGCTCCAACCTGCTCAATGGAAACTGCCGTCGCTTCTGCAATTGATTTTATAGCCTGAGCCTGGCCCTGGGCTTCATTAATCAATCTTGTTTTTTCTCCTTCGGAAGTATTGATCAGTTCCATTTTAATTCCTTCCGATTTATTGATACGACTTTGCTTTATACCTTCCGATTCGGAAATTGTTGCTCTTTTATCCCGTTCGGCAGATACCTGCTTTTCCATGGCATCTTTTACACTGGCCGGAGGTACAATATTCTGGATTTCATATCGAAAGACCTTAATGCCCCAGGCCATCCCGGCTTCTGATAATGCCCCGACTACTTTGGAGCTGATAACATCTCTTTCCTCAAAACAGCGATCCAGATCCAGGGTTCCAATTACTGATCTCACCGTAGTCTGTGCCAATTGGACAGTCGCAATCCGATAATCGGTGATTCCATAACTGGCTTTTTCAGGATCATCAACGGCAATATACATCACCCCGTCTACTTCAACCTTAACGTTGTCTTTCGTAAAACAATCCTGAGGCGGAATATCGATTGTTTCCTCCTTCAGATGATGGATAAAGGTAACCTTGTCAATAAAAGGCAGCAATGCATGAAACCCCGGCCCCAGGGTCTTGTGATACCTGCCCAGTCTTTCAACAATGTAGGCAATTTTTGTAGGCACAATACGGATCGATCTAAAAAACTTAAAAATAACAAAAAAGAAGATAATTCCCCAAACAGCAGTAGTGCCGTAATTTAAAATTAGTTCCAGTGTCATGAATCCTCGTTTAGTTTTTGGTTAGGTAATAAATACGGAAAAATTTATTTATTGTTTGGGTGTATCCTCCGCGATTTTGTTAAACCCTTCAAAGATGCCCTTAATATTAGCAAGCTGGGAAGGAACTACCGTGACATTGGAGGTATTAACGATCTTCCCGAATTCTTCGATAAATTGTTCTATCAGTTTGACCTTCAAAGCTTCCTGGCCTCCCGGTTTCGAGAGCGCTTCGGAGATTCTTTTCACACTGAATGCCGTCGCTTCTGCCAAAGCTGAAATCTCAGCCGCTTTCCCTTCGGCAAGGTTGATCTGGCTTTGTTGTTCTCCTTCCGACAGATTGATTTTCTCCTGTCTCTCTGCTGTGGAAAGGTTGATGGTGGCTTCCTTTTCAGCAGTTGCCAGCGTGATTTCAGCTCTTTTTTGCCGCTCAGCTTCCATCTGTTTTTCCATGGTTTCGATCATATGATATGATGGAGAGATATTCTTGATCTCGTATCGTAAAACCTTAATTCCCCAAGGATCGGATGCCAGATCGATCTCCTTGACTATGTTTTCATTAATGGCATCTCTTTCAGAAAATGTGTGGTCCAGATCCATTTTTCCGATTTCCGATCTCATGGTAGTCTGCGCCAGATTAATACTGGCCCTCTGATAGTCACCAATTCCGTAGCTGGCTTTTTCTACATCCATTACTTTCAAATAGACCACACCGTCTACTTCCACTTGAATATTGTCCCGGGTGATGCAATTCTGCCCCGGAATATCCAGCACTTGTTCCCTAACATCGTGTCGATAAGCAATTCTATCAAAAAACGGGATCAGAAAATGGAAACCCGGATCTAAAATCTTGCTAAACTTGCCTAACCGCTCTTTCACCATGGTCTGGTGGGCAGGAACAATGACAAAGGTTTTTAAAACAATAAACAGCGTAATTAAAACGGCAACAGTAAATCCCGTAAAAAACATGAACATCTCCTTGTTAGGGGGTTGGTTTGATATTGGAATCCAGATTCAATGCATCCGGTTTCAATCAAAGATGAAAACCGCCTGTTTTCAACATACTATCCGCATTCCCATCAATTCAAGATTGGCGACAGGGTAGTTGGCAACAGGCGATCGCCGAAGATTGTAAACATTGTTATGGAATAAAATTATGTGGAGAACGAATGTGAGGAAATTCCGGAAACCCTGTTACGCCGGCTGTCATTCCAAATCCTCGGTTTGAATGTTATCCAGCATGAGCTCATCGTGAGGTTCAACAATCCAAACCAGGTTGTCGCGTGCCACTATCTTTGCTTTTTTTCCGGCTGGAATCACCCTGGCACCGGTTGTGGCCTGCCAGGTGGTTCCTCTGAACTTGATTCTGCCTTTGTCGTCAGCAGCTCGAACATCCTCTAACACTTCCACGACTTCACCGAAGGCATCCATGTCCTCGTCAACAACTTTATGAGTGGAATCTCCCGGCAGCAGCTTCTGTGCTAGTTCGCGAAGGACAAACACGGAAAATAATGACGCGATGAACCAGGTGGCAAATCCCGAAAGCACACTTCCCAAAAACCCAAATTTGTAACCCAACGCTACAACAAATGCGGACAATCCAAGAAAAAAAGTGATCATCCCCGGAATAAAGAGTTCGCTCGCAATCAGCAATCCACCACCAATAATCCACAGCCAGACCAAGGTATCCATATCCATTTCGTTCTCACAGATAATATTCGTGATAATGGGGGCAATTAATTCGGACATCGATGGTTTCAAACCACCAACATGGGACTTAGCAGCAAGTCTTTTTGTTTATGTCCAATTATCGGGAATTCTATGTGAAATAAAAAAAGATGGCAATTCAACAAGCTATATATTTACCGCGGTGTGTTAGACGATATAGGTGATTGCGAGATTTGAGGATAGATAGAGAACAACCGAGGCAGGAGCCAATCGGTGTTGAAAAATCAGTACTGAAAATAATTTATGCCGATTCTAATTGAGAAAAATTTATCAGGCAGACCTGTAAACACAAATCTGCCGTCTAATTTACTTACAACACCATAAAAATGACACCAAAAATCAAGGTAGGAACCAGTGCGCCGAGGAATAAACCCAATGGTGAGATACCATGAGGAAAAAATTTGGCCAGAATCGATTGTCCGGCAGGATTCGGAGCATTGGCAATAACGGTTAATCCACCTCCGGTCACTGCTCCGGCAACCACCGCATATTTCATGGAATCTGTGAGATTAGGAACCAGGGAACTCAGATAAGTAATAGCGGCATTATCATTAAACGCAGTCAGAACCGTTGCACTGACCATTAATGGCAATTCACTCAAGCGTCCTAAAATAGGAGCTATCCACCATTTTTGCAAACCGCCGTGTACTACCAGACCTCCAAGGAAAAATCCCACCAGCAGCGCGGGCTTTAAATTGGTCCTGTTTTGATAATGTGATGTGGCCTGAATGAATCCCAAAAAGCAGAGAAAACCCGCAATAAACAGCGGAGGATAGTGCGCAAAATAGACCGTCCAAACCAGAATAAACACATGTACAATCGTTACCATCACCGGAACAGGATCTTCCCGCATATCCCATTTGATCAATAACTTCGACTTGTCCGATTCTTCCGTAGGCATCAGTTTATCAAACTCGGAACGAAAATAGAAAAAATAGAGTGTGTTAGCAATCAAGATGCCGATAGCCGCCTTCCAACCAAAATTGGTAAACATGAACCACATGGTCCATTCCCACTTGCCGGCTACCATTAAAACCGGGGGTGCAGCAAAGTGCGTCAAAGTTCCGCCTACGGATATGTTGACAAACAGCAGGCCCATGGTCGCATAAGCAAACCTGGTATTTGGTTTTCGGGCAAAAAATTGCCTGGACAATATCAACGCTGCAATGGTCATAGCCGCGGGCTCGGTTATAAAAGAACCAAGCAGGGGAGCTACCGTAAGCACTGTAAACCATATGGCTGCTGAACTGCCTTTGCCCAATTTTGCAATGGCAAGCAGCGATTGTTCTGCCAAACGCATGATGGGACGAGCCGATGCCAACGTCATGACAACCACGACAAACATCGGTTCGGTGAAGTTAACAGTGCTGTAATAATGGATCGACGTTTCCATGCCATAAGCATATGCAATCGTCCAGAACACGGGGAGAACCCAGAGACCAAACACCACTTCCACTTCTCCAAAAAAATGGAACATTTCGGACCAAAAGCTCACCTCAGGCAGGACATCCCCTGTGTATTGAACTTCAGACTCTCGACTTGCCAGCTTTTCCTGATGCTTTTCCTCCAGTTGGTGAGCAATCTTTTGAAATTTACTGGTCATGAACGTGTGAACAATCGCACAAAAGAAAAATATGCTCAGGAGCAAATTCAAAGGCTCTTGGGCTATTCGATGTGCCAATATGTCCGTGATACTCTCCAAATGGCTGTCATTATACGCTTCAAGCGGCAGCGGAAATACCGTAAGACTGGAAGAATGACCGCTTGCGGCAAGAATTATCAGCGGCAACATCAACAAAAACATCAAGGCTAAAAAAATGACGTAGACTCTTTTCCATCGATAAGTTTTCATCTTTCTCTCTTGGCTGGTTTTGATCCGTTTATATGTTCGACAAACGTCCTACAGGAGACCCGTCAGCAATCAATATCTGTCAAACAGGATAAAATGAAATTATAGAACCGTGCGACTATACTATTATTAAATAGCAAAAAACTCAATCTAATAAATTTTTCAGCTTTTTAATGAAAGGAAGACGTAGGATTGAATCAATGAAAAACAGACCGGGGGAAACCCCGGATCAGGAGCGACCCGGGGTTTTTTAGAATTATTCAGTCAGGGAAAAGCGGACTATTTTGGGACTTACCAGCCTTTCAAAGTCTTTGTATGAGAGTTTTACCAATTCCGTATGACTCCCTGCATTGAATGCGATTTCTTCGTCCTCTGCGAGTTTTTTGGCAACATAAACATCCATCCCGTAAAGATTGCCAAAAGGTGGCATAGCGCCGACCTCACACTGCGGAAACATCATTTCAAATTCCTCTTCAGAAGCCAACTCGACATTTTTAGCTCCGGTGTTTAGTTTAAGCAGATTGAAATCAACCTTATAGGAAGCAGGAAGCACCGAGACGGCCATCTTTCCGTCCACTTTGACCATTACCGTTTTCGCCATTTCATCACCAGGAACCCTGGCACTTACTGCGGTCTCCTGGGCTGTATAAGTGCACTTATGCGGAATTACCTGATATTTAACGGACTTTGCATCCAGGTATTCTTTTAATCGTTTTACAGGCATATGGCCCTCCTTTGCTGGGTGACGATTCGCTTTGATTATCATAACAACAAGATAGAATAGCGCACTCCAGGCCATTATCATTCCAGCGCTAAATTTTGGTGTAACATGATTTGGATTTGAAGTCACCTTAAAAGAAAATTGCAATTAGGCAAGAGTTTCCAAATGGTTACAAGGGGTGAAGTGGAGATGCAGGATGGATAACTTGTTATCCTTCATTTCATTTTGAACAGTTATATGGCCGATGGGCAGGCTGCGCCGGCCCATCCTACATCTATGTTTAATTTATGTGGATTTTACCGTCTTCGTTAATTGTGAGTTCCATGTCATCTTGAACGGTATTGAGGAACTCGTCTCCCAGCCTATCAATGGTAACAATCGTCTTGTCGATCCAGATTTCGCTGAGCAGGACTCCGGCAGCAGAGAGAGAATCAATGGGATTGGCAAACAGAAAAGCCAACGGCGTGATACCGAGGTTCGCTGCCGCTTGAATCACCAGACCACCGGTGGTGGAACCGATTGCTGTGGGAAGGCAAAGGATTTTTCCACTGATCTCCTTTTTGTACAGATCAGGATTGTTCTGATCATAACAAATTGTTTTCCGGGCCTTGGTTAAAATACTTTTCTGAAATGTCGCCAGAATGTTCATGCCCTGTCTGCTAACCACCGCATTACCTTTGACTGTTCCCGGTATAATAGGTCTTCCTTGAAAACTCTTTGTCATACCCCAGGTCCCCCGGTGGTGATGTAAGATAAGATCTCGTTGTTTTCGAAATAACGAGCCCTGGTGTAGGTTCTCAGTTTATTGGAATTGGTTAAAACCGCTTTCCTGGTTAATAAGGGATTGTTTAGATTGGCCAGGGGACAGAATGTAGAGACAACAACACCCGATTGTTTCAGACTCCCGGCCAACGATCTGTTCTCAGTTTCAAACCTTGTTATCACGTCAGGAGCTGCAGTCAGGGCGGTTTTTACGAGAATTTTCTTTCGCTTCAGCTTTTGTAATGCTGTCATGATATTGGTTGCCCAACGAACCAGTTGCTGATAGGAAAGATGCGGACATCCGATGTAGCAAAATTCAGGTGTTGCATCCTTATTTTTCCAAAGCACGGGATAGCTTCTACGAATCCTGTCCAGGTCGTCATATGTAACAGTCAAACCTTTTGCACCCGGTTTGATCAGGTTTTCGCCCTGTTCTTTGGCTTCAGGGGTCAGGTTTCCCACGTGAAACAGGCCAACTGCCCCGTTTGATGCACTGGCAGCCCCCAAGTCCTTTAAATAGTCTTTGACATCCGGAGTCAATTCATTTCCCAGGTGTGCATCCAGGCCTTTGATATAGGGAACGTCCTCCACAACGGTCTGACCGATGGCTCCGCCCAATAATTGCGCTGGAGGCAGGCTATCCATTTTTAATTCAATCACCCAATCTGCCATTCTTCCTTCATCTGTTAAAAGTCCAAAATTGGGCGCTTTACCAAGGATTGCACAGAATAGTTCAATAAAGGCGGAGTTACGGTTGGTCCGGGCACCAAGAACTGAATTGGCATAAACCACTGCCGATGATTCAGCCCAGGCAAGAATATCACCACTGGCAGGGATATTGCCCACTTCGTCATGATAGCAGGTGCAAGAATAGGCATTCTCGTTTTTCAATCCCAGCTTCAGGAGCTGATCCTCATATTTCTTCTGTTTCTCAAACATAAGATTAAAGGCAAGACGCACCAGGGGGTTATAAAGCTTTTTGGTATCAGCATGAGGCCTCGGGTCTGCAGTAAAAGGCAGATCTGACTTTAAACCGCTTTCGATTAGCTGGTCTGTCATCATATATGCTGGCTTCAACAATGGTATGCCAAATGAGGTCACAAGGTGCGATGAATGACTTAGCGGCACCAGTCTATCCGCATCAAAAATGTCACCGTAGCGAACGATAGTTTCAGTTAGTTTTTGGAGAACGTCTCCCTGTTTGCCCGCAAGAATATCCTTTTCTTCAGGGGTCAAATGCATGGTCAAATCCTATTTCATGATTTTACGAACCAGTTTTAATTTGTCCTTATAAGGAGGATAACGCAATTTGTTTTCAAAAAAACCGGAGATGACCATACCTTTTTTGTTTGAAAAGGTGTCAAAGCTGGCCTTGCCGTGATACCTGCCTATACCGCTTGTTTTGATTCCACCAAAGGGAAGATTTGGATTAGCGACATGCATGAGGACTTCGTTAACGCACCCTCCGCCAGCAGGAACAGATTGCATAATCTTGTTCTTAACTTTAGTACTGCGTGTGAAAAGATAAAGTGCCAGTGGATTTTTGTTTTTTCGCACAATCTTGATAGCTTCATCCAAGGTCCTGAACGAAAGGACCGGAAGCAATGGACCGAATATTTCCTCCTGCATGATTGGATCGTCCAAAGAAACCTCATCAATGATCGTTGGTGCAATCAGTTGTTTTTCCTTATCACTGGAACCACCAAATACAATTTTGCCTTTGTTAAGAAATCCGCTGATCCGCTCAAAATTCCTTTGATTGATAATTTTCACATATTCAGGATTGTTCAACGGATCTGTCCCCAACTGTTTTTCAATGTAATGAATAATCTTATCAATCAATTCCTTTTTTACTTCTTCCTCAACCAATAGATAATCGGGAGCGATGCAGATTTGACCTGCATTTAGATACTTCCCAAATGCCAGTTTACGTGCCGTGGCATCCAGGTCGGCATCCTTGGTAACAAGGGCCGGGCTTTTTCCGCCAAGCTCCAAAACCACCGGCGTCAGGTTTTTAGCTGCTGCTTCCATCACAATTTTTCCAACAGGGACACTGCCTGTAAAAAAGATAAAATCAAAATCCTGGGCCAACAATTCCTGGTTAACCTCTATTCCTCCTTCTACGACAGCGATATAGTCAGATTCAAAGGTTGCATCCAGTAACTCTGCAATGATGTGTGAAGTGTGTTCTGCAAGTTCTGAGGGCTTGCAAATCGCTGTGTTTCCTGCAGCGATGGCACCAATCAGCGGAGAGATCTGCAGTTGGAAGGGATAATTCCAAGGGGCAATGATCAGGGATACCCCATAAGGATCATTATAAATGATGCTTTGATTGCTGAAATTGAGCAGGTTGGATTTTACTTTCTCAGGTTTGGACCATTTCCTGAGCTGCTTGATCATGTTGCTGATTTCATCCAAAACAATACCGACTTCGGTGGCAAAGGCCTCAAAACCGGATTTTCTTAGATCTTTATGCAGCGCCTCAAATATCTTCTGCTCGTATTGGACAATTGCCTGTTTGAGCCTTTTTAACTGTTTCAGACGAAAGTCCACATCCAGGGTTGTTCCCTTTTCAAAGAATGTTCGTTGGCTGGCAAGCAGCTCACTGATATTCCGTTTCTGATCCATTGAGTCGCTCCTTTAGATGTTAGCTCGCAATGTTAAGTGTTGTTAGCTCAGTTTTGCTTAGTTGTAGAATTGGCAGCTCGTTGCCCATCAACCGAACCAATCACACTATAAAACCTGCTGTTTTTAAAAAAAAATCTTTTATTTGATCTGATTACCCCTTTTCACTTTTTTAAAACTTCAACTTTTCCTTTACAAACTTTTTGAATTCGGTCCTTTCATTTTCCAGGGATTGAGAAAGATTGTGACTGCCTCTAAATTCGATTAGTCTTTTTACTACGGGCTGCATATCAGGCAAGGTAGTGCAAATTTCCCCGGCCAATTGCAGGGCTCGCGGCATTAGCATTTCATGTGGTACCACTTCGTTTACCAATCCCCACCGGGCGGCTTTATCTGCTCCGATGAACTGGCAGGTTAACGACATTTGCTTGGCCCTGCGCACCCCTATGCTTTCCTGCAACAGTTGAGTCATTCCCCATCCCGGATGAATCCCCACTTTGGCATGAGTATCAGCAAATGACGCTCTTTCCGAGGCAATTAAGAAGTCACAATTGAGTGCGATCTCAAATCCCCCGGTGATGGCATTACCATTCACAGCGCCAATAATAGGCTTTTGACAGGCACTAACAATATCCGGAAAATCGGTTCCGTCTCCCCTGGGATCAAACAGGTTTTCGCTTTTGATAGCATCCAGATCGATTCCCGAACAAAATGATTTACCGTTACCCGTAATCACTGCCACCCTGACATTGTCGTTTGTTGTGACATCACCCAAGGCATCATAAAGACCGGTTAACAGCGCCTGATTAATTGCATTATGACGTTTTGGCCTGTTCAAGGTGATTAATCCAATGCTGTTTTCAATGGTATAAAGAACTGCCTGTTCCATGTTTTCCTCCTGGTAATCCGTTTTACATCAATTGTAAGCATGGTTATTCGTGCTCGTGGGTAACGATGATTTTAAATCAACAAACACAAGTTTTTAACTATGTTTCTTCATCGCTCATACCGATCTGGAACAGATCTTAGCAGGATATTTCTATTCTATGAACCCGAATAGTGGGATGTAATATCAGTCATTTCTGGTAAGTATGAGGAGTGAACTCATCCAGAAAGCACAAGATTCGTATTTCTCCTCCGGGGCGCGTCCGGAAAATTTGCAAACAATTGTGAACGGCTTTTTTGTGATGAAACATAAGCAACGGCCGCTTAAAAAGTACTTTATAAAACAATTTCAAATCCACTGGACCAAATCTCAAGTACTAAGATAAATTAAAAGCATTGGTCTCAAAACGGATCCTCTTTGCAGAAAAGTCTTTTTCCACCTCTCAAATCCTTTTCAGCTTTGTTTCACTCAATTCAAAGGAGAGAAAATGAAATTTGATTACCATATTCCTACCAAAGTGCTTTTTGGTGCAGGCAAATTAAACCAATTGAAAAAAGAGGTACTACCCGGAAAAAAGGCCCTGGTTGTCATTTCTGGTGGTACATCCATGAAGAAAAACGGTTATCTTGATAGAGTTGTCGGACTGCTGGAGGAAAACGGAGTCGATTCGATTGTTTTTGACAAAATTCTCCCGAATCCCATTCGCAAACATGTAATGGAAGGGGCGGCCCTGGCAAAATCTGAGAGTTGTGACTTTGTGCTGGGCCTTGGTGGGGGTAGCAGTATCGATTCGGCAAAAAGCATCGCCGTGATGGCAAAAAATCCCGGTGATTACTGGGATTATATTTTTGGAGGTAGCGGAAAAGGACAACCGGTGACAAACGGTGTCTTGCCCATTGTAGCAATCACAACAACTGCAGGAACCGGAACCGAAGCTGATCCATGGACCGTGATCAGTCATGAAGAGCGAAATGAAAAAATAGGATACGGATTGATTCCCGAAACATTTCCAGTCCTTTCGATTGTCGATCCGGAGTTAATGCTTAGTGTTCCCAAAGAACTGACCGCCTTCCAGGGATTTGATGCCTTTTTCCATGCAGCTGAAGGATATATCGCCGATATCGCCACACCGGTTAGTGACAGCTATGCATTAAAAAGTATTGAACTTCTGGCAAAAAACCTGCCAACAGCAGTGTCTGATGGTTCTAATCTTGAAGCTCGCTCCAATGTAGCCCTCGCTAACACACTTTCCGGATTTGTAGAGTCAACATCCACCTGCATCTCAGAGCATTCACTGGAACACGCGTTAAGCGCTTTCTATCCTGAATTACCTCATGGTGCCGGTTTGATTATACTCTCCAAAGCATATTTTAGCTTTTTCGCGGACGTGGTTCCGGAGCGTTACAAAGAGATGGCAAGAGTCATGGGTAAAAAAGTTGAAGGTGTTTCTGATCAAGACTCTGCCATGCTTTTTATCGAAGCCTTGGGAGAACTTCAAGACGCATGTGGCGTAGGGAATTTGAAAATGTCCGATTACGGTATCAGTGAGGCTGACATACCCAAGTTTACAGACAACGCCTTTGACACCATGGGGGCCTTATTCAACCGTGATCCCAAAAAGCTGTCAAAAGAAGACGTAATAAATATTTACCGGGATGCGTATAAATGAGCATGTAAAATGGATATCTCTCCCAACCCTTGGTCAGGATTATAAATTGAAGCAGTTGCCAGCCATTGGCAATAAGCGGAATGGAAAGAACAAAACCCTGGAAATGAATACTTAATATTCTTTGAGGCCAGCCCTGATTAACAGGAAAGGGTTGTTTGAGTATTCTTTCATCCTCTTGATTGTTTTTAACAAATAAAGTAGAAAAGCGAACAAAGAAGAGGAAGTTTGTATGTCACAGATACAAAGTGTTCAGGCTGTTAATGCTGCTGCCAAGGGGAGATATGGCAAAAAAACTAAAGGGAAAGAAGGTTGTTATCACCGGCGGAGCCATGGGAATTGGTCTTGCAACCTGCAAACGTCTGGTTAAAGAAGGATGCGATATTACTATCTGGGATCTGAATGAACCGGCGTTAGAGCAAGCCAGGTCTGAACTTGATACCGGTGACAGCAAAATCTATATACAGACCTGTGATGTCTCGGACCGGGACAGGGTGAAGGAATTGGTAGCCCTGGCCAGAAAAGATATGGGACAGATAGATATTCTAATCAATAATGCAGGATTTGTAAGACCGGGACTGTTTTGGGAGCAACCCATAGAAAATGCCACCAGACACATGGACGTGAATGTGAACGCCTTTTTTTACAGCATTCATGAAGTGTTGCCTGAAATGCTGGAACGTAACAGCGGGCACATTGTTAACGTTTCTTCCGGCATTGCTTTCGCCAGTGTTCCGGGCCTGGCCGCCTATTCCGTTTCAAAATGGGCCGCCTGGGGTATGACGGATGTTTTGAGGCTGGAAGTAGCTTCGATTGGCAAATCCGGCGTGCATTTAACATCTGTTCATCCCGGCAATATCTTAACCGGCATGTTCGAGGGGTTTAATCTGAACTGGCTTGGCCGGCTGGTGTTCCCTCCTGTTAAAAAACATGACACCATTGCCAAAGGAATTGTGGAAGCAGGATTGAAAAAAAGAAAACATCTGGTCGTTCGCCCGAGAGCACTCTATATTGGTATGATTGTCAGGGGCCTGGTACCCAGCAAACTACTGGTGAAAGGGGCCATGTTGGCAGGTGGTGCCGATGCGGTGAAGCACTTCCGGGGACGCAATGGGAAAGCTCTCGGGAAGCTGAAGCCGTAATCCCACACACTCATCGGTTTCTTTCGTAAATTCAAAGGAAAGTACCATTTGAATAGTAATCAATCCAGGCTTAAATCAGTGTGGACTTTTTCCCGATAATGACTACAAAAATGCAGGCGGAGAAATCTGAAGGTTATGTGATTTGACCCTATGGTGGTTCAAAAGAGAAGAGAGCTCGTTGGGTTCACTCTCTTCTCTTTTGAACGATCAGGTTATTTGGTATTTCCTATATACCGGCAGATTCCGGCTCTGGTAGATATTGCGCTCTTTCCTACTTACCTTTTTCACGAACAGTGATCAAGGGCACAGGACATCTTCTAAACAGTTTCAAAGCCGTGGACCCAACAATGACATCAGCCAGTTCACCGCGACCTTTTACACCGAGAACTGCCATGTCTGCTTTTTCCTTTTTGATAACATCCAGAATTTCCTTATAAGGAACCCCAGTTTTTATTAAAAAGGAAAAATTCACTCCGGAAAAATCTACTTTTTCCTTCAATTTTTCAAACTCGGCGGACCGTTCCTCTTCAAGCTGTTCTACACACTCATGAACAGAGACACGGTGAAAGTCCTTTTTTTGCATGCGATTGAGTGAGGTATAGATTATATCTATCTCCTTCTGGTTAATGACGTTAACCAAAGTCAGTTCAGCATTCAATGCCTTGGCCAGAGTCACTGCATGAGTAGCTACACGTATCGTGTATCCGGAAAAATCAATTGCCGCTAAAATTCGCCTATATTGTTCCATTATTTCCTCTTTGCAAATAACATAAAATTAGGATCACTAGGTGATCATAATGTCAAAATTCCCGACTTGTCAAAAATAGCTCTGCGGCACCCGCTCCTTTGTATCTTTCAGATGTAAACCGGTGAGAAGACATGCGGTCTCATCCGCTTATGCTTGCAATCGGTTGAAGTGGATACCGGGAGCTGATGATGCCGATACCTCTTTTTATTTTACCAGTGAAAAGAGGCATGGATCAATACTGATAAGAAAAAGCCGGCAAGACAGGTGTCAATACTTTCCAAATTCACCGTCATCCAAAACAATTTTTCTCTTTGTTCCACTTTCCAACGGAAGCTGCACGGAGTTAATTTTTGTGGTGACCTGGGGATGTTTGACAGCTGCAGGTTCGGGCTTTGGGGGAGTGATCGGTGTCTTGCTTGCCGATGTCAATTGAGCCTCGCCATTTAGCCTGAAATTATTCATAAGATTCATAAGAAAATCAGCCTGGGTTGACAATTGTTGGGAAGCTGAAGCAGTTTCCTCTTTCATGAATCTTCTTTTAAAAATAAATCAATTTCGTCTTCCGTAGGAATGGATGGTTGGGCACCCATTTTAGTTACGCTGATAGCTGCTGCAGCCTGGGCCCTCCTGATATTGATTTCAGTTGGCAGGTTGTTGATTAGACCTGCAGCAAAGCTACCCACAAAGGTGTCTCCAGCTGCAGTTGTATCAACCGGTTTTACCTTAAACGCCGGGAAATGTTTTACAGCTTGGGAGTCCGCCCAATAAACCCCCTGTGACCCCATGGTAAGCAACACGTTTTTTGCTCCTTTGGTAATTAATTTCCCAGCCGCTTTCATCGCCGAATCCTGATCGGAGATTGCATGTCCGGTTAACAATCCAGCCTCGGTTTCATTAGGAATCAAATAGTCGATTTTTGGAAACAGATCATCAGGTAGGTCTCTAACTGGAGCCGGATTCAATATAATCCCGGTTTTATTTGCGAACGCTATATCGATGGCTTTTTCAACTGCATCAAAATTGGTTTCGAGTTGGCAGATTAGCAACTCTGCCTCAGCGATGTCTGTTGAAGCTTGATCCAGTTGTGTTTGGGAGATGTTATCATTGGCACCTGATGCAATAACAATGGTGTTTTGACTCTGATCATCAACAACAATCGAGGCTATTCCCGTCGGTATACTGTCCAGGCATCGGACATGAGCGGTATTGATGCCTTCGTCATTCATCAGGTTTAGCAATTGTTCACCAAAGGCGTCCTCACCAACACATCCGATAAAAACCGAAAGTATGTTTTGACGGGCGATGGCAACAGCCTGGTTGGCCCCTTTGCCACCGGGGATCATTCGAAAATCCCTACCTTTTATGGTTTCTCCAATGCTTGGATGACGCGGCGCGGTAACAACCAAATCCATGTTGATACTTCCTAAAACAGCAATTTTTGGTTTCATTAAATACGACTTCCCCGCATTTATAAGTCTCATTAAGGATTGACCCGGAAAACCTCGTTGTTGTTTTACAGACTAATCTTTGAACTCACCTTCATCAAGAACAATCGTGCGATCTGACTCCATTGCAGGTGGATCAATGACCTTTTCCTCACTCCAAGCGGATGAATCCGCTGCAACGGATTCTGACTGAAGCAAGTATTGCCGGTTTTCTATCAAGTGGATGTCAGAGGCTGGCTTGGAAAATGAATCAGAGCTCTCTGCCAATTTGAACTGGGCAACAAGGCCGCTTAAATGACCGGCCTGTTTTTTAAACAATTCCGAGGTTGAAGCTGTTTCTTCCGCGTTGGCAGCGTTTTGCTGGGTAATCTTATCAACCTGGTTTAATCCCTGGTTAATCTGCGATAATCCCTCGGCCTGTTCATTGGAGGCAGCGGTAATCTCGCCCACCAAATCAGTTGCCTTGGTAATTTTCAGTACGATTTCACCCAAAGCTTCAGCTGTTTCATTGACGATACGGGTGCCGTTTTCGGTTTTCTTAACGGCTGCCTCAATCATCTCTTCAGTCTCATGGGCAGCTGTGGCGCTTCTGCTGGCAAGACTCCTTACTTCATCAGCAACCACTGCAAAACCCTTCCCGTATTTACCCGCTCTGGCTGCTTCCACAGCCGCGTTTAATGCCAAAAGATTGGTTTGAAATGCAATTTCATCAATTACCTTGATGATCTTTGCAATCTGGCTCCCTGAGGCATTGATATCGTCCATGGCGGAGATTAACTCTGCCATTTTTTTATTACCATAATCGGCGGCAGAGCTGGCTTCACCGGAGAGAAGATTAGCTTGGGTGGCGTTTTCGGCATTGGTTTTGGTGCGAGATACCAACTCAGCCACAGAACTACCGATTTCCTCCAGGGATGCCGCTTGTTCAGTGGCACCCTGGGAAAGCAAAAGACTGGAATCTGAAAGCTGCTGAGCTCCTCCATCAACATATTCTACCGAGGTATTGACCTGCGAAAGCAACATATTGAGGTCTATGACCATTTTTTCCAATGCTTGTCCCAGCGCATCCTTGTCGGAAGCCAGATCCACATGTTTGGAAAGGTCACCTCCGGCCACCTGGGAGGCAAAAGCAGCTTTATGCTGCAGACTATCGGCCATTTCATTAAACGATCCTGCCAGCTGGCCCATCTCATTTTGAGCTTTCAATTGAATTCGACTGGACAGATCACCTTTCTTGATCCTGGAGGCAAATTCAATCACTTCCAGCAAAGGTCTGATAATCGATCCGGCAAGATAATAACTGAACACGATAAACAAAACACAAAGAACAAGTGTGACACCGTACTGCAGCAATTTTATCAATAATAACCTGTTTTCACTGGCAGCAATTTCTTCTTCAATCAGAAATTTGGTGTTTTTCTGAATTTCATCCCTTAAGACGTTTACCGTTTTGTAAGCAGCAATTCGTTCCGACCAAAGATCTGCTATTTTGATTGATAGATCAGGCAAAGGAGCAATTCTATCAAATATGTCGGTTCCGCTTTTTGAAAATTCCTCGTAGTCACGTCGCTGCAAAACTTTGTTGATAACTCGAAAGTTTCGAAGTTGAGCTTTAAGCTCTGTCGAGTTGATTTTTGCGAACTCTTCATAACCTTCCACATCACCCTGTAACAAAATCCTGTTTTGAAGGGTCATGAAGTCACGAGTAATTAATAGGTTGACATTACGAAGCACGTCTACCTGGGACATGACAAATTTATCTACAATTTTAGCTGAACTGCTCTCCTTGCCAATATGATCCCTGAGATCTGACAATAAACCCGATACTCGTGCATCTATCTCACTTAAACGCTGACGATATTGATCATTTGTTTCTTTCCCCTCAATAACGACTGCTGAGACCGATTCAAAAGTGGTCAGGTACTCCTCAAGCTGGCTTTTTAATTGGGATGTTTTTTCATTGTCCAGGGATGCGGATTCAAGTTCTATCACTGCGTCCAAAGCCTGTTTACCGTGCTCAATGACCATATCCTTATCTGCTTCAGTAGCTATGGATAAAAATCTTAATTCAGCTGCAACGGCATTTACAAGGTTGTTCTGGACGCCTTGAAGTTTGTTTTGAATCTCTTCATAACTGTCCTTGTTGTAACTGGCAATTTCGTTTGAAATTAACAGGATAATGGACATGGAAAGCCCTAACAAAACCAAAAGCAATATTTTATGGGTGACTTTAAGATTCTGTATTCTATTTTCATTCATAGCATCACTTAAGCTTAGCATTCAATTCTTCTGCAGTAACTGTAGGACTGTAAATACCTGCTGACACTTGATATGGCGTTCCTTTGACTTGCAAGGTGTAAGCAACCTTGCGAACAGGTTGCGATTCCCCTTTTTTAGGCCACCAGTACTCAATCCACGAGCCATTCTTCTGGAATTTTTCAGCATCATCACACATCTGCATAAAGAAATAGTTACCTTTTTTATCCGTTAAATCAGAATTGTCCCGGCCCACAAACTTAGGCGCAAAAGGATGTGCAGCTACTGTATATGATTCACACTTTAATACCCAGATGTATGAATCCTTCCAGACCCATTTGCTTTTTTTCACTTTAAACTGGCCCAGGGCTTTGTCACCTTTTTGTGAAAGTAATCTGGCTGCTGACCTGACTTTGGACACTACTTCGTCTGCTGAGGCTGATTGAGCGAAAGTCTGGGTTGGCAAAATCCAGAAGATTGCCAGAAAAGGGATCAACAATTTAAATAGTCGTTTCATAAGATCTTCCTCCGTTAGATGTTAACAAACCCTTCTTGAGTTGATGGTTACCAGGACAACATCCTGGTAATTTTATCTGCGATCATGCAGGAAAGATTTAGCTTCTCGGCAGTTCGAGCTGGCAGGACCCCAAGCAGCAATAGTTGGGGCGAGACCCACTTGTATAGAAATACAAATTTAAATCTATTTTAGCATAGATAAAGGTATAATCCAAATTTTACCTGGTAATATTGTAAACGAAGATTGTTTGCACTTTTGCAAAGAAAACTCACCACTTTTTTTTTTGCAATTGGTTACAACCAATAAAAATCCACCTGTAATTACGTTTTGAAATTAAATAAGGTGGAATTGATCTGCTGATTGGAGTGGCCGAAAGAAATGGATCATGTCCATAGCAGCCAGGAGGAACTGCTTAGAAGCAGTTAAGAGGCGTTGATCTCAGAAATAGTTAGGAGTTAAACGAAAATGTTATTCCGCCCCACCCATGACTAAAAATACTGCCATTGATATTCATGTTTATAGACTGAACAGAAAAGAACAATTGAAAGTTTTTGATATACAGTGCGAAACTGGCAACTGCCATTCCGGCCAAAGCTTTTCGCTCGATCTCATGGTCTTCAGAAGAATCCAGGACGTGGGAATAGGCTACCGCACTGAGATACGTCCCAATACTGGCAGACCAGCCGAATGCTCGATTTCCCGAATTTAATGCCAGGCGACTGTTCAGGCCGGAGTTGATCGATCCAAAAACCGGAGCCTGATTAGTAGGGTAATTGTCGCCAAAACGAAAACTTAAACCACCAAATACTCCGGTCATAAAGTTTCCCAATTCCAGTCCATAGGATGGAATCCAATCGCTATGCATTCCACTTTTGTAATATTGGTGCCATAAGTTAAAAGCATTGTTGTATCCAATTCCAAAAGTCGGGTAGTCAGGAAGCTGATGCTCCCATCCTTGGGGCTCATCATTCTCGACAAGTCGATGAAAAGCTTTTTGAGTGCACTCTGCACCGGACGAAGGACCAACAACCCCGATTGCAAAATAGGTTTCTTCTACTTCATTTTCCCGCCACTCAAACAACGAATACTTGGTGTATAGGTGACCGGCATAAGGGATATCATCCTCTATCAGCTCCTTATTTCTGGTGTCATGAGGGGTGTAAATATCCTGGGCTATTCCGAAACCCACTGTAACGTACTCCGCTTCGATAGTTACCAGGGGTAATAGCGAAATTGCGGAGACGACAAAATCTACATAAAGACTGTCAGAATCCTCTAAATCCTGATCACTCAGGACTTCGCTCATCCAATCAAGGCTGATTCCGCTTGTGTAGCGCTCATCAGTTCCCATAACAATGTCATTCTGGGTGGATATGGACCATACATCCGCCAGGATATCAATCCGGTAGAAAAGTAAAATAGTGATGAGAACAATGTAAACCGGTTTTTTAAAGGATGGAAATGGTGGATACGCAGTCATAAATCCAGCAAAATGCAACGAAAGTTATTAAGAGTTAACAAACTGCATATCAGGCAGGAGGGTTGGTATCAAGCCGGTATGTCCAAGTTTGTGAAATTAAATTTCACCTCTCGATCAGTGATAAATTTTCAGTATTGATCTAAAATTTCAAATAAAGAAGCATAAATTTTCTATCCACTCCAACTGTTTGTCAATGAAATTCAATGATGAAAGCAATTTCCGGTTTATTTTGTCGCCAAGATCAGGTTGATTCAAAATTGAGATATCTGTTTTTGATTTGTTTCCAACTCAAATGCCGTGCTCGTGAACGATTGCATTTGCCATAATCCGAAAGCAAGCCTATGAACACAAAAGTTTACTGTCCCGCCTCCAGTGATGGGTGAAGCTTGTATCTTTGAGGGCTCAACCACTTCGTCATTTCGGGTTTTACCCCATAAGCGCCGGGTTATTTTACTGAAGGAATATCTCATCGAAATGATGATGATTTTCAAACCTTGGTTTTGAAATGCTCCTTCAGAGCATAAAAACTGTAGAACCTGTCAACATAGGGTTTCGCTACGCTACACCCTATGCTTTTATAAGATGCTCCTTTGGAGCAAATGCCCAAAAGGCTCAGTATTAG